>NZ_DASPHO010000174.1:0-10785 GCF_035629615.1 Hyalangium sp. | reverse complement strand
ACCGCCAAGTGGCTGAGCGTCAAGGGCGAGGATATCTACAAGAACCGCGGGGTGTCTGCGTGCGCCACCTGTGACGGGGCCTTCTTCAAGAAGCAGGACGTGCTGGTGGTGGGCGGCGGCGACACCGCCATGGAGGAGGCCACCTACCTGGCGAAGATCGTCAACCACGTCACCCTGCTGCACCGCCGAGACACCTTGCGCGCCTCGAAGATCATGCAGGATCGCGTGCTCAACAACCCGAAGATCTCCGTCATGTGGAACAGCGCGGTAGACGAGGTGGTGGGCAACGAGCAGGGCATGACGGGTGCGGTGGTGCGCAACCTGAAGACGAACGACACCCAGCTCCTCACCGCCACGGGCCTGTTCGTCGCCATCGGCCACGTCCCCAACACCCAGCTCTTCCAGGGCGTGCTGGAGACGCACCAGAACGGCTACCTCAAGACGGAGCCAGGCACCACCCGCACCAACATCGAGGGTGTCTTTGCCGCCGGCGACGTGCAGGACGCCGTCTACCGGCAGGCCGTCACCGCTGCGGGCACCGGCTGCATGGCCGCCATCGAGGCCGAGCGCTGGCTCATCGAGCAGGGCAAGTGAGCGTGGGCCCCCGCTCCTCGAGGTAACCGACATGAGCCCGAAGCGGCTGAGTCAGAAGACGGTGGCTGTCCACGCGGGCAGCCGGCTGGTGGGCAGCACGTCCCAGCCCCTGGCCCCCGCCATCCACATGTCCACGGTGGGCTGGTTCGACAGCAGCGAGGAGCTGGATGGGGCGCTGGACGGCAAGGACTACGTCTACTCGCGCATCAGCGCCCAGAACACCGCGCTCCTGGAGGAGTCCGTGGCGGCGCTGGAGGGGGCCGAGGCGTGCGTCTCCTACGCCAGCGGCATGGCTGCGCTCCGCGCCGTCTTCGAGGCGCAGAACCTCCAGGCGCTGGACCGGGTCGTCATGCCCGCGGACGGCTATGGCGTCACGCGCCTGCTCTTCAAGACGCTGTGCGCCCGCGCCCGCGTGGAGCTGCACCCGCTGGTGCTCACGGATCCCCACGCGCCCGACCGCATTGCCGAGCTGCGGCCCAAGCTCGTGCTCGCCGAGAGCATCACCAACCCGCTGCTCTCCGTGCCGGACATCCGCGCCCTGGCGAGCGCCTGCAAGGAGGCAGGGGCGGCGCTCGCCGTGGACGCCACCTTCCCCTCGCCGTACGGGCAGCGCGCCCTCTCGCTGGGGGCGGACTATGCCGTCCAGTCCGCGACGAAGTGGATCAACGGCCACAGCGACGCGCTGGCCGGCACGGTGAGCGGCTCGCGTGAGCGCATGGCCTCGCTGCGCTCCCAGCGGCTGATCGCGGGGGACGTGCTGGGGCCCTTCGAGGCGTGGCTCACCCAGCGGGGCTTGCGCACCCTCCACGTGCGCATGAAGGCCCACTTCGAGCACGCCGCGCACGTGGCGCGCCGCCTCGCCGAGTCCCCGCTGCTGGAGCGCGTCTACTACCCGGGCCTGCCCTCTCACGCGGATCATGCGGTGGCTCGCGAGGTGCTGGAGGGCGGCTTCGGCCCCATGGTGGCGTTCGAGATCAAGGGCGCGGGCCGGCCCGAGGCCTTCCGCTTCCTGGAGGCGCTGAAGGTGGCGCGGCCGGGGCCGTCGCTCGGGGACGTGTGCACGCTGGTGATGCACGCGGCCAGCGCCAGCGCTCGCCGGATGACTCCCGAGGAGCGCGCTGCCGCAGGTATCCGTGAGAGCCTCATCCGCGTCTCCGTTGGGCTGGAGGAGCCTGAGGACATCGTTGAGGATCTGCTCGCCGCCGTGGCGCAGGGGGTGGCGCGGTGAGGATGGTGGACGTTGGAGGCAAGCGGAAGACGGGCCGGGTGGCCGTGGCCACCTCGCGCCTGCGCATGCTCCCCGCAACCCTCGCGCGCATCCAGCAGGGGAAGGTGGAGAAGGGGGATGTGCTGGCCGCGGCCCGGCTCGCCGGCATCATGGCCGCCAAGCGCACCCCGGACGTGGTGCCGCTCTGCCACCCCATCGCGCTCTCCGGCGTGGAGGTGACGCTCGCTCCCTTCGAGGACGGGCTGGAGGTCCGCGTCGAGGTCCGCACCGTGGATCGCACTGGCGTGGAGATGGAGGCCCTCACCGCGGCCTGCGCGGCGGCCCTCACCGTCTACGACATGTGCAAGAGCGTGGATCGGGGCATGGTCATCGAGCGCGTCCAGCTCGAGCACAAGTCGGGTGGCCGCTCTGGCACCTGGAACCGCAAGGCCTCGAAGCGCTGAGCGCGCCGCCAGGAGTGTTCCTGCCGAGCCGGACGGGCCTGGTGCCTTCGGAGGAGAGGCTGGTTGCCTGTCCGCCCCCTTCCGGACCGGCCTCTGGGGGGTGATCTCTCCTTGCAAGAGGAGGTCTTATGTTCACCCGATTACTGTTGCTGGGCGTGCTGGTCATGGGGGCTGTCGGTCAGGCTGAAGAGGCCACGAGAGGTGGGAAGCCGACGGGCGGCCAGTTCTGCGGAGGCATCGCCGCCATCCCGTGCCCCGAGGGGCTCAGCTGCGTGGATGATCCCAAGGACTCCTGTGATCCGACCCAGGGCGGCGCCGACTGCGGCGGCGTCTGCGTCGATCCCTATGCGGAGAAGAAGCCCAAGTGCGACTACCGCGATCCGAACCTGAGCTACGTCTCCCGGGATCCCGCCCAGTGCGCGGCCATCCTCTTCAAGTGCCCCGAGGGCTCCACGGCGTTCTTCAATGACTGTGGCTGCGGGTGCCAGAACACGCAGGGCACCTGCAACTACCAGGATCCGAACCGGCGCTACGTCTCGCAGGCTCCCGCCCAGTGCGCCACGCTCCGGTTCGTGTGCAACACGGGGGAGAGTGCGTTCTTTGACGATTGTGGCTGCGGCTGCCAGCTGACGCCGACGCCCTAGGCAGCTCTGCCAGGGGAGCGTGCTAACGTCGGCCGGGCCGGAGTGCTCAACCTGCAGGGAGGGGTCATGGCCGACAGCACCCAGGCGAGAGCAGCCGTCATTACTCGCCACCGTGGGGGGTTCCCGCGCGGCCTCACCTGGATCACGCGAGAGGGTGAGGCCGAGCTGGATACAGGGATCGACTTCGGTGTCCACCGCATGGGCCGCGGCGAGAGCCTCCACGAGCCCGCTGCCAAGGAGACCGCCTGGATCCTGTTCTCGGGCCAGGCGGAGGTGGAGCTCGAGGGCAGACGGACGACGGTGGCGAGGGCCTCGCTCTTCGACGAGGCGCCCACGGTGGTCCACATTCCCGCGGGCACCCGCGTCCGCATCGAGGCCACGAGCCAAGAGGTAGAGTGGGGCGTCGTGTGCGCGACGAACCCGAAGGCTTTCGAGCCGCGCCTCTTCTTCCCCCAGGACATCCAAGACGAGCTGCGCGGCAAGGGGCTCGTCCAGGAGGGGGCGCTGCGCACGGTGCGCCTGGCCTTCGATCTGACGCACCGACCCGAGTCGAACCTCGTCATCGGCGAGGTGATCAACTACCCGGGCCGCTGGTCGAGCTACCCGCCGCACCACCACGCCCAGACGGAGATCTACCACTACCGCTTCACGCTTCCGCAGGGCTACGGCCACGCCGAGCTGGGGGAGGACGTCCACAAGGTGAGGCAGTACGACACGGTGAAGATCCAGGGAGGACTCGATCACCCCCAGGTCTCCGCGCCGGGCTATGGCATGTATTACCTGTGGGTCGTGCGGCACAAGCCGGGCAACCCCTACCGTGGCTTCGAGTTCAGCGAGGAGCACCGGTGGGTGCTCGACGCCCAGCAGCAGGGCTGGCGGCCAGGGAACGCAGGGGAGCGATGACATGAGCAAGACCGTCCGGGTCACTCTGGCGCAGGCGATCGTCCGGTTCCTCGAGGCGCAGCGCGTCTCGCGGGATGGCGAGGTGCACCGCTTCTTTCGGGGCGTCTTTGGCATCTTCGGCCATGGCAACGTGACAGGGATCGGCCAGGCGCTGGAGGAGCACGAGGGCGAGCTGCCCTACTTCCAGCCCAAGAATGAGCAGGGCATGGTCCACACGGCCATCGCCTATGCGAAGGCCCGGAAGCGGCTCTCCACCTTCGCGTGCACCAGCTCCGTCGGGCCGGGCGCCACCAACATGGTCACGGGCGCGGCCACGGCCACCATCAACCGCCTCCCCGTCTTGCTGCTGCCCGGGGACATCTTCGCCAGCCGGAGTCCCCAGCCCGTGCTGCAGCAGCTCGAGTTCCCTCACTCGATGGACGTGAGCGTCAATGACTGCTTCCGGCCAGTGTCGAGGTACTGGGATCGGATCCAGCGGCCCGAGCAGATCCTGTACGCGCTCCCCGAGGCCATGCGGGTGCTCGCCGATCCCGCGGAGACGGGGGCCGTGACGCTGTGTCTCCCCCAGGATGTGCAGGCCGAGGCCTTCGACTGTCCGGCGCACTTCCTCCAGGAGCGGGTCCACGTCGTCGAGCGTCGGCCATGCTCCCGGGAGCGCCTGGAGGAGGCCGCGGCGCTCCTGCGGCGGGCCCGGCGGCCGTTCTGCATCGCAGGCGGTGGAGTTCACTACGGCGCGGCCGAAGAGGCGCTCCGGCGGTTCTCGGACGCGACGGGCGTCCCCGTCGGTGTCACCCAGGCTGGTATGGGCGCCCTGCCGGACACGCATGGCGCCTGTCTGGGGGCTGTTGGCGTCACGGGGACGGGCGCCGCCAACCGGCTGGCCCGGGACGCGGACGTCGTCCTCGTCGTGGGCACGCGCCTGTCGGACTTCACGACGGCGTCGAAGACCCAGTTCCAGGCGGAGGGGGTGCGCTTCATCGCCATCAACGTGAACGCGTTCGACGCCGCCAAGCACGGAGCGCTCCCGCTCGTCGGTGACGCGAGGGTGGCGCTCGAGGACCTCACGAAGGCGCTGGAGGGGTGGCACATCCCCCAGGGCTATGGGGCCGAGATCGCCTCGGCCCGGGAGGAGTGGGCGAGGACCCGCGAGGAGCTCACGCGCTCGCCGGATGGCCGGCTCACGCAGGCCGAGGTGATCCGCATCCTCAACGACGAGGCGGGCCCCGGCTCCACGGTCGTGCACGCGGCGGGCGGCATCCCCGGCGACATCCACAAGCTCTGGCGTGCGAAGGAAGCGGACGACTACCACTCGGAATATGGCTACTCGTGCATGGGCTACGAGATCGCCGGTGCGCTTGGCGTCAAGCTCGCGCGTCCCGAGCGTGAGGTGTATGCGCTGCTGGGTGACGGCAGCTACCTCATGCTGAGCCAGGAGCTGCTGACATCAATCCAGGAGGGGGCGAAGCTCACCGTCGTCCTCCTCGACAACCACGGCTACCAGTGCATCCACAACCTGCAGCGCGGCTCGGGGGGCCGGGGCTTCGGCAACGAGTTCCGCGCCAGGAAGGGGGGCCGGCTCGAAGGCGAGCCGCTCGCCGTCGACTTCGTCCAGAACGCCCAGAGCCTGGGGGCGAAGGCTTTCACCGCGACGACCGCCGCCGAGCTCTCCCGTGCGCTGCGTGAGGCGCGGGCCCAGCCGACGAGCTGCCTCATCTACGTCCCGCTCGAGACCAGCTCGGGCTTGCCAGGGACTTCCTGGTGGGACGTGCCCATTGCCGAGGTGAGCTCCTCCTCTTCAGTGCAGGAGAAGCACGCGGCGTATGAAGAAGCGAAGAAGAAGCGGCGGTTCCATTACTGACGGGCCGCTCGCGGAGGACGCGCAATGCAGAAGGGTCTCGAGGTGGAGGTGGGCGCCCAGCCCATCAACTGGTGCAACGATGACTTCCGGGATCTCGGGGCATCGATCACGCTGGAGCAGTGCCTGAGCGAGATGCGCCAGGCGGGCTACGTGGGCACGGAGCTGGGCCACCGGTTCCCGCAGGAGGGCGGTGAGGTCCGGAGGTTGCTCGAACAGTACGGGCTGAGGCTCGCCTCCGGGTGGCACAGCACCTACCTAGCCTCCAGGCCCTACCCCGACGAGGAGAAGGCCTTCGACGCGCACCTGGCCCGGCTCAAGGCCGCGGGGAGCCGCGTGGTCATCGTCGCCGAGTGCACGCACGCCATCCACTCGGAGGGCTCGAAGCCGCTGCGCTTCGCCTCCGGCCTGGAGCTGCTCGATGAGAGCGCCTGGACGCGCGTCTACGAGGGGCTCGACAGGCTCTCCGAGCGGGCTGCTGCCTCGGGGATGAAGGTGGCCTACCACCCCCACATGGGCACGGTGATCCAGGACTCGCGCGACGTGGATCGGCTGATGGAGCGGACGAAGGTGCTCTCCCTCCTGCTCGACACGGGGCACCTTGCGTTCGCGGGCTCAGACTCGCTGGCGGTGCTGCGCGCTCATGGGAAGCGCGTCGCGCACGTCCACCTGAAGAACATCCGCCCAGCGGTAGTGGCGGACGTCCGAGCCAAGGGGCACAGCTTCGAGGCCGCCGTTCGCGCCGGCGCCTTCACCGTCCCGGGAGATGGGGGGATCGACTACAAGCCGATCTTCGAGCACCTGGCTGCGCTCGGGTACTCAGGCTGGTGGATCGTGGAGGCCGAGCAGGATCCGGCGAAGGCCAATCCTCTCGAGTATGCGCTCCGCGGGCGGCGCTACATCCGGGAGACGGCGGGTGTCTGAGACCTCATCCCGGATGCAGCAGACCGTCGCGCTGGGGACCGAGTTCTGGAACGACTCCTGCGCGCTCCATGAGCTGGCGGAGGCCATCCAGAACGGCGCCGTTGGTGCCACCTCGAACCCCGTCATCGTCGGGGCCGCCGTCAGCGGCGACAAGGCGAGGTGGGTCCCCGTGCTCGATCGCATCCTGCGCGAGAACCCTGGTGACACCGAGGATGACGTGGCCTGGAAGCTCATCGAGGCCGTCGCGAGGGACGCCGCCGCCCTGCTGCTGCCGATCCACGAGGCCACGAAGGGCCGCCAGGGGTACCTCAGCGTCCAGGTGAGCCCCAAGCTCTACCGGTCCACGGAGTGGATGATCGAGCACGGGGTGACGCTCGCCGCGCTCGCGCCCAACATCGCGATCAAGTGCCCGGCGACAAAGGAGGGCATTGCCGCGATGGAGGAGCTCACGGCCCAGGGCATCAACGTCAACGCGACGGTGAGCTTCACCGTGCCGCAGGTGCTCGCCACGGCGGAGGCGCTGGAGCGGGGGATGGATCGGGCGATCCGGGCGGGGGTGCCTCGGGAGCGGCTGCACCCCTACGTGACGATCATGGTGGGGCGGCTCGACGACCACCTGAAGCGGGCGGCCGAGCGGGACTCCATCCTCGTGGACCCTGGGTATTTGAACTGGGCGGGGATCGCCGTGTTCAAGCGGGCGCGCCAGCTGTTCCTCCAGCGCCAGTACCGGAGCACGCTGCTCGCGGCCGCATACCGTCACCACCTGCACTGGTCGGAGCTCATTGGAGAAGAGTCGATCCAGAGCATCCCGTACGGGTGGTGGAAGCAGTTCAACGCCTCGGACATCGCGCCGCGCAAGACGCTGTCCGAGCCCATCGCATCGGAGATCGTCGACACACTCCGCCGGAAGTTCCCGGACTTCGTTCGAGCCTATGACGAGGAGGGGATGCGCCCGGAGGAGTTCGCCGGGTATGGGGCCTCGGTCCACACGCTGCGGCAGTTCCTCGCAGGGTACCAGCAGCTCGTGGAGTGGGTGCGGGAGCGGATGCTGCCGTAGCTCAGCGAGCGGGCCACCGGGTGGGCCTGCTCACTGGGGGATCGGGACAGGCTTGCCGAGCTTGAGGGACTGGAGCGCGGCGTCGGCGAGGACGAGGGCTGCGCGGCCATCGTGGCCTGTCACGAGGGGCTCCGCGCGGCCGGCGGCGACCTCGAGGAAGTGGTCCAGCTCGGCGCGATAGGCCTCGGGGTAGCGGTCCAGGAAGAAGTTGTACGGCTTGTCGGTGAGCACGGCGTCGCGCGTGTAGCGCGTGACGGTGGTGGGAGGCGGGTTGGCCGCCTGGAGCATCCCCTTCGAGCCGAAGACCTCGATCCGCTGGTCATAGCCGTAGACGGCGCGCCGGCTGTTGTCGATGTGGCAGAGCGCGCCGCGCCGGGTCTTGAGGATCACCATCGCCGTGTCGATGTCGCCGGCCTCGCCGATGCCGGGATCCACCAGGCAGGAGCCCGTGGCGAAGATCTCGACGGGCTCCTCGGCCAGCAGGAAGCGCGCCATGTCCAGGTCATGGATCATCATGTCGCGGAAGATGCCACCAGAGACGCGGACATAGGCAGGCGGCGGAGGGGCTGGGTCTCGGCTGGTGATCTTGACGATCTCGATGTCACCGGCCTCACCGCGGCGGACCGCGTCGCGCAGGGAGCGGAAGTGAGGGTCGAAGCGGCGGTTGAAGCCGAGCACGAGCGGCACGCCCGAGCGCGACACCTCGCTCAGACAGGTGTCCACCTTCGCGAGGTCCAGGTCGATGGGCTTCTCGCAGAAGATTGGCAGCTTGCGCTGCGAGGCCTTGAGGATCAGCTCCACATGGGTGTCCGTGGAGGTGCAGATGAAGACGCCCTCCACGGCGGGATCCGCGAGGACGGCGTCCACATCGGTGGAGCCCTTCGCGCCATAGCGCTCGGCGAGAGACTTCGCGGCCGCGGCGTTCACGTCGACGACGGCGTGCAGCTGCGAGCCAGGGTGGTGGTGGATGTTGGCGGCGTGGATCTGGCCGATGCGTCCGGCACCCAGGAGAGCAATCCTCATGGGGTGACCATACACCGAGAGCTTCAGGGGTCAGCAAGCCCGAGGACTGTCCCTACCTGGCAGCCTCCGCGCGCAGCCGCTCCAGGAAGAAGGCCACCACCACGAGCGAGTGGGTGATCTGGCCCTCGAGGATGAGGCGCGGCACCTCCGCGCGCGGGTGCAGCTCCACGGTGATGTCCTCGCCATGGTCCTGCTGGCCCTCGTGGCGCTTCACGCAGTCCAGCGCCAGGAAGGAGTGGCACCGGTTGCCCTGGAGCGCGGGGTTGGGATGCACCGAGCCCAGCTCTACCAGGCGCCCTGGCACATAGCCCGTCTCCTCCTCCAGCTCGCGCGCCGCGGCGACCGCGGGCTCCTCGCCCCTCTCCACCAGCCCACCTGGGATCTCCAGCGTCGTCTCCTGGATCCCGAAGCGGTACTGCCGGATCAGCACCAGCTGATCCTCCGGCGTCACGGCGATGATGTTGCACCACTCTGGCGTGTCGATGAACACGCGCGGGTGCTCATGGCCGGTGCGCGGGTCCGCGTACATGTCCTCGCGGACCTTGAGGATCGTGTAGTCATGCTCGAGCCCTCGCCGCAGACGCGGCCATGGGCGGGGGGGCTGGGACACAGGGCCTCCAGGCTCAGTTCAGGTTGGCCAGCCGCTCGCGCAGCTCCTTGGACATCAGATCCAACCGCTCGCGATCCGGCGCCTCGGGGGACAGCTCCACGCACCGCTCCACGTCCTTCAGCGCGGCCCGGAACGCCCCCACCTTCGAGAGCAGCAGCGCGCGTGTGCGCAGCTCCCCCGGATGGTCCGGCGCCAGCAGCAGCAGCAGGTCCACCACCGTCAGGCCGCGCTCGGCGTCCTCGTGCTCCAGGTACACGCGCTTGAGGTTGGACAGCATGCGGTAGGTGATGAGCTCCACCGGCGCCGGCGCCAGCTTGGCCGGATCGAAGCGGAGCTGCGGCGCCACCCGCTTGAGCAGCTCCTCGCACCCCGTCTCCGTGAGGATGTCGCCGTTGTGGTACGGGTCGATCACCAGCTTGTGGTTCCCCGCGTTGCACGCCACCAGGAAGTGGCCGGGGAATGCCACCCCGTACAGGGGGATCCCCGCTCGCCGCGCCACCTCCAGGTACACCACCGAGAGGGAGATGGGCAGCCCGATCTTGTGCTCCAGCACATGGTCCAGGAAGCTGTTCTCCGGCGCGTAGTAGTCGTTCTGGTTGCCGCGGAAGCCCTCGATGTCCGCCAGCACATGGCGCAGGGCCCGCAGGCGCGCCAGGGACGGCCCCTCCTCAATGTGACGCTCCACCTCCAGCTGGACCCGCGCCGCCAGCGCATCCAGCGTGTGCAGGCAGGCCGGCGCGTCCAGGGAGGGGTTGGCCAGCGTGGCAATGGCCAGCGCCGCCAGATCCAGCCGTGGCGGATCCGCAGCGAGGGCTGACACCAACCGCTCCCGAGCAAGCGGGGAGCCGAATCCGGAAGGAGAGTTCACGGCGCAAGGACTAACCCAGCCGAGGGCGAACGGCAAAGGCAGGCGACCGGTTGTCAGGGCCCTTGGGGGGGCCGGTGTGGAAGTCGACCCTTGATTTCCGCCCGGAGCGCCATTTGCGCCGAGATCAACCCTGCCAGGATTCCATCCTCGTACTCGAAGGTGGGATGTTCCTTGAGTTCCGGGAAGTCATGCGCGTTGCGCACCTCCTCCGGGCTGAGGTTGGGCACGGCCTCGCGGGCCAGGCGCAGCACCTTGGCCTGCTGCTGGGCGATCATCCGCTCGAAGAGCGGCTGGGCCAGCTCCAACATCTCCTGGGCCATCTCTTCC
This sequence comes from Hyalangium sp., assembly GCF_035629615.1. GTDB lineage: Bacteria > Myxococcota > Myxococcia > Myxococcales > Myxococcaceae > Hyalangium. The sequence continues at coordinate 309 of NZ_DASPHO010000174.1, read as the reverse complement.
GTCATGGATCCTGCCTCGCTGGACCGGGGCTACTTCTGGGCAATATCCCACTTCATCCGCTGGTAGGTCTGGCGGAACGTGAGGACATCCTCTTCGATAGCGCCCTTCTTGTCCTCGCGCCCGTCCAGGAAGGCCACGAAGTCCAGCTGCCGGTCCGGCTTGTCATACTCCTGGTCGAACAGCTTGACGATCTCGTTGGCGGGGAGGGTGCGCCGGCCGGCCACGTCCACCAGCCCGATCCGGAGGCCCTTCACGTCCTGCGAGGGCGTGTAGGACTTGTAGACGAGCTCCGTGCACACCAGCGTCGAG
>NZ_DASPHO010000173.1:0-16017 GCF_035629615.1 Hyalangium sp. | reverse complement strand
GCTCTTGCTTCTTGGGCACAGACACTCCGGCCCGCCCAGCGGGAGCGGGGCAGGAGACAAGGAGGAGCAGGGGCGGCGGCGGTACCTGGCCTCAGGTGCGGCCGGACTCGGTGGTGATGACTTCGGCAGGCAGGGGGAGGCAGTCCGGAAAGACTCCTGGCTCCACGGCCGTGACGAGCTCCTGCTTCGTGCGGGCCTCGGCCAGGGAGCCACGGGCTTCCGTGGCCGCTTCGGCGGCGCCGTACCTCTGCCCGGACGCGGCGAGACACGCGCGCAGGTCCGCTTCCAGCTCGGCCGCGGTCGCATAGCGCGCGGCGGGCTCTCTCTGGAGCAGGCGCTGGAGGATACCGCGGAGGGGCTCGGTCAGCCGCCCTGTTAGCCACGCCACCTCTGCCGGGCTGTAGGTGGCGGCACGGAGGATGAGGTCGTCCACTTCGTCCGGCAGCTCCGCCTCCACGGCCGTGACGAGCGCGCCGAGCACCTGCTCCTGGAGGGGCAGGGTGAGCGTCCCCGGCAGCGCCTCCCAGTCCGCCGAGTCCAGGTTGTAGAGGTGGTTCCAGGTGGCCAGCTCCAGCAGCACCAGGCCCAGTGAGAAGAGATCCGAGCGCGCATCCATGCCTCCGCCGAGCAGGGACTCGGGCGAGGCGAAGTAGACGCTGCCCCTGGGGCGCGGCAGGGTGGTGGGCCGGCGGCCTGGGAGTCGAGAGCGGGCGAGGCCGAAGTCCGTCAGCATCACCTCGCCGAGCGGGCCCAGGATGATGCTCGTGGGGTTGATGTCGCGGTGGAGGATGGACAGCGCCTGGCCCTGCTCGTCCACGCGCGTGTGGGCGTGGTGCAAGGCGCTGGCCACCTGCGCGCCCACGTGGAGGACGAAGGCCTCGGAGAAGCGGGTGCCGCGCATCATGGCGGTGGTGAGGAGCGTGTTGAGGCTCCAGCCCTCCACGAAGTCCAGGATGACGAAGAGGTTGTCCCGGGTCTCATGGCGCCCGTGGACCCGCGCGATGCCCGGGTGCTGGAGGTACGCGGCCAGGCGGACCTCCTCCTCGAGGCGCGCGCGGATGAGCTCCCGCGTGGCGGCGTCCACCTCGGTGAGAGGCAGGCGCTTCACCACCACCTGGCGGCCAATGGAGCGGGAGGTGCGCTCGCGCGCGAGCACCGTGGCCTCGCCATGGTGGCTGGTCTCCAGCTCCCGGAGGAGCTCGTAGGAGACATCTCCCCGAGAGAAGAGGATGAAGCCCTGGGGGAGCCAGGGACGTGGGGTCTGTGCCATGGGCAGGCGCCTCCCTTGCGCGACGGAGTGTCGCGCGCTGAGGAACCGAAGACTACCTGGAACATAGGCAAAAAGGGAATGACCTGACGGGTTGCACGTTGTACGGGGGGGCGGTGTGCGCGGGGAGCTCCAAAGTGTAAAGAGCGTGTACAGAGGGGCTCAGTGCCAGCGGTCGGTCCAGCAGGCAGGGACCAACCTTCTCATCAGAACCGTGCCCTCTCGCGGGCCGGGGCCTTGCTTCTCCCAACCCACCCCGGCCTCCCCTTCCTCGGTGCAGATCTCCAGACAGATGGGGACGGTCTTGCCGTCCGGCAGGCGGGCGCGGGTGTAATGACCGAAGACCCGATCGCCCGGAGCACTGACCCAGAGGTGCCCCTCCAGCAGGGTGCCTTCGGGCCACGGCCAGGTGCTGCCTGGGCTGCCCCAATATTTCCCGATGATGGGCCCGCTCTCGTAGACACCAGGGTCCGGCTGGGACTCCTGTGTCCAATCCGGTTGAATCCAGGTGGAGTTGCGGCCCCTGGCAGGCATATGGAACTGACCCATCGCCTTTAAAGCTTCCTCGGGGCACGCCCCCGGCTCTGGGCGCAGGTGGACGGTGGCGCAGCCAGCCTTCAGGAAGGCGAGCGCGCCAATCAGCGCGGTGCACTGTTTGAAGCTCGGCTTGGGACGGGCGAGGGGGAACGCTGGCTGGGGATTCCGGGCCGGCGTGAGGGGGGCAGAGGCTTCTGGGGTACTCCGAGAGAGGTTCACGGCGTTGTTCTCCTTCTGCGAGGGAGGGGAAGTAGACCCCGGCAGGCTCCGCTGAGGCATGGGGGAGGCGGGTGGCTCCACCACGACGTCCCCACCCCGCACGAGGGGTTGCTCCTGGAGGGCGGGTTCCGCTTGGACGGGCTGTGGCTCCGCGTCACGCCAGCGCGCGCTGGACACGATGGCCCCCAGGAGCAGGGCCAGCACTCCGGCTCCTATGAGGGCTGAGGCCCGCCGCCAGCGCTGGCCCGAGCGGGCCTTGGGGGCAGCGATGGCCGTCGCGCGCCGGGCTGACGGCGGATACACCAATGCGTCCCAGCCCTCGCCCGGATCCGCCTTCAGCTCCCCCAGCATGCGGCGCACGGCGCCAGCGTCCGGTGGCCGTACCCGGGGATCCGGATTCAGCAGGGCCATGGTCAGGTCACTCAAGGCAGGCGGTACGCGTGGGTTCACCTTGGCGGGTGAGGGCACTGGCAGCACATTGCTGTTGAGCGGCTGGCGTGGATGCCTCCCGGTGGGCAGCGGGTCCGTCAGCAGGTCATATAGGGTTGCGCCGAGCGCGAAGAGCTCATCCGTCACCTGGAAGGGGTAGCGCGCCTCCGGCTGGTTGCGGTGCTGGCGCTCGAATGCCAAGGCCTCCGGGCTGCGGTAGCGCCGGGTGCCGGGCGGCAAGGGCCCTTCTGTCAGCTCCTCCGCCAGGGGGTGATCGCCCACGCTGTAGTCGGTGACGATGGGCGCGTTGTCGCTCTTTCGCACCAGGATGTTGGAGGGCTTGATGTCGCGGTGGAAGATGCCGAGCGCGTGCGAGGCCGCCAGCGCGTCAGCCACCGTCTCCACGAGCTTCACCATCTGCCGGAACGTGGGGTGGGCGGCCTCCATCCACTCGGCAAGGGTGGAGCCCACCACCAGGTCCATGATGATGAAGAGGAGGCCCTCCTGCGGATCCGGCCAGCGGCCGTGGCCCCAGACGCGGACGATGTGGGGGTGGTTGAGCAGGGACAGACAGGCCAGCTCGCGGCGGATGCGAGCGTCTGTGCGCGCCGCATCTCCGCTGCTGGCGCGGTGGAGGGCAATCTTGAGGGCGAAGTGCTGGCCCCCCATCTCCACTTGATACACGGCGCCGTAGGAGCCCTGGCCGAGCTTTGCCACCACACGCCAGCCGTGGATGAGCGTACCCGGTGGGAGATGCATGGGGTCCAGCTTCGAGTCCATGGGTGGCCGTGCCTCGGAACGCGTCTAATCGAGATTGATTTCAAGTGCGGACAGGCAGCGCTCTTCCGTGCTGTCACACAGCGTCAGGTCATGCTTCGCGCCCAGCACGTGGGGAGCGCCGGGGACGGGCAACTTCAGCTCGAGGGCGATGCGCGCTGTCGCTCCAGGGGCCAAGCCTGTCCGTGAAGGAAACACCACCTGCACCGGAATGGGCGGGTGAGTGCCGAACGTGAGGCGTGCGCGAGCAGGTGTCCAGAGCGCCGTGCCCCTGTTTTCTACCTGTACGGTCAGCACGACCCATCTGCCCAAGCGGTACTTCACTCCAGCATGAGCATGGAGCATGGCTGTGCTCGCCCATGCGAAGGACGTCTTCGAGAACTCTCCATTCATGTCACCGGCCAGCGCCAGGAGGGCCGGTCCGTGGGTCGCGCATGTTTCCTGGAACTGCCGCTCCAGCTCCTGGCTCTGGGCCTCGCAGCGGGCGCGCGTGGCGGCCAGGTCAAGCTCGCACGTCTCAGCGGAGCGCTCCGGGAGGGTGAAGTCCACCCGTGTATCCACCTCGGTGGGGTGGGGGACGAGGAGGAGCACCGCTTCGCGGCCGTCCGCGAACGTGACGTGAAGGGCCAGGCGTTCGGTGGGCGCCAGCTCCAGAGCGGGCTCGAGGTAGATGGCACGCTCGCCCACGTCCAGGCGGGTGAAGCGCTCGCGGCCCTCCACCTGGACGCGTGCGAGGGCGGCGTTGAAGGAGAGGGAGGTGAGCACGCCGGCAGCCAGGCGCACATGGCTCACCGGATCGGCAGGGGCCCGGAGGAGGGAGGCCTGCCGCTCCTTCTTCTCGCGCGGTGGGCGTGGCTGGGCCGTCGAAGCGGTCGCCCAGAGCAGGACCGTGCACACGAGCAGCGCCGTACCAGGTAGGGACATTCAGGGAGAACCTCTGGGGTCCAGCCTACCAGAACAGCCGGCGCGCTTGTGCGGCGCGGGACTGCCAGAGCCAGCGAGCCATCGTTGCGGTGGCGTCGCCCAGTTCACCCAGGACGTGCTGGCTGAGGAAGATCCACTCAAGCGCCATGGTTCCGGCCTCGCAGCGGTGAGTGATAGTCTGAGCGCATGTCCCTCAGAAGCAGGTAACCCTCCGGAATCACGCCAGAAGCCCGTCGTTCTGAACGTTCCACACCCAAATGATCAGCCGCCAGATCTGGTCTCTTCTGCTGCTGTCAGTAGCACTGCTCATCATCTCTGGAGGTTGCTCCGAGGATGCACGTGCCCCGGCAAGCCATCCGCAAGCAGCCGCTGTGGCCGAGCGTGCGAAGTCTGATGAGCGAGGGATGCACAATGGGGGTGCGCTCCCTGGAGGCGTGTTGTTGCCACTGGAACTACCTCAAGAGACCCCACTGGTGGGAGAGAAGGACGTCGAAAATCGCTACTCCTCGGCGGTCATCGTCAAGGCCGAGGTAGCGCCTGGAAGCGAGCGCCACTGCAGCGGTGTGCTCCTCTCGCCGCGCCTCGTCCTGACGGCGGGGCATTGTGTGTGTCAGGAGCGGATGACGGCTTCACCCGCGGGCGAGGAGCAGGGCCTCATGGATGCTTCCTCCTGCGCGAAGATGGCGACAGTGGCTACGGTGATGCTCGGCCTGCCGCCCGAAGGAGTGGGTGACTTTGAGGAGTATGACAAAGCCATTCGGCACTATCAGGGGGAGGTCAGTCCTCATCCTGAGTTCAAGATCTCGCTGAACAGCGAGGGGCTTGCCACTTCAAGCCATGCCAACCTCGCAGTCATTCGCCTGAATAAGCCTGTGGAAGGCCGGTTTCCAGCGGCTCGGCTGGCCGACACCGAAGTCAGGCCCAACGAATCCATCATCATGGTTGGCTACGGTCACGGAGGAAGCACGGGGGACAACTATGGGGTTCGTCTCTTCGGCGTTGCGAAGGTCATGAAAGCGACCGGGCCCGGGAACGAACGGGTGATGTGGGAGCACTTGCGCCCCAACGCCTTCGGTGGTGATGGAGGGGGACCGTGCTTTCGTCGGCTCGCGAGAAGCGGGGAGCTGGTCGGTATTTCGGTCAAGGGACTCGGCGGACAGACCGCCTTCACGAGCACCTACGCTTACCGGGGCTGGCTTCTCTCGGAGATCAATCGTGCGGGGAGAGTAGAGCCGGTGACACCCTCGTCAGGAGAATAACGCTTTCGCTGGACACGGTATGCGCCACCATCAGAGGCTTTTTATCCAGATCCTGTCGTCTGCTGCATTGCTGAGCGTTCTCGGAGGCTGCTTCGCCCGCACTTCCGTGGAGGGGCCGCCCGCGCCGAGGCGGCTGACCGTGGGACCTGGCAAGCCGGACGTCGCGAATCGCCACCTGTCGAGTGTCATGATCAAGGCCTCGGTGGAGCAACGCGACAGGAGCATTTGCAGCGGTGTGCTGATCAGCCCAAGTCTGGTGCTAACAGCGGGGCATTGTGTCTGCAAGAACGGTCGACGGGTGCAGGGTCCCAACGGCGAGGAGCGACTGGTCTTCAACGGTTCTTCGTGCCAACAACGCGTGATCGTGAAGACCTATGTCTACAACCCTGAGCAGGAGAACTTGGATAAGATAAACGACCCTGATGACTATGACGCGCTGACCAGACATTACACAGGAAGAGTCCAGCCGCACCCCCGGTTCGAGGTGACCTTGATCGGATCCGGTTCCGCTGCTGCGGGCACCGAGCGAAGGCTGGACGACTACTACGTGGAATCAGTGAGAGCGGATCTGGCGCTTGTGTTTTTGACAAAGGACGTAGACGCCAAAATCCCTATCGCCGAGTTGCCTGATGATGAGGTGCCGGTGGGTACGCGTGTCGAGCTGGTGGGATATGGCGTGGGTTATGGTCAGCAAAAGCCGGGCGAGCAAATGATCGAGCTTCGCCGCGTCGGTGACAACAAGGTCAAGGACAAGAAGGAGTTGGTTCAGTCTGAGGCGTTGAAGGGTGTATTGGCGGACGCGGAGAAAATCGTTTTCGACCGAACGGGTGCGCTCGCGCTCGGAGGTGACAGCGGTGGTCCGTGCCTCCAGATGAAGAGAAATGCCAAGGGTGCGGTCGTCTTCAGCCTCGTGGGGATTGCATCATGGTCCACTGCGAATGAGTCCATCTTCACGAGCGTCTATCAGCACAGGGAGTGGTTGGGAGAGCGAAAGAGGTGCAGTCGGAATGAAGCATGCCGCTCGAGAGTCATCGAACAAAGCGAGACGCATTGAGCGCGCATCAGGCTCGCGCTCTCACGCAACCTTGTGAAGCGGCTGGGCACCGGGCACCGTTTACCCATTCCTTGTCAAAGCGCGTTCCAGTTCACGCAGCTCCTTTTCTAGTTCACGCAGCTCTTCATTGTAGGGTCGGTCAATGAGCAACTCTCGAACTAGCGCGAGGAGACCGCCCTTGAGTGTCCCTTTTTGCGCCAGAGTGGCGGCCTCTCGCCAACGAACGTCCGGAGCCCCCGAACTCTTCAGATGCTTGCGTTCTCCGCCTGCCCGCTCCCAAATGTCCTCCAGCCGATCATCCGCGAGATTTGCCCCCAGTTCTGCAACCCGGAGAACGACCGGCCCGATATTCAACTCAGGGGAGCGGCTGCCGGTTCCACCCCAGGAGAGCAGCCATCTCTGCCAACTGGAGAGCAATGATTGACAGGCATCTGCTGCGGGTCGAAGTTCTGGGGACCGCTTGCTCAGTTCGTATAGGTCACTAGCCACGTGCTTCCATCCTCTAGCACGCACGGCTTGTCCCAGCGCGACGGCAACAGGAGCCCACTCCGAGGGCTTCGGGCGGAATATCCAGCGGCGAGCCTCCTGCTCATCTAGCCGCACGTCCCAATTGAGCAACACCGCAAGCACCCGCGCTGAGAGGAGGGTGGTGCGCGCCCTGCTGACGACAGCGTCGAGGAGTAGAGGCTCTGGTAGGGAAACGGCATGTCCCTCCTCGCAGAGCTTCACAAGGGCCGAGGCGACCCAGGGGAGCAGTGCAGTTCGTCCACCTGCGCTCAAGGACGTCCAAAGCACTGCCCGCTCGGGGTGCCTGAGGGCAGCATCCGCTAGCCCCTCCGCGAGCGCTACAACGAGACTCTGGGGTTCGTCTCCGTCGAGGATGGCGTCGAGGAGTCCGCGCCCCAATGCCTCGCGGTTCGCGTCCGGAGGCCATGTCGAGCCTCCTTCCGCTACGTGTGCTGACCACAACGTCCTCCATCCAGGATGCTTGGCGTCCAATGGCCGTATCAACTCAGGCTCTCGCGCCGTTCTCCTCCCGAGGAGTTTCGTGAGTTGGGCGTCTTGGGTCGAAACCGCCTCTTCGACAACGGCGGGTCCCGGCAGGCGTTCAACCAGGAGGACCAATCCGGCAAGCGGCTCTCCGGGAAAGGCCCGCTGCGCTTGGAGTGCCTCACGCGCCGCCAGTTCTTGCATCGCAGCCCAGGCATGCAGCCTGGACCACCTTCGCTCTGCTGCTTGCTGCCGTAGTTGTTGCACCGCGATCTTCGGCATCTCCACACCGGAGGTCATCTCGAGCAAACGCTTCTCGACTCCATCGTTCGCAGGAAGAAGAGTTCGCAGTGCCTCCACAGCGCCTGGGAGCCCAAGCCAAAGCAGCGCGGCCTTTGCCCATCGGGGTTCGGAACTGACCATGCCCTCGGAGAGCGCCGCATTCATCGCCCGGCGCCACCAATGCTCCGCTCGGCCCGGTGACAGCATCTCCAGGAATGTCGGTACCTCTTCCAAAGGAAGACGTGGGGCGTGGCGGCCGATCCAGTCCTTGATGGCTTTCTCGGGGGGGCCTCCCGCCGGTAGCTTGGCAGGGTCGAGGTTCGCGAGGGACAGTACAAAACTCGGCGACGCGGCTGCGAATCCGCGCTCCAAGACTCCCAATGCCTCTTCCTTCAGCGCTGCCGCGGCATCCTGCGCCGGTGCCACGAGCACCAGGGTCCTTAGCAGTTCCAGCGCGCGGTCCGCCTGGGGATCCGTACGCAGGCGCTCCAGCCTGTCTGCGGCGCGCGCAACTCGACGGAGTCCCGCAAACTCGGCTGGCAATGAAGGGCAGGCCGCAAGGACTTCATTCAAGGTCGTATCCGCCTCGCCTACCAGCCAGCGAGCCGCCCGGCTGAACTGCGTCAGGCTTGGCGGAACGGCGATCACTCGGTGCTCTGACCACTGTGGTGCCCGCTCTGAAGGCACCCCGAACATCCAAGGCGGGGCGACCGAATCGCCGCCCTGGGGTGGGCTGACAGCTACCCGCGCCGAAAGGGCCCGCCGGGCCGCGGGCCAGAGCCGAGCCCAAAGGGCGGCAATCACTCCTGGCCATGCGTCCAAGTCCCGCACGATGGGTCGTCCGGTGTCCGAGGACAAGAGCGCCTCGGCGACGGCGCCTAGCATCTCGGCAGAAGGAGGACGAATCGGGCCTCGCCCACCGAGTGACTCCATTACGGGACGCAGATCAGCCACTGACGCGATCTCATCCAGGCGCCACACCGCAACATCGCTGCGCACCATTCCAGCACGGCGCGCTTGATCGTCCGGCTCAGTCCACCAGAGGGCCCACCAGCCCTCGATAGGGCCGCATCCCACGGAGGGCCACCAGCGATCCCCGGGGGCGTAGGTTCCAGGGGGCTTGTCTGTCAATCCCAGCAACTCCACCGGCAGCGGGGCCGGGTGGCCCTCCCACTCCAGCAGTGCATGCATGTTGTCCCGAGCACCGTAGCGCGCTCGAAGCGGGCCCATCACCAGCCCCTCAGCAGCCACGCCAGAGGCTTGCTCAGGTCTGGATCCTTGGGGCCTCCCTCGGGCGGAACGACCCAGCCTTGGAACTCCGGCCCGTTGTCGATAAACTGCTCATCGGCGCTGTCTCGCTCCAACAGTCGCCCGAGCGCTGAGAGACCCCAGATGCTCACGGACTCGGGGGCCCAGGTATTGTCGATGAATGAGGACACCAGAGGCAAGCTCCTCGCAAACACTTCTCGCGGCGCAATACCGTCGGCCCCGAGTTCGTCGTAGCAGGACAAGAGCACGGCAAGGCGCGGCCGGCGGAGGCGCATGACCGAGCCCAGCTCAGCGACATGCAGGAGGATCTGCAGCAATTCCACCCACTCCGCATTGGCGTCCCAGGACTTCGCCCGCACGGCACTTTTCCTCGGTTCATCCGAGCGCTTGACAAGCTCCGCAAGGGCGTCGGGGTAGGCTGTCTCGATCTTGAGCCGAATGAGCAGCACCCAGCCCTCCGCGGTGATGAGTCGTGACCGCCAGGATTCCGGCACTGCTCGCTGGTCGAACACCGAGCGCAGTTGCTCGCCACCGTAGTCTGGCCAGCGGAGGTCTACGGCATTCCCTTGATCGTTGGCCAGGGGCAACAACACCTCGGCCCATGTGTTCGCCGCCGTGTGCTCAGCCGCGTGCCCGTTCTCCAGACAGCGAAGCACTTCCTCCACGGCACTGAGATCAGGCGGCGTGCCCTGGTCGCTACGAAGCCGCAGCACTCCAGGCCGTCGTTGCAACCGCCCGTAGAGCTGACCCGCGAAGTGGGTCTTCCCGCTGTTCGGACCACCGAGGAGCATCAACTCAGGAGCGTGCATGAACACCCCGAAAGGCTGCGAAGGGCTCGTGGCTCAGGATCGGATCCGCCAGAGGAGCCGCCAGCGGTGGTGTCCACGCGGGGAGTAGCACCGTCTCCAGCGCCAGGACCAGGGACTCGGGACGCTCGGTGCTCGTGCTCACCTCGGAGGCATGAGGAATGCGCTCGGCCAGCGCGCGACGGATGGCACTGCGGATGGCCTGGGGAGGCTCCTGGTCCCCTTTGGCCCAGACCAGCACGGTAGGCCTGAGGCCGACGTGGTTCCCCAATCGCTCCACGAGTTCGCGAACACCTCTCCGAGCTTCGCCACGTTCGGGACCCGACAAGCGTTGGCAATCCGCAAGCAGAAGGAATGCGTCCGCGTGCTGCACTATCCAGCGAGCGCCACTCGCCTCTGGTGCATTTTCCTTTGTGGCCCAACGGGTGAACCACTCTCCTGGGGCGTCGGTTAGCAGCACGTCGCGGAGCTCATCTTGCTGACCTCTGAGCGCAAGGTGGAGCAGCCCCGGGACTCGGCTGATGCCGCGGGGAGTGTGCGGCGGGAAGGACGGAGGCCGGGCCGCATCGTCGAACCGTGTCCACGCCGCCAGGGACTCCCACGCACCCAGGGTACGAGATCCTGCGAACCGCGCGCCCGCGAGCCCGTGGCCCCGGACGAGTTGCAAGTAGTTGCCGGTGAGCAGCGTAGTCTTGCCCGCGTCATGTGCGCCCAACACACCGATCAGGATTGAGCGGCCTCGCGGGACCAAGTTGGTGAGATCGGCCAGTCCCAGCGCGCTACCTGACCAGGGAACCCGCGATGACGTTGGAGGAGGCATTGGATCAGCAGGCTCGGGAGCCGACGGACCCTTCGACCACGACGTACACTCTGCAAGATCGCGCTTTCCCAGAGTGCAGGCTTCGCCATCATCTGCGTAACAGGCCGCGTTTGAGCAACGCCGATTCATTGGGCCCTCGCCGCGATCCGCACCGCCTGCTCCTGCCGGAAGAGGGCTTGGGCCAGCGCCGAGAGACTCACCGCAGCATCCTCGCTCAGCCCAGCGCGCCGCATCGCTTCGGTGACGTCCCACTCACGGTCTCCGAGGGCCAGCACGATCAGGTCGCGCAGACTCAAGCGGCCCTCGACCACCGCAGGACCGAGGCCAACCAACCAGCCCTTGGGGAGTCGGCCGCGGGCTTCGCGGAGCGCGCCAAGTGTCTTTGACAGCGGGGGCCGCTGGTCGAAGGCTGCTGCAGGTAGCCTGTGGACCGCTTCGGCCAGCAGATAGCCGACGCTCGCGGGCGAGGGTATCGACACCTCGTTGAGAAGATCGATTGCCATCACCACTGCGGCGAGCGATGGCGTTAACTCCCGGTAACTGCAGCGCAGTGAGCGTGAATACAGTGCCTCGAACCACCACAACGCGTTCAGACGGAGCTGCTCAGCCTGCTTGCGGGCTTCGCTGGTTATCAGTGCACCCTGAAGCCATTGCTGCTGCTGCGTCAAGGCTGTGGTTACGGCCTTGATCAACTCGGCCTGCGATGCATGGAACTGCTTCATGGCCTCTGACTGGTTCTTGCCAACGTTGGCGGCGAGGGCGTCTAGCTCGTCGGCGAGCACCGCATTCATTCGATCAGCGAACTCCCAGGCCCACTCCTGCGGTTGCCTCGTCGAATGAGGGTTCGGATTTGGCACCTGTTGGCTCTTGTAGTTTGGGCCAGCCGTCGCCGCGATCCGCAGTAGCAGAGTTTCACGATTCACTTTGGGTGGCGCCGTGCCCGCCACCGAGGCTGGAACTGCCACCTGAGGCGCGGTCTGTCGTTCGTTAGCCGGCATCTTGGGAACCGCTAGAGCCACGTCCTCTGTCCGAACTGCCAGTATCTCCAGCGCACGGCGCACCGACGTTTCCTCCTTGCCTAGGTGCACCAGCGGCAGTGTGTCGGCCGCAGTCAGCCAGAGGATCGCGGCGTTAACCCCCTCGCCTGCTTGAACGCAGGCGTCGAGCAGGATGGCCCGGAGCAAGCTGACGGGGGTGCTGGTATGCACCGAACTCATGGACTTCCACTCAGCAACCAGTGCTCGTTGAGCCTGCGCGATGGCGGGATCATTCGCCGGCACGTCCGGATCGAGCCCCGCAAGAATGGCCCCAATCAACTTCTGGGGGCTGGCGTGGAGTTCCTTTGCCACGGTCTCCGCGGCCCGCTCCATCTTGACGAAGCGCTCATCATCTCCATCAAGCTTCTCGATGAGACCCGCTGCCAGCAAGTCGATCAGCAGTTGCGCCATCCAAGTCTCCGGGCACCCGCTGGAAGCGGGCGGGAATTCGGGTTCAAGTTGCCTCTAACGCAGCGAGCAGGGCTTCGACCACCGCGGCGGTAGCTACGTTGACGGTACCGCTGAGGGCGCCAGTCTGCATCTCCACCGCCAGCCTACTCAGTATCTCTTGCAACTCGCTCCGACGGGCCGGAGACAAGTGCCCTGCCAAGGCTGGGCAGATTGCCGCGAAGGAGACGTTGCCATCACCCTCCTTCCAGTCCTCAAGCAACTCCAGAGTACCCTTGGTGTGCAGAGGACTTTTCGTGGCCTCAAGCCGTGTAATCAGATTCGCCGCCGCTTCGGCGGTCGTTGGTTGCGCCATCGCCTTCAGGGAGTGGATAAGCACTGAGTTGCGTGGAAGATCCGCCAGCGCCGAGCGCAGCAGTGCCGCAGGACGAGCCGATGCTCCCTGCATGCTCCGGACCCAGAGCCGCTGCCACAGGTCCCGTGGCCGGGAGATGTTCTCGACCTCGCTGGCCTTACCACCGGCTCGTTCCCACACGGCGCGAGCGTCACGCACATCGGGGTACTCCTCAGCGAGGACATGGATAAGGTCAAGGGGCAAGGCTGTCATGGGTATGCTCCTAGTATCCCAGGCAGGAGGGTCCACTGACGGGTGGCCGGTTTGCACCGGAGCAACCGCGGTTTCTGCCTCACCCTTCCCTGGGAGGAGATCTGCCCAATTACGCAGGAAGGCGAGCAGACACTCTGCCGCCGCCCGGGCGGCGAACATCTTGAACCCATCGTCCTTGTCGTCATCAGCGTGATCCATCACGCCCTTCATCACGAGCATGCGGATGTCGGTGAGGTGGGCGATCGCCCCGATGGCGGCGGCCTCCATCTCGACGCCAAGGACCTTCCGCATCGACTCGGACAAGCGATCGAAGATGCGGGGATCGCGGACGACGTCGTTGCCAGTAGCGAGCGGGCCGACACGTGCCCTGAACTCCTCAGGTTTGGGCAGGCCGTCGGGATGGAGCAACTTCTTCTCGTCGATGTACGCACGCCCGTGAGTCGTGAGCGCAAGCCCAGTCTCAGTCACCCGTTTCAGCTTCCGCAGTCGCTCGATGACTTTTGCCCACGACGAGCACCGCGCGGCCCGATCAGGGTGCTTCGCCGGATCCTCGCCTGCGACAAGGCGCTCCATCAGCCAGAGCCCTTGGTCCTCGAGCGTCCGCGGGCGCAGTACCAACCATGGCGCGTCGGCCGGCACCATGAACGACTCCGCCCGCTGCTGCCACACCGCAGGAATGCGGTACGGGCCCGGCTCGCCTTTGAACCGCTCATGGCGAGTGCCATCATTGTCGTACTCCGCAACGATGGCACCGGTATCATAGGTATAGAGGATGCTGCCTACGACGACGTCACCGAGGTTCACCTCGCCCCGACGGCCTGCGCACACGCCGCACATGGCCAGGATCCACGGCTTGTACGCGGTGATGAGCGGCCAGGCAGAGTTTGCGGCCGCGACGCCCCGCATCTCCAACGCCCGTGTCAGGGCGACTCGCATCGGCGCGCCGGTCGCCGCTTGGTAGGTGCGGAAGGCCACCTCGAGGCCGGTCGGGCCAGGGCGCTTGTCCCATGCGTCCAGAGCGCCATCGTCGACCTTCAGTGCCTCGTCATACTCCTCCTTGACTGCGGTGATGATCAGAACGTCGATGCGCGGTGCGGAAGCCCCTGCAATAGCTGTGGGCGCGTCTAGCTCCAAGGCCGGTGTAGCGAGCGTGGGTGCTGCGGTGGGCATGGCCAGAACCTTCGCTAGCGCCGACTCAAGCACGGGCATGTCACTGCTGAACTTGTCGAGGAAGTCGCCCCCATGGCTGCATCGTTGCCACGAACAGAGCAGGGGTCAAGCGGTGATCATCTGGCACATCATCCGGCAGTGACGGTCCGCCTTGGAGAACCTACTCCTCGATGCATCCTCGGGGCGGCAGACCGGTCTTCGCCGGAGGCGTCGGGTCTTTCCCTGCTGTGTCTTCCCGAACTTCCTACGCGGAGCAGTCCTCTTGCCTGGGCCGGCCGAGTGGGACCGCCGGGTGCTTGCTGGCTTCGCTCCAGGCAGGATCTCGAAGTTCTCCTCGAAGAACCTCCGAGCGAAGGTCATCGCGTTCATCAGCGAGTCCACGGGCCTCATGCCGAAGAGAGGAAGCGGCGCTCCCAGCGCTGAGAGTCCTCTCCGCTGAAGCAGGGTATGGGTGGGCGCGGATTGTGGAAGAGCCATGGCTCCAGGATGCGCGCCAGTTCGCGATAGGCGGGGAGGTTGTCGCCGCGCTTGAGATCGCCAGCCTCGGGCCACTGTCCGAGGGTGACGAGGGCCCTTCCATCCTTCAGTTCCTGCACGGTCGTTCCAGGCGAGTGGAGGCTGGAACGGAGCGTGTCAGGGCCGCCTAGCTCGCTGAGCAGAGGCGGGCCAAGGAAGGTGAGCCATGCGGGTCCTCGAAAGCGGGTCCCCAACTTCCAGCCAAGTGTTTCCAGATCGAGCAGGTCGATGCCCGGATAGCGAGAGCAGTACGGAATGATCTCTTCCCCGACGCCCACCACATCGAGTTCACCGTTGAAGGACAGGCCTCCGTACCCAGAGCAGAAAGGCAGGGGAGCCGCCAACTCCAGTGCCAGCTCACGGACGCGAGAGGGACCTTGTGCCTCCAGGAACTCGGTGGGCAGCCAGAAGCTCATGGCGCACGTGGCATCTCGTGTATCGCGTGGCGGGCGGTCGTCGCGATCCTTGCCGTAGTATTCGAAGCGGTACGCTCCTCCGACCTCCAAAGTCTCGTAGAGGCGGACGATGGGCCAGAGGCCCTCCCGCAGCTCGCGTCGCGTCAGCGCCCAACCGGTCTCATCGAGTTCTTGCAGGTCTCCGTTCTCGTCTGCATACCAGCGGAGCGCCTGGGGACCCACCGCACGCACGTAGGTCTCCAAAGAGTGCAGCACTGCGGCGGAGGCTTCGGCGTGAGTGCAGCGCAGGAAGAAGTTGAGGCTCAAGCCCTCGCGGACCATGAGGTGTCCAAAGCCCGCGTCAATCCGGATGTGAGGATAGTGCTCGCTCATGGCAGGACTCCCTGGCCTGGTAGGAGTGGGCTGTAACCTCGGGAACTCATGGCTACGTTTTCCATGCAAGAGGAGAGGTGCACAACACGGGGGCTGTGCGCGTAGGCTCTGGTCCGTGGTCCACGTCCTCTTCTTCTCCGACAGGCAGGTGCGAGACAAGCTCTTCGCGCTCGTGAGCGAGACGCGTGGGCTCGTGCTCGTGAAGGGTGTCCGTCATGGCAAGGACATGCGCCCACCCGAGGAGCGCGAGCCCTTCGACACGCTGGACGCCAGCTTCGGCCACTCCCTCACTCAGATCCTCGTCGCGGACGAAGGCAGCGTCGAGGGCATGTGGCGCGATCCCCTGGGAGATCTCGCCGAGCGGCTCTACCCGAAGAACAGGGAGGAGGCCTACACGGCCGCGAGCAACTACCTGCTGCTCGAGAACGGCCGCCCCCGCGCCGTGGTGCGCAAGCGGGCGACGCCTCGCGAGGACCTCTGGTTCCTTCAGGAGGCGCTCAGTCAGCTCACCTCCCGCATCCCCCCGCCAGACCCCGCGCGCAAGCCGGGACCGCGCCGCGCTCCCGCACCCAAGGCCTCTCGCCGCCCCCCCGCCCCGGACGAGACCCCATCCCGGGGCACACGCGCCTCTTCCTACTCCCAGCCCAGGCCCAGGCCCGAGCCTGAGCCCGAGTTCGAGCCTGAGCCCGAGTCTGAGCTCGAGCCGCCCGATCCCTGGGCAGTGCTCGGCATCGCCCCAGGCACCTCCAAGGACGAGGCGCGGCGGGCCTTCCGCGCGCTCGTGGCGCAGTACCACCCCGACAAGGTCGCGCACCTGGCCCCCGAGTTCCAGGAGCTGGCCGAGCGCAAGACGCGCGA
>NZ_DASPHO010000172.1:0-4909 GCF_035629615.1 Hyalangium sp. | reverse complement strand
TGGCCATCCACGAGAAGGCGCTGGGGCCGAAGCACCCGGATCTCGCAAATCCCCTTCTCGCACTCGGGGAGGTGCTGTTGGCCCAGGCCCGGCCGGCGGCGGCCCTCGCGCCGCTGGAGCGTGCGCTGACACTTGCACCGGAGGGGCACATCCGCGCCGCGATGCAGTTCGCGCTGGCACGTGCGCTCTGGGATGCGCGGCCCCCAGAGCGCACGCGCGCGGTGACCCTGGCCACCCAGGCGCGGGACTATTGGAAGGGGATCGGCATGGCCTCTGAGGTTGCCACAGCGTCCCAGTGGCTGGCCGCTCATGGGGGCCCCTGAGGGGTGGGCCTTTGCTCCCTGATCGTCAACCGGGTCAGCGGACGCGGCCAAAGAACTCCCGCACGTCCCGGATGAAGAGGTCGGGTTCTTCCATGGCGGCGAAGGTGCCGCCTCGGTCGAACTCCGACCAGTGCACGATGTTCTTGTTGTCGCGATCGGCGAACCGGCGGATCGGCCGGAGGATGCCATGGGGGAACACCGCCACGCCGGTGGGCACCGTGGACGGCTTCACCTCCACCGCCAGGTCCACCTCCTCGGGCGAGTCCGGGGTCTCTACGAAGGAGCGGGCCGAGGAGCCGGCCGTGTTGGTGAGCCAGTACAGCATGACGTTCGTGAGGAGGCGGTCCCGGCTGATGGCGTCCTCGGGAGTGTCAGTGCAGTCGGTCCACTCCTTGAACACCCCGATGATCCACGCGAGCTGGCCAACCGGTGAGTCCGCCAGGCCGTAGGCCAGCGTCTGGGGCCGGGTGGACTGGATCTTCTTGTAGCCATACAGCTCGCGCATGTAGTGCTCCCCGAACGCCAGCCGGGCCTGGTCCACTTCGCTCAGGCCCACCAGCTCGGCCGGATCCCCGGACGGGAACGTGATGAGCCCGTTCGTGTGCACGCCGAGGACATGCTCGGGCGCGATCAGCCCCAGCTCGCGCGAGATCCACGTGCCCCAGTCGCTGCCCTGGGCGCCATAGAGCGAGTAGCCCAGGCGCTTCATCAGCTCGGCCCAGGCCTCGGCCACCCGGCGTGTGCCCCAGCCCGCCTTGCGGGTGGGCCCGGAGAGCCCGTAGCCCGGCACAGACGGGATCACCAGATGGAAGGCGTGGGCAGGGTCGCCGCCGTGCGCGCGGGGTTGGGTGAGCGGGCCGATGATGTCCAGGTACTCCACGATCGAGCTCGGCCAGCCGTGGGTGAGGATCAGCGGCAGCGCGTCGGGCTCGGGTGAGCGCACGTGCAGGAAGTGGATGTTCTGGCCGTCGATCTCGGTGGTGAACTGGGGGTACTGGTTCAGCACGGCCTCGTGGCTGCGCCAGTCGTAGGCCGTGCGCCAGTACTCGGCCAGCTCCTTCAGGTAGTCCAGGGGCACGCCGTAGCTCCAGCCGGCACCGGGTACCTCGTCCGGCCACCGGGCACGGCCCAGCCGGGTGCGGAGATCGTCCAGGTCGGCTTGGGGAGTCTCGATGCGGAACGGCTGAAGCTGCTGCGCTCTCTTCTCGAACGCCGTCGATGTCATGGCAACCCCTTATTGCGTACTGTGTACGGAGTAACCATGCCTTAAACTCCGTTGGGTGTACAGAGTTTCTGTGCGTGGGCATAATGCCGGGGTGAGCACCGAGTACAGCGGCAGTGGAGATCCTCAGCGCAGCATGGAGCTGCTGTGGGGGCTCCAGCAGCGCCCGAAGCGAGGCCCCAAGCCCCGGCTGACGGTGGAGCAGATCGTCCGGGCTGCGATGGGGGTGGCCGATGTGGAGGGGCTCGCGGCGCTGTCCATGCGGCGGGTCGCTGACGAACTGGGGGTGGCCCCCATGTCGCTGTACACGTATGTGCCGAGCAAGGCAGAGCTGATCGACGTCATGCTGGACGCTGTCTATGGAGAGCTGGCCAGGCCGGAGAATGTGGCTGGAGGATGGCGAGCCAGGCTCGAGCGGATCGCCCGGGAGAACTGGGCGCTCTACCACCGGCATCGGTGGATGCTGCAGATCGCGATGAGCCGGCCGGTGATGGGGCCAAACCTCATTGCCAAGTACGACTACGAGCTTCGCGCCCTCTCCGAGGTGGGCCTTACGGAGGTGGAGATGGACTCCATGGTCAGCCTCGTCAACGGGTACGTCGAAGGGGCCGCGCGCCGCTCGGTGGAGGCCGCGCAGGCCGAGCAGCACACCGGCATGTCCGATGCGCAGTGGTGGGAGGCTCACGCCCCGCTGCTGGCGAAGGTTTTCGACGCCAGCCGCTATCCGACCGCGGCCCGGGTTGGCGCGGCGGCGGGGGCTGCCTACGGTTCCGCCTACCCTCCCGAGCATGCCTTCGAGTTCGGCCTGCAGCGAGTCCTGGACGGCATCGAGAGCTTCATCCATGCCCGCTCGGCGGGGCGCTAAGGGAGTTGGCCGCCAGCCACCTGCTGGCGCATTCTGGACCTATGAAGCCCTCTCCTCTGCTGCTGTGCTCTGCGCTCGCCCTCGTGCTCGTGTCTTCCGCTCGCGCCGAGACACCTCCTCCCTCTCAGGCTCGCGTGAAGAACCTGCGCGTGACGGTGCTCTCCACCATGCTCGCGGACAAGGGCGTGGGCGAGTGGGGCTTCGCCGCGCTGATCGAGGCGGATGGGCGGCGGATCCTCTTCGATACGGGTGCCCGCCCCCAGACCGTGCTCCAGAACGCCCAGGAGATGGGCATCGATCTCTCGGACATCACCGACGTCATCCTCAGCCACAACCATGACGATCACACGGGGGGACTTGTCACCCTGCGCCGCGAGCTCTCCCAGAAGAATCCCGCTGCGCTCTCCAGGGCCCATGTGGGCCGAGGCATCTTCTGGAGCCGCCCTGGAAAGGCCAAGGAGAACAACCCCATGCTCGCCTTCCGCTCCGAGTACGAAGCGGCAGGGGGCGCCTTCGTCGAGCACACGGGGCCGGTGGAGCTGTCACCCGGCGTGTGGCTCACCGGGCCCGTGCCTCGCACCCACCCCGAGCGCAACTGGAGCGGCAAGGGCCGGGTCCAGTCTCCCCAAGGCCTCGTCGAGGACACGCTCCCCGAGGACCAGTCCCTCGTCGTCGATACCGAGCAGGGGCTCGTGGTCGTCACGGGCTGTGGGCACGCGGGTATCATCAACATCCTCGAGTTTGCCCGGAAGCAGGTGAGGTCCGCTCCCATCCACGCGGCCATCGGCGGGCTCCACTTGTTCAGGTCCGATGAGAAGGGGCTCGCGTGGACGGGGCGCAAGCTGCGAGAGATGAAGCTCGGCCACCTGATGGGGGCGCACTGCACGGGCATCGAGGCCGTGTTCCGCCTGCGCGAGCTGGCCGGCCTGCAGCGGCGCACCTGTGTCGTCGGCGCGGTGGGCGCCTCGTTCGAGCTCGGCAAGGGGCTGGAGCCGCTGGAGCTCGCCCAATGACCGCACCCGCGAACGTCAATCCAGAACAGGCCCGCCATGACCTCCACCTCCTGCGGAAGGTGGGAGCGCTGCTCATCTTCCTCGCACTCTTCCTTCAGTTCTGGGGACAGTGGACGGTGGCAGGCAGCCTGGCGGCGATGTTTCCAGTCCTGGTCCTCATCAACACCGTGCTCATTGACTGGCTGGCAAAGCGGCTGGGCAGAGCCAGGGCGGAGACGGCTCGACTGATCCTCAACCTGCTGCTCTGGAGCCTCATGGGCCTCCTGACTCAATGGTCCTTGCTGGTCTGGCTCTTCATTCCCTTCCATATGCTCTGGTTCTATGACTTGGGAGGCTGGGAGCGGACTCAGGCCATCGCCTTCCTGGCCATTGCCAACGCGGTGGCGCTCGGGACTGGCTGCGAGCCGCTGTTTCCCCTCGCATTCACCCTGCTGGGAAGCATCAGCTTCATGGTCTCCGAGAAGCGGACCGCCTTGTTTCAAGCGATGCTGGGGCAGGTGAACCAACAGCGGGAGCTGCTGCAGCAGGCGCATGAGCGCGCCCTCGTGCAGGAGAAGCTCTCCAGCCTGGGGATGATGGCCGCCGGCATTGCTCATGAGATCAACAACCCCATGAGCTTCGTCACCAGCAACGTCAACTCGCTGCATCAGGAGCTCCAGAAGCAGTCAGACCTGCCCGCACACCTCCGGGAGTACGTGGAGGACGTCCTGCCGGCCACCCTGGATGGCATCCGGCGGGTGAACTCCATCGTGTCGGATCTGCGTCAGTTCTCGCGAAGCGGCCCCGAGCAGTCCACCGAGTATGACGTGAACGTCGAGGTCAAGGCCGCGCTGCGCCTTGCCCAGGGCCAGCTCTACCACTGCCAGGTGGAGGCCGAGCTGGGCGACGTGGGCATGCTGATGGGCCGGCCTCGTCAGATCGCTCAGGTGTTGGTGAACCTGCTGGTCAATGCCGGTCAGGCGACCGAAGCCGGAGGCAAGGTGCGCGTGACCACGTCTCGGGAGGGGGAGGGCGTCCGCGTGGACATCCGCGATACCGGAGTAGGGATGTCTCCCGAGACGATGCGGCAGATCTTTCAGCCGTTCTTCACGACCAAGCCCGTGGGTGTGGGCACGGGGCTCGGTCTGGCTGTGGCTCATGGCATCGTCACCGCGCATGGTGGCCGCATCACGGTGGAGAGCCAGCTCCAGCAGGGCTCGTGCTTCTCCGTGCACCTGCCGCTCCGGCGCCGGTAGCCTTCTCCGGGGCCAGCCTCCTGCGCGTCGCACCTGCGCTATCATGAGCGCATACATCGCGAGCGCGCGGCGAGTCACTGCCTCTCGTTCGCGCCGGGCTGGCGACAGGAGATTCCGACGTGCAGATCAAGAGATTCAGCGGATGGGTGATGATGGGACTGTTCCTGGGATGTGCCACCGCGGCTCCCCCGCAGCAGGCCCCGAGCACCGCGGGCCAGAGCACCGCGGCTCAGAGCACCCAGAAGGAAGAG
>NZ_DASPHO010000171.1:0-12909 GCF_035629615.1 Hyalangium sp. | reverse complement strand
CTCGTGGACGAGGCGGTGCTCTCGCTGGCGCCGGAAGGGCCGCTGGACCCGCTGAGCGCCTTCGTCACCCGGAACGCCCGGGGCACCACGCTGCGAGACACGCGCAACAGCATCCTCGGCAAGCTGTTCGATCAGGAGTCCCCGGGTGGTGATGGCGACGAGGAAGAGGCCAACGCCATGAGCGGCAAGTGCATCGTGCGGAAGAACTTCCAGACGGTGCCCTTCTACCAGGCGACCGTGATGGTCCCCGCTTCAGGCCGGCTCACCGTGGAGGTGCCTCTCTCGGACGATCTGACCAACTTCCGAGTGCGCGCGGTGGCGGCCTCGGGAGGCCAGCGGTTCGGCTTCAAGCAGCAGACGCTCAAGGTGCGGCTCCCGGTGCTCGTGCAGCCGCAGCTCCCACGCTTCGTCCGCCAGGGCGATCGGTTCTGGGGCGGCGCGGTGGGGCGCGTGGTCGAGGGCAGCGGTGGGCCGGGCGCAGTGAGCATCCAGCTCTCCGGGCCGGTGGACGCCAGGCCCTTCAACCAGGCGGTGGAGCTGCACCTCAACAAGGCGATGTCGTTCGTCACCCCCATCCAGGTGAAGGACGCGGACGTGTCGAAGCCGCACGCGCTCACCGTGCGCGTGGATGTGGAGCGCAAGGCGGACAAGGCGGGGGATGCGTTCGAGGTGCAGATCCCCGTTCTCCCGGATCGGGTGGCGGAGCAGTTCGCGTACTTCGACACGCTGAAGGCCGGGAAGACGGCGCTGAAGCCCATCCCTGAGCCGGCCCGTCCGGGCACGGCGTCTCAGGAGGTGGTCGCCACGTCGATCCCCGGCGTGCTCGAGCTCTTCGCGGGCGTGGAGTACCTCGCGGCGTATCCGCACGGCTGCCTCGAGCAGAAGCTGTCGAAGCTCTACCCGGACGTGGTGCAGAGCGTGCTCTTCCGGCAGATCGGGATGGAGACGGCGTTCACGAAGCAGCTCGGCGTTCACGTGAAGCGGCTCCAGGAGGAGATGGCCACCTACCAGGATCCAAGCGGCCTGTTCGCATTCTGGCCGGGAGGCCCTGGTGACGTGCAGGTGACCGCGCAGGCGGTGGAGTTCCTCCAGTCCGCGAAGCGTGCGGGCCTCCCTGTGGACGCGAAGCTCCTGGATCGCGCCGCCGAGGCGCTCAAGCGCGTGCTGCGCAGCGACTACGCGGGCCTGCTCCCCGACTGGCGCTTCAACCAGCGGGTCTCCGCGCTCCGGGCGCTCGCGTGGACCGGCTCCCTGGATGAGCACTACCTCGTCGAGCTGTTCCACCAGCGCCAACATATGGATTCGATGGCCATGGCGGACCTGGCCAGCGCCATGTCGCTTCAGCCGAAGGTCTACCGCACCAACCTCGACGCGCTGAAGACCGAGCTGTGGGATCGGGTGATCATCAAGCTCAGCCGTGGCAAGCAGGTCTTCGAAGGCATCAAGAACGCGCGCTCCTACTGGGGCTATGGCTACCTCACGTCGGAGCCATCCACGGTCGCCACCGTCTTCGAGGCGCTGCTTCGCCTGGATCCGGCCGACCCCCGGCACGATCTGGTGCGCGACGCGCTCCTCTCCTATGCGAACGCCACGCAGGGCTTCCAGAGCACCCACGAGAACCGGCGCGCGATCGCCGCCCTGGCGCTCTACCTGGAGCGCGCGAAGCCCAACGTGCCCAGCTCCACCCTGGCGCTCTCCTCGGGCAAGACGCTCACCGTGAACGGCGAGACCAAGACGGCCAAGGCCACCGTCGCTTCGGACAAGTCGCTGGAGGCGACGGTGACTGGCGGGCCGGTGGGCGTGCGCGTCGCATACCAGTACGTGCCCTCCACGCCGGGTGACAAGGTGGCATCCACCCAGCAGGGCTTCCTCGTCTCTCGCAGCGCGACGCACCTGCACGCGGACGGCTCCGACCAGACGCGCTTCCAGGACAAGGCCGGGCAGGCGCAGGTGCTGAAGGTGGGAGACATCCTCGAGATCCACGCACAGCTCGTGAACGACCAGTCGCGGGGGCACGTCGCGTTCGTGGTGCCGTTCGCCGCGGGGCTGGAGCCGCTCAACCCAGCGCTCGAGAACGCCGGCTCGGACGCTCGGCCCTCACAGCAGGACTCAATCTCGCCGGCCTACGTGCAGCGGCTGGATCACGAGGTCCGCTACTACTTCCTGCAGCTCCCCTCCGGGACGCACACGTTCCACTTCCGTGTGCGGGCAGCAACGGAGGGCTCGTTCGTCCACCCCGCGCCGTATGCCGAGCAGATGTACCGCCAGGAGGTGCGCGGCCGGGGCGAGGGCCTGCGCATCACGGTCCAGGGTGCCAATGAGCGCTAGGCGCACAGCGGGGGCGGCCCTTCGGCGCCTCATTCCTGGGCTCCGGTCGAAGCGGACGTGGGCGGTGCTCACGGCGCTGCTGGCCGGCGCCGCGGTGCTGTACGCCCACACCCTGGATGACACGCTTCACTCCATCGAGCCTTCCCGGCTCATCCTCGACCGCCGGGGCCGGTACCTGGGAGAGGTTTCCGCGGGCAATGGGGAGCTCGGCTACTGGCCACTGCCCTATGTGATGCCCGAGCGCGTGGTCGCGGCGACGCTCGTCACCGAGGACCAGCACTTCCACGATCACCCCGGCGTCTACCTGCCGTCCGTCGGGCGCGCGCTCCTGCAGAACGTGAGGAACGGCCGAGTCATCTCGGGCGCGTCCACCCTCGCGATGCAGGTAGCGCGCATGCAGGATCCGGGGGAACGTACGCTGGCGCGGAAGATCTCCGAGGCCTTGGAGGCGCTGCTGCTCATCCACGAGCACGGGCACGAGCAGGTGCTCCGCCAGTACCTGACGCTCGCGCCCTACGGAAACCGGGCGCACGGCGTGGTCCGCGCCGCGCGGCTGTACTTCGACAAGCCGGTGGAGGATCTCTCGTGGGCCCAGGCCGCCTTCCTCGCCGGGCTGCCGCAGATGCCGGGCCGCATGAACCCGCATACGCCCCATGGCCTGAAGCGCGCGCAGAATCGCAGCCACCGCATCCTCCGAGCGCTCCGGAACCAGGGCCTGCTGTCGGCGGTGGAGCTCCATCAGGCGCTCAACGCGGAGCTGGGACTCGTGCCCAGGCCGACTCGCCAGCCTGATGCGATGCATGCGGTGCTGGAGTGGAGCGCGCAGGCGAAGCGGCGGCACGGCCCCATCTCGGTGGCGACGCTCGATCTCGAGATCCAGGAGAAGGCGGCGTCCATCCTCGAGGACAACCTGCGGCGGATCGAGAAGTCGGGAGCGGGCAACTCCTCTGCGCTGGTGGTGGACACTGTCACGGGAGACATCCTCGCGTGGGTCGGCTCGCGGGACTTCTTCTCCGAGGAGCACAAGGGCGCCATCGACTTCGTGCGCACGCGGCGCTCTCCAGGCTCGGCGCTCAAGCCGTTCCTCTACGCGCTCGGGCTGGAGAAGGGGGCCTTCACCGCCGCCTCGGAGCTCCCCGACACGCAGATGGAGGTGCGCAGCGATGCCATCGGCGCGTACCTGCCCGAGAACATCAACCACACCTTCATGGGCCCCATGCTGCTGCGCGAAGCGCTGGCCAACTCGCGCAACATCCCCGCGCTCCGGGTGCTGTCGGAGGTGGGGGTGGAGCCCGCGCTCCGCTTCTTCCAGAGCGCGGGTGTCGAGAACATTGGTTGGGAGCCGGACCGGTACGGCCTGGGGCTCGCGGTCGGGAACCTGCCCGTGACGCTGGAGGAGCTCGCGCGGCTGTACGGCATCCTCGCTCGCGAGGGCGAGAGCCTTTCTCTCCGCCGCTTCGTGGATGAGCCCCAGGTCGCCCCGCGGCGACTGCTCCACCGCGAGACGGCGCAGCTCGTCCGGCACATGATCGCCGATCCGCAGGCGCGCCGGCCCATGTTCGCGGTGGGTGGGCCGCTCGACTTCCCTTATGCCGTCGCGGTGAAGACCGGGACGAGCCACGGCTACCGCGACGCCTGGACGGTGGCGTTCAGCGATCGGCTGCTCGTGGCGGTCTGGGTCGGCAACCATGACTGGCGGCGCATGCGGGGCGTGGGAGGCTCGAACGGCGCGGCAGCCGCGGCGCACCGGATCATGGATGGGGTGATGGCAGGGCACCGCCCCTGGCAGCCGATCCTCGACGTCTTCCCCGCGCCGGATCGCGCGGTGCCCGTGGATGTCTGTCCCTTGTCGGGCCGGCTCGCGGGGGCGGACTGCCCTCACCGCAAGAGCGAGTGGTTCTCCCCAGGCAGCGCGCCCACGGAGAGCTGTCCCTTCCATACCCAGGTGAAGCTGGACCGACGCAACGGCCTCCGAGCGGGGCCGACGTGCCCGGAGTCCGAGGTCATCACCCGCATGATGCTGGACCTGCCAGACATCTACACCCAGTGGGCGCGGAGCCAGCACCTCGATATCGCGCCGCGGCAGGAGAGCACGCTCTGCCCGAGCACTGAAGAGAGCATGACGCCGAAGGTTGCCATCCGGGAGCCTCGCGGCACGGTGAGGCTGCTCTTCGATCCGGACACGCCCGCTTCCGCCTCCACGTTGCGCCTGGAGGCGGAAGTGACGCCCAGCACCGAGCCCATCGTTTGGCTCGTGGATGGGGTGCCGGTCGCCACCGTCTTCTACCCCCACGAGTACCGGTGGAGCGTGACGCCGGGCCGGCACGTCATCACCGCGGCCATGTCTCGGCATGCGGAGGTGAGCCCGCCGCTCACCGTGGTCGTCGAAGACTGAGCCCTGCTCTAGTCACCCCGGCCTCCTGGGAGAGGCCAGGCAACTCACTATACAGACAGCGCCCGCTCACGGAGAGCAGACACCCTCGGGCCCTGGGACATGGGGGAGGCGTCCCAGGGCCCGAGGGCCGGGCTCAGGGGATGCCCGTGAGGGTCCAGACGGCCTGCTTGTTGGCGAGCAGCTCGTCAACGCTCGCCATGCCGCAGAAGCCGTTCGCGCCGCCGTCCCACAGGTGCCGGCTCGGGAACTCAGCCTGACCGTTGCCGCTCATGATCAGGCACTCCTCGGTCCCGTTCCGCGACGCGTTGGTGATGACGTACTTGCTGTTGCCCAGGGGCTGCAGCGTCCAGGCGGCCTGAGCGGTGTTGGCCAGCTCGGCCAGGCTCGGCGTGCCGCAGTAGCCATTCGCGCCGCCTCCCCACAGGTACCGGCTCGGGAACTCAGACTGGCCGTTGCCACCCATGATCAGGCACTCCTCGGTCCCGTTCCGCGACGCGTTGGTGATGGCGTACTTGCCATTGCCCAGAGGCTTCAGCGTCCAGGCGGCCTGCTTGTTGGCGACCACCTCGGCCGCGTTCGCCAGGCCGCAGGAGCCGTTCGCGCCGACGTCCCAGTTGTACCGGCTCGGGAACTCAGACTGGCCGTTGCCACCCATGATCAGGCACTCCTCGGTCCCGTTCCGCGACGCGTTGGTGATGATGTACTGGGAGGGGGTATGGCGAACGTGCACCCTCCAGACGGCCTGCTTGTTGGCGAGCAGTTCGGCCGCGCTCGACAGGCCGCAGAAGCCGTTCTGGCCGCTGCCCCACAGGTGCCGGCTGGGAGAGGTGTCCTGGCCGTTGCCGCTCATGATCAGGCACTCCTCGGTCCCGTTCCGCGACGCGTTGGTGATGGTGTACTTGTTGTCTCCCAGGGGATTCAGGGTCCAGACGGCCTGCTTGTTGGCGAGCAGCTCGGCCACGCTCGCCATGCCGCAGAAGCCGTTCGGGCCGCTACCCCACAGGTACCGGCTGGGATGGGTGGCCTGGCCGTTGCCGCTCATGATCAGGCACTCTTCGGTCCCGTTCTGCGACTTGTTGGTGATGACGTACTTGTTGCCTCCCAGGGAGATGAACCTCCAGATCGCCTGATGGTTGCTGATCACGTCGGCCGGGTTCGACATGCCACAGTGGCCGTTCGCGCCGACGTCCCAGTTGTACCGGCTCGGGAACTCAGACTGGCCGTTGCCGCCCATGATCAGGCACTCATCGGCCCCGTTCCGCGACGTGTTGTGGAGCGTCGCGGCGAAGGACAGCGGCAGCACATGCCCCTCCATCAGCGCGGCGGCCTGCTGGGTGGGGGCCTCGAGCGCCTCCGGGGGGAACTCGTCCTGGGCGGGCCCACAGGCGCCCGCGCCGAACAGGCCGAAGGCGCCCACCATCAGTCCGCGCGCCCAAGAACTCCTGGTTCCTCTCACTCCCTGCTGATTGCTCATGTCCATCCTCGTTTGTGTGGGGGGATCAGCGCGAATCCGACGGGGCGCTGACGGGGAGGGCTAGTGCACGCGTCATGCCCGCCGACTTTCACGAGGCAGAGGGGGGCTGGAGCCGCGTTTCGACATGTCGATTCCTGTCGATCGACTGTCGAATGCCCCCCAAACTGTCCGGGAGCAGGGTGGGCCTGAGCTCTCCAGCCCTGACCGCGGCGCATCCCCGGAGCGTTGTCCATGCACCTCGAGCACGAGGCAGAGCTGCGCATAGCCCTGACGGAGGGCCTGCTCTCCGAGGAGGAGGCGGCGGCCCTGCTCGAAGAGGCTCGCCGTCTGGAGCAGTCTCCCCTGGCGCTGCTGGCGGCGCGGCGCTCACTCTCGGAGGAGACGCTCGTCTCGCTGCGTCAGGCGGCGCGGGCCCTGGCTGTTCCCCAGGCCGAAGCGTCGGAGGGACTCTCCACCCTTTGGCGCTCCCCCGCACTGGCCCAGCACTCCCCGGGGACGCCCGTCTTTCCCGTCCCCGGCTGGGATCGCTACCAGGCGGTGCGCTTCCTGGGCCAGGGCGGCATGGGCCAGGTGTTCCTCGCCCATGATCTGCAGCTTCGCAGGCCCGTGGCCCTCAAGTTCGTCCGGGGCGACGACGCCGGGCTCGTCCAGCGGCTGCTCTCCGAGGCACGGGCCCAGGCCCGGGTGGACCACGAGCGTGTGTGCCAGGTGTACGAGGTGGGCGAAGCCCAGGGGCGCTCCTTCATCGCCATGCAGTTCGTGGAGGGGCTGCCGCTCCTCCAACTCGTGGGCCAGCTCTCCGTGGAGCAGAAGGCGCTCGTGCTGCGCGACGCCGCCGAGGGCGTCCATGCCGCCCATCGCGCGGGCCTCATCCACCGCGATCTCAAGCCCTCCAACATCCTCGTGGAGCGCACCGAGGACGGGCGGCTCAAGCCCTTCGTCATGGACTTTGGCCTGGCGCGCGACTGGAGGGAGGACGGCGCCACGGCGACCGGCTCGGTGCTGGGCACCCCGCAGTACATGGCCCCCGAGCAGGCCCGAGGCGAGGTGGCCCGGCTGGACCGGCGCGCCGACGTGTACAGCCTGGGTGCCACCCTCTACCACCTGCTGACGGGACAGCCCCCCATCACCGGCAACAACGCCCTGGAGGTGCTCAACAACATTGCCTCCCTGGAGCCCCGAGCCCCCCGCGCCGTGGATCCCTCCATCCCGGCCGACCTGGAGGCCATCGTCCTCAAGTGCCTGGAGAAGGAGCGCTCCGCGCGCTACGACTCGGCGCGCGCCCTGGCCGAGGACCTGGACCGCTTCCTCGCCGGCGAGCCCGTGCAGGCCCGGCCCACCGGCCTGGGGTACCGGCTGCGCAAGCAGGTCCGCAAGCACTGGCTCCTGGTGAGCATCGCCACCGTGGCACTGCTGTCCGTGACGCTGGCCCTCGGCTGGGCCGCGTACACCCGCCGCGAAGCCGATCAGCGCGAGCGCCTGGCGCGCCAGTTCACCGAGCGGGTGGAGCACATCGAGGCCCTGGCCCGCTACTCGGGCCTCTTGCGGCTGCATGACACCCGCGCCGACCGGGAAGTGCTTCGCGCACGCATGGGCGAGCTCGAGGCCGAGATCCGCCAGGCCGGCGAGCTGGCGGTGGGGCCTGGGCACTACGCGCTGGGGCGCGGGGCCCTGGCTCTGGGGGATAACGCCTCCGCCCTTCAGCACCTGGAGGCGGCCTGGCAGAGCGGCTTCCGCGAGCCCCGCGTGGCCTGGGCCCTGGCGCTCGTCATGGGGCACTTGTATCAGGACCAGCTCCGTGAGGCCGAGCGCCTGCGCAACGCAGCGCTCCGCGAGGCCCGTACGCGAGAGCTCCAGCGCCGCTACCGCGACCCCGCCCTGTCCTGGCTGCGCCAGAGCGAGGGCGCCAACGTCCCCTCACCCGAGTACGTGGCCGCGCTGCTCGCCTTCTACGAGGACCGGTTCGATGAGGCGCTGGCCCACCTGGATGCCATGAAGGAGCCGCTCCCCTGGTTCCACGAGGCGCCCCTGCTCCGAGGCGACATCCTTCAGACCCGCGCCACCCGCCGCTGGAACCAGGGCGATCGGCCGGGCGCGCTGGCCGACTTCGAAGCCGGCCGCCGTGCCTATGCTGCCGCCGCCGCCATCGCCGAGAGCGTGCCCGGGATCCACGTGTCCCTGGGGGAGCTCGAGTACGCCGTGGTGCTCATGGAGCTGTATGGCCAGGGCGAGCTTCTCCCGCCCTTTACCCGAAGCCAGGAGGCCGTGTCCCGTGCGCTCCAAGCCGCCCCGGACTCCGCCGAGGCCCAGCTGCTGGAGGCGCGCCTCTACCGCCGGTTCGCGGAGGACCGCGTGAACCACGGCGCGGACGCGGAGGAGCCTCTCCGGAAGGCCGTCGCGGCCGCGCAAGCGACGCTCAGCCTGGCACCCGAGTGGTCCCGGGCCCGGCTGGAGCTGGGGCGGTGCTTCTGGCTCTGGGGGCAGGCCCGCCAGCAGCGCAACCAGGATCCGCGCGAGCAGCTGCGCCAGGCCGTCGAGCACTTCGAGCAGATCCGCCCGGAGGACCGGGACTACGAGTACGCCACTTATCTCGGGCTCATCTTCGGGATCTGGGCCGACTACGAAAAGAACGTGGGGGTGGACCCGGTGCCCCACCTGGGGAAGGCGGTGGAGGCCTACCTCACCGCCACCCAGCTCGACGAGCACCTGCCGGATGCCTGGATCAACCTGGGCAGCACCTACTTCACGCGGGCCTCTCTGCCCAGCAACCCGGAGGCCAAGGCAGACCTGGAGCGGGCCCTGGGAGCGCTCGACAAGGCGCGCACGCTCAACCCCCAGCACGTCGTCCCCTATTCCATTACCGCCCAGGTCCACAAGCTGGCAGCCCAGCGGCACCGCGCCCGCGGTGAGGATGCCCGGCCGGCTCTGGCTCGCGCCCTGGAGTTCTACCGGCAGGGGCTCGCCATCAACCCCCGGCTTCCGCAGATCCTCAACGGCGCGGGCCTCACCTTGATCGAGCAGGCCAAGGAGGCATGGGCTCGAAGCGGCGATCCATTTCCCCTGCTCCAGGAGGCGCAGGCCACCTTCGAGCAGGCCATTGCCGCGGCCCCGGAGCACGGCTTCGGCTATCACAATGTCAGCGAGGCGCTCCTCCAGCGCGCCGTATATGAGCGGGCCCGAGGCGTCCTCCCTGGCCCGAGCCTGCGTGCCGCCATGGCGGCCTCCCAGAAGGCCCTGGAGCGGATCCCGGACTTCTCCCAGCCATGGACCAACCTGGGAAGGGCGCACGTGCTGCTGGCCGCCTCCGAGTTCGACCAGCAGCGCGACCCTCGTCCCAGCCTCACCCGAGCCTCAGAGGCGCTGCAGAAGGCCCTGGCGCGCAACGCCAGCGAGGCAGAACCCTGGCAGTGGCTCGGGGAGACACGGGCACTCCAGGCCCGCTGGCAGGCCCGGCAGGGGAAGGGCCGGAGCGAGGACTTCGAGCAAGCCGCGAGCGCCTTCGAGAAGGCGCTCGCGCTGGCCCCCCAGCGGCAGGAGGCCCAAGCCGCCTTCAACCACTTCAAGCAGGAGTGGGAGGATTGGCAGGCTTCTGTGCACCCGGCGAAACGCTGATCTTGCCCTCCATCCCATCCGGGGAGGGCCGGGGCTTCTTGGGGGTCTTGGCCTTCTTGGGGGTCTTGGCCTTCTGGGGAGCCTTGCGCGAGGCCTTCTGGACGGCCTTACGCCGGGCTTTCTGGGCGGCCTGACGCGAGGCCTTCTGGACGGCCTGACGCGAGGCCTTCTGGACGGCCTTACGCCGGGCCTTCTGGGCGGCCTTAAGGGGGGGCTTGCTGGCAGCCTTTCGCTGAGCCATGACGGTGTTCCTTTCGTGAAGAGGTTTCGCTTGGAGCCTTCGGCTCGAGGCGCAGTGAGTCTAAGCAACAGGCGTGCCTGGCTCAGGGGATGGGCGTGATGGTCCAGACGGCTTGCTTGTTGGCGAGCAGCTCTGCCGCGCTCGACAGGCCGCAGAAGCCGTTCGCCCCACCGCCCCAGAGGTACCTCCTGGGGTGGGTCTCCTTGCCGTTGCCGCTCATGATCAGGCACTCCTCGGTCCCGTTCCGCGACGCGTTGGTGAGGATGTACTTGTGGTCTCCCAGGGGCTTCGCCGTCCAGACGGCCTGCTTGTTGGCGAGCAGCTCTGCCGCGCTCGACAGGCCGCAGAAGCCGTTCTGCCCGGCGTCCCAGAGATGCCGGCTGGGGTGGACGGCCTGGCCGTTGCCGCTCATGATCAGGCACTCCTCAGTCCCGTTCCGCGACGCGTTGGTGAAGACGTACTTGTTGTCTCCCAGGGGAATCACCGTCCAGACAGCTTGCTTGTTGGCGAGCAGCTCGGCATGGCTCCCCAGGCCGCAGAACCCGTTCGCCTTGCCGCCCCAGAGGTGCCGGCTGGGATGGGTGGCATAGCCGTTGCCGCCCATGATCAGGCACTCCTCGGTCCCGTTCCGCGACGCGTTGGTGAGGATGTATTTGTTGTTGCTCTGGGGGCGGCCAGAGGATCCATATGACGTGTAATAAAGAATATCCGTTGAGGCCGTAGGGGAACCCTCATTAGAGGTTGCGCGCCAGTAATCCGCAGCGAGAAACCGGTTCTCGTTCAATTCGCGGGCATTGTCCGCGGCACCTTCCGCGCCTTCCTCTACCCCGGTCTTCTCTCCAAGCCAGCGATGGTCCGGACTTGACCAGATGGGCTGGCGGACGCAGGGCGCCTCATTCGTCACGGATGAACATGCATAAGACATGACGCACCGGAACTTGCGGCTTGGGGGGATATAGCCAAAGTTGTAGGCACGGGCGGACGGATTGGCTTCGGCTTCGCGGTTATGCTGTGCCCCCAAGTTGTGGCCAACCTCGTGAGCAAAGGAGAAGTTCGCCAAGCCACACTGTGCATTCACAACACTGAATGCATACTGGCCGAACGACTTGCTGGGTCTCTCCATGACATAGCCAAGGCCACACGATGTCGCCGTGACGGCGTCGGGCTTCTCCGCGATCCAGAGGCTCACCAGGTGTGCATTGTATTTTTTCTTCAGCGCAAAGACGTTCTCGAGACCGCCATCCGCGTCGCTCAGTGAGGTGAGCGCCTCTGAGAACAGATCTTTAGAGGCCATCTCATTATAGTCGACCTGCTGAATGGCGGCGATGCTCAAGGAAATCTTGATGTCACTGTTCTTGAACGACTGGTTTGCCACCTCCGCGGCGAGCCGGATCTCATCCTGGATGGTCTTTGTGGCAAGCGCTTGGGACGCGGGGCCTTCGATGACGCTCTTTGCATTTTGCGTGTACAGGACGAGCACGTCGAGCTGCGCCACCTCATCGCTTGAATGCTGCGGGGCCTTGGTACCGGAAGGACCATGCTTCTTCTTGGCATCCGGACTCGACGCTGGATCACTGGCACTGGGTGGTGGTGCGTCCTCGGATTTCCGTGGGGGCAGCTGCTCCTCTTTCGCCCCATCTTCGGTAGCTCTCTCTTCCTTCGCCCCATCTTCTTGCGGTGCAGGCGCTGGCGAGCGTTCGTCAGGGAAGACCTGAGGCGGCAACCTCAGGATGACATGCTTTCCACGGGGGGATTTTCCAGGGGCGGTGATTTGGGGTGAGATCTGAAACGTGCGCCCCTTGGCGTCGCGCACGTTGCCAACCAGCGAGGCCGTGTTTTTCCGCAAGAGGACGACCGTGCTGCCAGGTTGATCGTCAATCGTCCCTACCCAAGAGCACCCATCCTGCGAGCAGGATTGCTGCAATGAAATGTTGAACTTGGCATCGCCGAAGAGCTCCAGATACACCCACTGCTGGCTCTCGCCGGGGCTGACCGGTTTCTCGGGTACGATGTTTGCGTCAAGTTGGACGGGCCTTGACGTTTGTGCGGAGGGGTTGGAATCGGACGCTGGCAGAGGTGTGAGGACGAGCTTGCGGTAGTTTTTGGGGCGCTCCGCTGCCGTGACATGGAAGGATGCGAAGAGCAACACCACCGCGAAGCCCGTGCCCATCTTCTGCATCGTCATCATCCAGGATCTCCTAAATATCCGACTATTCTAGTCTAGGGGTAGCTGGACGTACAGGCTGGCCCTCAGCACTCTCGTGAAGGCGGATTGCACGGGTCATGCCTGATGGGTTCCACGAGCGGGAGGTGGGCTTGAGCCGCGCTTCGACATGTCGATTTCTGTCGAGCGACGGTCGAAGGCCGTGGCTCGGCCCTCGGTGACGCCTGGCTCACCCCCCCTTCGCGCCGAGGCCCAGCTCCTTCACCCGGCGCTGGAGCGCTTTCTTGGAGACCTCGAGGCGCCGCGACATGGCATCCACGTCCCCTTGGCACTCCTGGTAGCAGCGGGTGATCTCCTCCGCGCTCAGCTTGCCGGCGATGCGGATGTTCGGGTGGCGCTCGATCAAGTCATAGATGGAGGGCCGTGGGATGCCGAGCTGGTCCGCTGTCGGCTTCAGGTCCCATTCGCACTCCCGGAGGGCGGCCAGCAGCTCCTCCGAGGAAATGTCGGAGGGCTTGCGACGCTTCACCTCGGGCGCTGGCGGCGGGGTGGGCGGAGGAGTGACGACCTCAGGACGTGAGGCAGGAGGAGAGGACAGCTCCTGCTCGAACTGCGAGTCGAGCCGCAGTTGGGGCTGGCCCCGGCTGCCGATCACCAACTGCCGCGTCACGTTGCGCAGCTGCCGGATGTTGCCC
>NZ_DASPHO010000170.1:0-32545 GCF_035629615.1 Hyalangium sp. | reverse complement strand
CCACGGGCACGCGCTGGAGCTGGTCGCCACCATCCAGGCTCGCGCGGATGCGCTGGCGCGACGGTTCGATGCGTCCATCGGCTCGTTCGAGGAGCACGTGGGCGCGGTGGAGCACGCGAGCTTCCTCTGGGCCATGCTGTTCCTCGGCGGAGCCACCCTGTTCGCGGCGGGCGTGGGCCTCTACATCGGCAACTCGGTGGCGCGGCCCGTGGCGCGGCTGACGGAGGGCGCCTCACGCCTCGCCCAGGGAGACCTGAACACGCGCATCCCCGAGGGCGCACCAGATGAGTTCGGCCGGCTGGCGGCCCAGTTCAACCGCATGACAGAGGCGCTGCGCGCGCACCAGGAGCAGCTCGTCCAGCATGAGAAGCTCGCGGGCATCGGCCGGCTCGCGGCGGGTGTGGCGCACGAGATCAACAACCCGCTCGGCGTCATCCTCGGGTACGTGCGCCTCCTCCAGCGCAAGGCCGAGGGCTCGCTCGCGGAGGATCTCAAGGTGGTGGAAGAGGAGGCGGTCCGCTGCCAGCAGATCGTCGAGGGGCTGCTGGATCTGGCTCGGCCGGGCCGGGTCGCGGTGGAACCGCTCGCACTGCGCGAGGTCTGTGATGAAGTTGTCGCGCGCCTCCAGGAGGCGGCTCGGCTCGGAGGCGTGGAGGTGCGCGTGGAGGGAGATGCGTCGGCGTTTGCCCACCCGCAGCGGGTGCGGCAGGTGCTCACCAACCTGGTGAAGAACGCGGCCGAGGCGGCCGGCGCGGGCGGCCGCGTGAAGGTGCGCATCGAGCCCCGCACGGAGGGAGGAGCGAGCGTGGCGGTGTCGGACTCGGGGCCCGGAGTGAAGCTGGAGGATCGGCCACGCCTCTTTGAGCCCTTCTTCACGACGAAGTCCTCGGGGACGGGGCTGGGGCTCGCGGTGAGCCAGGCGATCGCCCACGCGCACGGCGGGCGGATTGAAGCGGACACAGGGCCGCTGGGCGGGGCGCGCTTCACGCTGCACCTGCCACCGGCCGGGGAGGGAGCATGAGGCAGCCAAGCCGGCCTGGCGTCCTGGTGGTGGATGACAAGGAGAACATGCTCAAGCTGTTCTCGCGCATCCTCGGGGACGCCTACGCGGTGACAACGGCGGCGGATGGGGAGCGCGCGCTGGCGCTGGTGGCCTCGCGCGAGTTCGACGTGGTGGTGACGGACATCCAGATGCCCGGCGCGGACGGCTTCGCGGTGCTGCGCGAGGTGAAGCGCCGGTGGCCCGCCACGGAGGTGGTGCTCGTCACGGCGTACGCCAGCGTCCCCAAGGCGGTGGAGGCCATGCGCGAGGGCGCGTACGACTACCTGGCCAAGCCGTTCGATCCGGACGAGGTGGCCCTGGTGGTGGCGCGGGCGCTGGAGCGACGGCGGCAGCGGCGTGAAGCAGAGGGGCTGAAGGAGCAGCTGGCAGCGGCCCCGGACTTCCACGGGCTGCTGGGCGCCAGCGCCGCGATTCGCCAGACGTGCGCGCTGCTGGCGCAGGGGGCCGCGCGGGACTTCACGGTGCTGCTGACGGGCGAGACAGGCACAGGCAAGGAGCTGGCAGCACGAGCGGTGCACGCGGAGAGCACGCGGCGCGGCGGCCCCTTCGTGGCGGTGAACTGCGGCGCGCTGCCGGCGGAGCTGGTGGAGAGCGAGCTCTTCGGCCATGCGAAGGGGGCCTTCACGGGAGCCACGGTGGCGAAGCCCGGCCTCTTCGAGGAGGCGAGCAGCGGGACGCTCTTCCTGGACGAGGTGGGCGATCTCCCGCTGGCCATGCAGGTGAAGCTCAACCGCGCACTGCAGGAGAAGGAGGTGCGGCGCGTGGGCACCACCCAGCCCGTGAAGGTGGACGTGCGGGTGGTGGCGGCCACGCACCGGGAGCTCCAGGCCGAGGTAGCCGCGGGCCGCTTCCGAGAGGACTTCTATTACCGGCTCAACGTCTTCACGGTGCGGATGCCCGCTTTGCGAGAGCGGCGCGAGGACATCCCGCTGCTGGCGATGCACTTCCTGGCCCGGGGAGGGCGCCCGCTGGAGGGCTTCACTCCGGAGGCACTCAGAGCCCTGGTGGGCTCCGCGTGGCCCGGCAACGTGCGCCAGCTCGAGAACGCGGTGGCGCGCGCGGTGGCGGTGGCCCAGGGGCCGCGCATCCTCCTCCAGGACTTGCCCCCCGAGCTGGGCCAGGGGGTGGGCGGGACGCTGCCCGCGGAGAGCCTGGCAAAGCTGCCGTACCGCGAGGCCGTGGACAGTGCCCGGGACGCCGTGTCGCGCGAGTACCTGGTGGCCCTCATGCAGGAGTTCGGCGGCAACGTGACGCACGCGGCCGAGCGTGCCGGCATGGAGCGCGAGAGCCTCCACCGACTCCTCAAGCGCTACGCCGTCCGCTCCGAGGACTTCAAGCACTCGGAATGACTGGGGTTTCGCACTGCGTCGCAAAACCAGGAAAACATGTCGATCGAAATGTAGGCCCTAAAGCAACTCTGGCCTACATGGACGGATAAATGGGCAGGTTCTCTCTTTCCAAGAAATGAGTCTTTGCCCATGACCGCCATCAGCGCCGCTCGCGCCACTCAAGCCACCAGCTTCGCCGCCCGCAGCGATCCCACGCTCCGCCAGGGCTCCCAGGGAGCCTCGGTGACGCAGCTGCAGAACCTGCTGCGCAGCAAGGGCCACAACATCGCGGCGGACGGGGACTTCGGGCCGAAGACGACGGCGGCGGTGAAGAGCTTCCAGGCCTCGCGTGGGCTCGCGGCGGACGGCGTGGTGGGCCCCCAGACGTGGGCGGCGCTGCGCGCGGCTCCGGCGCCCTCCGCGGGCTCGCCCACCCTGCGCCTGGGTGCGAAGGGCGGCGCGGTGACGGAGCTGCAGAACCTGCTGCGCAGCAAGGGCCACAACGTCTCGGCGGACGGGGACTTCGGGCCGAGGACGCAGGCGGCGGTGAAGAGCTTCCAGGCCTCCCGTGGGCTCGCGGCGGACGGCGTGGTGGGCCCCCAGACGTGGGCGGCGCTGCGCTCGGGCGGAGTGTCCAACCCGGGCACGCCCGCGGGCGGCAAGCAGGTGACGGCGTACCACAACGGCCGGCCCTCCACGATCACCGTGGTGCCGGTGGGCAACGGCAAGTACATGCGGGCGGACGCGGCGAAGAACTTCCTGGCGATGCAGTCCGCGGCGCGCTCGGCTGGCGTCAACCTGTCGGCCACCAGCGGCTTCCGCTCCATGGAAGAGCAGCGCGTGCTCTATCAGAAGTACCTCAACGGCACGGGCAACCTCGCCGCGAAGCCGGGCTACTCCAACCACCAGGGCGGCATCTCCATGGATATCGGAGGCGTTGGTGGCTACAACACCAAGGCCTACAACTGGCTGAAGAACAACGCCGGCAAGTACGGCTTCCAGAACGACGTGCGCGGCGAGTACTGGCACTGGACGTTCAAGGGCTAGGCAGCGCTCTGAGGGAGCCGTCCACCCGGCTCCCGGTTTCAACCCGTGTGTAATCCGGCCCCCCCGCACTGAGCACTGGAGATTCTTTGCAGGTGAGATAGTCACGGCCCCGCAACGGGAGCGCTCCGTGCGTGTCACGGCCTCCTGCTGTTTTCCGCGCCCGCCGCCCAGGTGGGTGCTCAGGAGGCCGGATGCTCCAGAAGCTGATGCCCAAGTCCGACGAGTTCTTCGACGACTTCGACGCCCAGTGTGCAGTGACGGTGGAGGGGGCGAAGATGCTGTACGCCCTCCTGAGCGACTACCGGGACGTGGCCGCCCGGGTGCAGGCGCTCAAGGATGTGGAGCACAAGGGCGATGAGGTGACGCACCGGGCGTTCAACCGGCTTCACAAGCAGTTCATCACCCCGTTCGATCG
Source organism: Hyalangium sp. (assembly GCF_035629615.1). GTDB lineage: Bacteria > Myxococcota > Myxococcia > Myxococcales > Myxococcaceae > Hyalangium. Next base: position 28,692 of record NZ_DASPHO010000170.1, on the reverse strand, counting down.
CACCCAGATCCACACCCTGCTGGGCCGGATCGACGACGTGCTGGATCTGACGAACGCGGCTGCGGCCCGGCTCCACTACTACGAGATCCAGTCCAGCCTGCCGGACGCCACGGAGCTGGCGCGGCTGCTGGTGCAGTCGGCGGAGAAGGTCCGGGAAGTCGTCGCGGCGCTGCGGCTCATCAAGAAGCCAGAGCAGATCCTCGCCGGGTGCAGGGAGATCAAGAAGCTGGAGACGCAGGCGGACGAGGCGCTGCGCGCGGGCATGGGCCGGCTCTTCAAGAGCGGCGTGGACACTCTCACCATCATCAAGTGGAAGGAGATCTACGATCTCATCGAGACCGCCACGGACAAGTGCCTGAACGTCGCCAACATCATCGAGGGCGTGGTCCTGGAGCACTCCTGACATGCTGCTCACGGCTGTCATTATCATCGTCGGCGTCGCGCTCATCTTCGACTTCATCAACGGCTTCCACGACGCGGCGAACTCCATCGCCACGGTGGTGTCCACGCGCGTGCTGTCGCCGAACCTGGCCGTGGCCTGGGCCGCCTTCTTCAACTTCATCGCGGCGTTCGGCGGCGGCGTGCAGGTGGCCAACACGATGGGCAAGGGCATCATCAACTTCGAGATGCTGAAGGCCCAGGGCCCGACGTTTGTCTTGATGGTCATCTTCTCCGCGCTGATGGGCGCCATCGCGTGGAACCTGCTGACGTGGTGGTGGGGGCTGCCCTCCTCGTCGTCCCATGCACTGGCCGGGGGGATGATCGGCGCCACGCTGCCGGTGCTCGGCTTCGAGGGGCTGGTGGGTGCGGGCATCTTGAAGATCGTCGCCTTCATCGTGCTCTCGCCGCTCATCGGCTTGACGCTCGGCACGCTGATGATGCTGGCAAGCACCTGGACGGTGCACCGCCAGACGCCCCTCAAGGTGGACACATGGTTCCGGCGGCTCCAGCTGGTGTCCTCCGCGATCTTCTCCTACAGCCACGGCACCAACGACGCCCAGAAAGTCATGGGCATCATCGCCGTGGTGCTCTTCGGCACCATCTGGAAGGAGCGGGAGTTCCACATCGACTGGTGGGTGATCATCTCCTGCCACGCGGCCATCGCCCTGGGCACCTTCTTCGGCGGCTGGCGCATCATCCGGACCATGGGCCACAGCCTGACGAAGCTGGCGCCCATTGGCGGCTTCGCCGCGGAGACGGGAGGCGGCGTCACCATCATCTTCCTGGCCAAGCTGGGCATCCCCGTCTCCACCACGCACACCATCACCGGTGCCATCGTGGGCGTGGGCACGACCAAGGGCTGGCGCGCGGTGAAGTGGGGCGTGGCCGGCCGCATCCTCTGGGCCTGGGTCTTCACCATCCCCGCCGCCGCGCTGACGGCCGCGCTGGTCTACGGGATCACCAGGGTGGTGGTGCGGCTGGTGGGGTAGCTCGCGTGCAATCGCACAGGGTCGTCACAGTGTGATGTGAACGGTCACACCTGGCAGGGCCAAGCCGGGCGCAAGCGCTTGAAATGACGGGACTCTGGGCGGGTACGCGACTTGCGATGGGGTGGGGGCATGTTCGCTGTGGCCACCACCCTCTCCCTCGTCTTGGTTACCGCCTCCGGTGTGGAGGGCGCAGCCTGGACGTTGGAGCGCGTCGTGGGCGACGCGTTGGCGACGAGCCCCGAGGTGGCCGCCGCGCGCGCGGAAGAGGGGGGCGCCGAGGGTGAGCTGGCGGCGGATGCTCGGTGGGTGCGGGAGAACCCTTCTCTAGAGGTGGAGTACGGCACCGACGCCGTGACCGAGGCCCAAGGGGAGCGGAAGCTCGCCCTCATGATCAGCCAGCAGCTTCAGGTGGCCGGGCAGCGGGGGCTGAGGGTGGAGCGGGCGGAAGCAGCGCTGGAGGCAGCGCGGGCCCGCCGGCGTGCGGTGGAGCTGCGCGTGGCGCGCGAGGCCGCGGACGCGGCGGCGGAGTGGGTGCGGCGCGAGGCGCTCGTGAGGCTTGCGGAGGAGGTGCTCGCGGCGGCACGGTCGCTAGAGGAGGCCGCGGCGAGGCGCTTCGCGGCAGGGGATGTCCCGGAGCTGGATCGCAACTCGGCAGCGCTGGAGCGAGCTCGGGCCGAGGCGCGTGTCGCGCAGAGCCGTGCCGACATGGCTTCGGCTCGGGCCTTGCTGAACAGGCTCCTGGGGCGGCCCGCCACTGCGCCCCTGTCGCTCACGCTGGGAGCCGTGGCTGTGCCCGCGGAGACACACGCGGAGCCGCCGGAGGTGGAGGCGGCTCGCGCGGAAGCAGCGGCTGCTCGGGCGGAGGTGGCGCTGTTGCGTCGCGAGCGCTTCCCCGATCCCACCGTGAGCCTCGGGTACGAGCAGGAGAAGCGGCGGGAGGAGCACGCCACGGGGCCTGATCTGCACACGGCGTCCATGGTGGTGGCGCGTCTGTCCGTGCCGCTGCCGCTGTGGAACCGCAACCAGGGGGAGCTCGCGGGAGCGCGGGCCCGGCACGCGGCGCGTGAGGCGGAGCGCGAGGGCCTCGAGCGCGAGGTGGAGGCGGAGCGGGTCTCGGCACGGGAGGGCTATGAGGCCGCTCGGACCGCGGAGGCCGCGCTCACCGCCGCGCTGCCTGGGATCGAGCGCAACCTGTCGCTTGTGCAGCGTGCCTACGAGGTCGGAGAGCTGAGCCTGGATGCGCTCTTGCTCGCGAGGGATCGGGCCCATGCGGCGCGAGGAGAGGCCGTTGACGCCACTGCGGCGCTCGCTCGGGCCCGTGCCGCGCTCCTGCGCGCCTCCAACCGCCTGCCCACGGGGGAGGCCCCTCGATGAGACGCCTGGCGTGCCTGCTGAGCTGGCTCTTGGCCGCGCCGGCCTTGGCTCACGAAGGCGAGGACCATGGCAAGACGCCTCCGGCCGTGAGCTCCCCCCAGGGCGAGGAGCACGTCCTGGCGGCGACCGGCGGTGTCTTCGAGGTGGTGCTCAAGCACCCACGGCATGGCGAGGGCGGAAGGACGCCGCTGCGCATGTTCGTCGCGGAGGCAGACACCAACGCGCCAGTCTCGGGCGCGCAGCTAGAGCTGACGCTCACCGGGTCCACCGTGCAGGCGTTGACGCCGAGGATGGACTCGCCCGGTGCGTATCGGGTGGAGGCCGACCTGCCCCTGGGAGCTGAGCTCGCTGCTGTCGCCACCATCACCCGGGGCGAGGTCGTGGACGTGCTCGCGCTCGGGGTGGTGCACCTGGAGCCCGAGGAATCCTCCATGGGCCATGGCGGTGGCTCATCGGTGGGGTGGCTGCTGGGTGGGGTGGCCGCAGTGGGCGTGCTGGCGCTCGGGGCCTGGGTGAGGGCTCGACGGATGCGGAGAGAGATGCCATGACCCGATGGAGGCACGGCCTCGCGGTGCTGCTCGTGGCGGCGGTGGCCTGGGGCCATGAAGGAGCGGAGCATGGGAGCATCCCCGCCACGCCCGCCGCAGCGGGTCCGGCCTTCTCCGTCCCGAAGGAGACTCAGTTCCTGCTGGAGATCCGCACCGAGCGCGCGCGGGTCCGCCCGATGGAGGCGCGCCTCGTCGCTCCCGGCAAGGTCCTGCCCCGGACGGATCGCTATGCCCAGGTGTCCTCGCCCGTTCCTGGCCTCGTCACCGCTTCGGGGAGCGCCATGCCGCTCGTGGGCCAGCGGGTGAAGAAGGGCCAGGTGCTCGCCACCGTCCAGCAGAGCCTCTCCGCCTCCGAGGCCACGGGCCTCTCCACCGAGCTCATCCAGGCTGAGGCCGAGGCCGCCCGCGCTCAGGCTGCCCTGGAGCAGGCCCGAAGGGATCTGGCGCGGCTCGAGTCCCTGCAAGGCGTCGTCGCCGAGAAGGAGGTCCAGCAGGCCGTGCTCGCCGTGCGCACCGCAGAGCAGGAGGTGAACAGCGCCCGCTCCGCCCGGGAGGTGCTGGCCGGCGCCCGCCAGGGCCAGGGGACCGCGCGCTTCACGCTCACGGCCCCCATCGACGGGGTGCTCGTGGAGGCTCGGGCCACGGTGGGCGAGCAGGTGGATCCGTCGCGTCCGCTCTTCACCGTGCTGGATGCCGCCGTCGTCTGGGTGGAGGCCCGCGTCTACGAGAACGACATGGCGCGGGTGGAGACCGCCACGGGCGCGCTCGTGCACAGCGCGGCGTACGAGGGCCAGCACTTCCCCGCGCGCCTGTACCACGTGGGGCAGGTGGTGGATGAAGGCACCCGCAGCATCCGCGTCCTCTTCGAGCTGGACAACCGCGAGGGGCGCCTGCGGCCGGGCATGTTCGTGGATGTGGCCATCGGCGCGGGAGGGCTCCAGGAGGTGCTCGCCGTGCCCGAGTCCGCCGTGATGGAAGAGGAGGGGCGCGCCTTCGTCTTCATCCACACCGCGCCCGAGCTGTTCGAGCTTCGCGAGGTGGTGCTCGGCGTCCGGGATGGCGAGTGGCGCGCGGTGCGCCAGGGCGTGAAGGAGGGCGAGCGTGTGGTGAGGCAGGGGGTGGGGACGCTCCAGGCCGTGAGGGGAGGGCGCTAGGTGCTGGATCGCATCATCCTCTTCTCGCTGCGGCACCGGCTCTTCATCGTCCTGGCGGCGGTGGGGGTGCTCCTCTATGGCGGCTGGGCCGTCACGCGGCTGCCGGTGGACGTGTTCCCGGATCTCAACCGGCCCACCGTCACGGTGATGACGGAGGCGGGGGGCCTGTCCCCGGAGGAGGTGGAGGCGCTCGTCACCCGTCCCATCGAGGTGGCGATGAACGGGGCCCCCGGCGTGCGGCGCGTACGCTCCTCTTCCGGCGTGGGCCTCTCGGTCGTCTACGTGGAGTTCGACTGGGGCACGGACATCTATCTGGATCGGCAGCTCGTGGCCGAGCGCCTCCAGGTGGCGCGGGAGGCATTGCCTCGGGACGCGCTGCCGCAGCTGGCCCCGGTCTCCTCCATCATGGGGGAGATCCTCTTGCTGGGCGTGCAGAGCGAGGGAGACCAGACCTCACCGCTGGAGCTGCGCTCGCTGGCCGACTGGATCCTCCGCCAGCGCCTGCTGACCATCCCAGGCGTTGCGCAGGTGACGGTGATGGGTGGCGGGGTGAAGCAGCTCCAGGTGCTGGTGGATCCCGAGAAGCTCCTGGCCTTTGGGCTCACGCTCGAGGAGGTGGAGCAGGCCGCGGGGCTGTCGCAAGGCAACACCACGGGTGGCTTCGTCACGCGCGGGGGGCGCGAGTACCTGGTGCGCAACCTGGCGCGCAGCGCCTCCGTGGAGGATCTGGCGGGCACGGCGGTGGCCGTGCGGGACGGGGTGCCTGTGCGGCTCTCCCAGGTAGCCCAGGTGAAGGCAGGGCCAGCGGTGAAGCGCGGGGATGGCGGGATGAACGGGCGGCCCGCGGTGATCCTCGCGGTGCAGAAGCAGCCTGGAGCGAGCACCCTGGAGCTCACCGGGAAGGTGAAGGAGGCGCTGGAGGAGCTGCGGCGTACCCTGCCAGGGGACGTGCATGTCGCGACCCTCTTCGAGCAGGCCGCCTTCATTGAGGCCGCCATCGGCAATGTGGAGGGGGCGCTGCGAGACGGCGCCATCCTGGTGGTGGTGGTGCTGTTCCTCTTCCTGGCCAACCTGCGCACCACGGCCATCACGCTCACGGCCATCCCGCTGTCCTTTGTCATCACAGCGCTGGTGATGAAGGCCTTCGGGCTCTCCATCAACACGCTGACGCTGGGCGGGCTGGCGGTGGCCATTGGCGAGCTGGTGGACGACGCCATCGTCGACGTGGAGAACGTCCACCGGCGGCTCAAGGAGAACCGCCAGAAGGAGCGGCCCGAGCCCGCGCTGCGAGTCATCTACCGCGCGTCCTCCGAGGTGCGGAACTCCATCGTCTTCGCCACCCTCATCGTGGTGCTCGTCTTCCTGCCGCTGTTCGCGATGGGTGGCATCGAGGGCCGGCTGTTCGCGCCGCTGGGGGTGGCCTATATCGTCTCCATCCTCGCCTCGCTGTTGGTGTCGCTCACGGTGACGCCGGTGCTGTGCGCGTATTTGCTGCCCCAGGCGCGCTTCCTGGAGCACGGCGACAGCGCGCTGGTGCGAGCCCTGAAGCGGCGGGCGCGAGGGCTCTACGAGGTGTCGCTGGCGCACCCGGGCATGGTGATGGCGGGCGCTGCGGTGCTGGTGCTGGCGGCGGTGGCCACGGTCCCCTTTCTCGGGCGCAGCTTCCTCCCTCAGTTCAACGAGGGCACCGCCACGGTGAACGTGCTGGCGCCGCCGGGCACCGCGCTGGAGGAGTCCAACCGCCTGGGGCTGCTCGCCGAGCGGCTCATCGCCTCGGTGCCCGAGGTGAGCACCGTGGGCCGGCGCACGGGCCGCGCCGAGCAGGACGAGCATGCCGAGGGCGTCCACTACTCGGAGCTGGACGTGGACTTCAAGGAGGGAGGTCGCCCGCGCGCCGAGGTGCTGGCGGACATGCGGGCCCGGCTCGCGCAGCTCCCGGGAATCTCCGTGTCCGTGGGCCAGCCCATCTCGCACCGGCTGGACCACCTGCTGTCCGGCGTCCGCGCGCAGGTGGCGGTGAAGATCTTCGGGCAAGACCTGGAGGTGCTGCGCGCCAAGGCGGAGGAGGTGCGCCAGGTGATGGCCGAGGTGCCGGGCATCGTGGACCTGCAGGTGGAGCAGCAGACGCTCATCCCGCAGCTCCAGATCCGGCTGAAGCGAGAGGAGGCCGCGCGGCTGGGCGTGCAGCCGGGCGCCATGGCCGAGCAGCTCGAGAGGGCCTTCAACGGCGTGGTGGTGGGGCAGGTGCTGGAGGGGCAGCGGACCTTCGACGTGCTTGTGCGCTACGACGACACGGCGCGTGCCAGCGCGGAGTCCTTCTGGCGGGCGCTGGTGGACACGCCCTCGGGGGCGCGCGTGCCGGTGTCGGCGGTGGCGGAGGTGGTGGAGACGCGGGGTCCCAACCTCATCAACCACGATCACCTGCAGCGGCGCGTGGTGGTAATGGCCAACGTCGCGGGGAGGGATCTGGGCAGCGCGGTGGACGAGGTGCGTGCCCGCGTCGCCGAGCGCGTGAAGCTGCCCCTGGGGGCGACGATCGCCTACGAGGGGCAGTTCGAGAGCCAGCAGTCCGCCACGCGCCTCATCGCGCTGCTGTCGCTGGTGTCGCTCGGGGGGATGTTCCTGGTGCTGTACTCGCACTTCCGCTCGATGCGGCTGGTGCTCCAGGTGATGCTCAACATCCCGCTGGCGCTGGTGGGCAGCGTGGCGGCGGTGCTGCTGACGGACCGCACACTGTCGGTGGCGACGCTGGTGGGCTTCATCACGCTGTGCGGCATCGCCAGCCGCAACACGATCATGATGATCTCGCACTACCTCCACCTGGTGGAGGTGGAGGGCGAGCGCTTCGGTCCGGAGCTGGTGGTGCGCGGCTCGCTGGAGCGACTGGTGCCGGTGATGATGACGGCGCTGACAGCGGGGCTGGCGCTGGTGCCGCTGGCGCTGGCGGCGGGCGAGCCCGGCAAGGAGCTCCTCCACCCGGTGGCGGTGGTCATCCTGGGGGGCCTGGTGAGCTCGACGCTCCTCGACATGGTCGTCACGCCCGCGGTGTTCTATCGATTCGGCCGCCCGGCCCTTGAGAGGTACCTGGCGCGCAAGCAGGCTGCTCGTGAGGAGGAGGGGCAGGCGCTGGCCTCTTCCTCGGAGAGCACCCTGCCAGGGAGGGCATGAGAGAAGCCATGGGTGGAAATGTTCTGGAGAGCCACATGAAGCGCTGGATGGGATGGGTGCTGATCGCCGGGCTGCTGGCCGCGTGCGACAAGAAGACGGAGGCTCCGGTCGCGAGCACACCCCAGGTTGCGGGGAGCTCAACTTCGCATGAAGCTTCGCATGAAGCCGCGCCGCACGCGCATGCCTCGCCCCACGGTGGGTGGGTGGAGACGACGCCTCGGGGGCACCTGGAGCTCGTGGCCTCGCGTGACGGGAAGTACCGCGTCTATCTGCTCGATGACGCGCTGAACCTGCGTCGGCTCGAGGGGGCCAGTGGCACCATCAAGGTCGCCAAGGGCGGCTATCCGGACGTCACGCTCGCTCCCGCGGGAGACCACCTGGCGGGCCAGGGACCGGCCCATACGGAGGATCACCTGGCCATGGTGGTGACGGTGGTGCAGAACGGAAAGCCGGAGGCCGTGCGCTTCAATGCGCACCTGGAGGCGGACGGCCACGCAGCCCCTCCTGCGGGTGGCATGAAGGAGCACGACCACACGCCGCTGCAGGGCGGCATCGTGGCGATGAGCGGGGACATGCACCTCGAGGTGCTCTCGCTGCGCTCGGGCGAGGTGCGCGTCTGGGTCACGGACGCCTTCCGCAAGCACGTGCCGCTCACGGGGATGAAGGGGACGGTGGAGGCCGGGGGCCAGCGCGCCCCGCTCACGCCGGAGCCGGGCGGGCAGTTCCTGACGGCGAAGCTGCCGGCCTCGGATGAGGAGCGCGAGACGACCGTGCACCTGCCCATGCCGGGAGATCCCGAGTACTTCATCACCTTCATGCTGACGCCGAAGGAGGCCCAGGCGGCATCCCCCACGGCTCCAGCCGCGACGGAGGCGAAGGCCGAGCGGGGAGCGGTGCAGGAGGTGACCATCACCGTGGCGGGGAGCTACCAGCCGAGCGAGGTGAAGCTGAAGAAGGGCGTGCCCGCCCGGCTGCGCTTCATCCGCAAGGACACCGGGGGGTGCTCGGAGGAGCTGCTCATTCCGGACTTCGGGGTGAAGAAGACGCTGCCCGGGCTCTCGGAGACGGTGGTGGAGCTCACTCCGAACAAAGCGGGCACCTTCCCCTTCACGTGCGGGATGGGGATGTTGAAGGGGCAGCTCGTCGTGAACTGAGCCGAGGGTGACATGGAGCACGCAGAGGGAGAGTCGGGAGAGTCGATAGTGCGGGCGCTGGTGGACAGCCACCGGCACTTTCTCGCCTTCCTGGAGCGGCGTGTGGGGAGCCGCGCGGTGGCGGAGGAACTGCTGCAGGCCGCCTTCGTGCGGACGTTGGAGAAGGGCGACGCGCTGCGCGACGAGGAGAGGGCGGTGGCGTGGTTCTACCGGCTGCTGCGCAACGCCCTCGTCGATCACTACCGCAAGCAGGCCGCGGAGGCCCGCGTGCTGGAGCGGGAGTCGCTCGAGGCCACGGAGGTGGGGCCGGATCCGGAGCTGAAGCAGACCGTCTGCGCCTGCGTGGGCGAGCTGCTTCCCACGCTGAAGCCCGAGTACTCCGAGCTGCTCCGGCAGGTGGAGCTCGAGGAGCGAAGCGTGCCGGAGGCGGCCGCGGCGGTGGGCATCACCCCGAACAATGCCGGAGTGAGGCTCCACCGGGCACGCCAGGCCCTCAAGCAGCAGCTCGAGAGGAGCTGTGGGAGCTGTGCCACCCACGGCTGCCTCGACTGCTCCTGCCAGCGGCGCCGTGAGCCGGGCCTTCCAGCCTGAAGCTCCGCGGCATCTACCTGCAGGGGTAGTTGCTCTTCGTGCACGTCACCCCGGTGTTATACGAGTCGTTGAAGTGGCTGTAGAACGCGTCGTAGAGCGGGTGCGTCGCCCCGGACTCGCCCGCCATCTTGACGAAGATCTCCTCGTTCTCGTTGAGGGCGTCCTGGGACCAGTTCTGCGAGCCGGTGTAGACCCTGTACAGGTACTGGCTGCCGTACTTGCCGTAGACCAGGAAGAACTTGTCGTGGACCTTGTCGTGCCTGCGGATGGCCACGCCCGCGTCCAGCAGTGAGTTGTAGACCGACTGAGGAATGCTGATTCCGTCGGTGGAGCTCCCGCTCACGACCATCCACACCAGGCAGCCCCCGGCCTTGTAGCGCCGGACCTGGTCGAGCAGCCCCGGCCGCCCGGTGGTGACGAACGACATGCCGATGCGCAGCCGGCAGTTGGCGTCAGGCGTGACGTCGTTCAGGCGCGTGACGATCGTATCCGTCTCGCCAACCCCCTCCGGAGAGGCGTAGGCGTCCGCCGGGTTGGCCTGGTAGTAGCCACGGCCGCTGGCCGAGTCGTAGTAGTCGTTGCCCGAGTAGTGCCGCCGGTTCCACATGTCCGAGAAGTTGGCGTTGAAGCCGTCGTACAGCGTGGCGGCGTCGTACACGGTGAGGGCGTTGTTCGAGGCATCCGTGCCGCTCGCGTAGGTCAGGTTCGCCGAGCCGAACCAGGCCACGGACGGACGGAGGACTCCGCTCGGATCCTGGGCCTGGCTGAACGTGAACATCTTCGTGTGCATGTTGCCCGCGGCGCTCGTGCCGATGCAGCCGCCACCACCGCTCGAGTTGGTGCAGAACTTGTGGTTCGTCAGCCGCTTGATGGTCGCCACCGCGGGATCCGTGGAGGGAGCGTTCTTCCCATCCAGGACGACGGACACCGTGACGCCTCGAGTCTGGGCCGCCAGGAGCGCATCGGCGACGCCATCGATGCTCAGGGAGTGGATGGCGCCCCGGATGGTGCCGCCCGCGGGCGTGGTGTTGATGAGCCGCTTCAGCTCATCCGTGATGGTGTAGTCCCGGCCACCGGCCGCGGGTGGGTTGTTGAAGTGGGCCCAGACCAGCTTGCCGCCGATCGTCGCCGACGCAGAGCGGATCCCCGCCTGGACGACTCCCACGTCCACGTCGTCGAGCTCGTGCTCAGCCGGGGGCGGCGCACAGCCGGTGACAAGCGCCGTGCAGAAAGCCACGGCCAGTGTTGGCACAATCGCTCCGACGCCGCTTGCCCTGGAACCCATCGCGTCCTCCCGGAATCTGATAAACCGGAAGGACCAGAATCATGGAATTAGCATCGAATCAATATTTTCATGATTAGCCGGAAGAGTTCACTGCTGTTGCGTCGAGGCCAAGACGGGTGCAGGTGACCACCGTAAGAGGATGGAGCGAGCTCCGTCAGCTTGGGCGAAAGGAGCAGAGCGATGAACCCGCATCCCCCCCCAGCCAGGCATCCCCACGCCCACCCCCACGTCCCGGTACCGGACGAGTCCGATCCCCGGCCCGTGGATCCGATCTGCGGAATGAGGGTGAACCCCGAGGCGCCCAAGGGCGGCACCTTCGAGTACAAGGGCCACACGTACTTCTTCTGCAACCCGAAGTGCCGGGAGAAGTTCAGCGCGGAGCCCCAGAAGTACCTGTCGCCGCAGGCGGAGGAGCCCCCTGCTGCGCCCCAGGGCACCGTGTACGTCTGTCCGATGGACCCAGAGGTCCGGCAGGACCATCCGGGAGCCTGCCCGAAGTGCGGCATGGCACTGGAGCCCGAGGCGCCCGTGGTGGAGACGCGGACGGAGTACGTCTGCCCCATGCACCCCGAGGTGGTGAGGGAGCGCCCTGGGAGCTGCCCCCTCTGTGGCATGGCGCTGGAGCCGCGCACGGTGCTGGCGGAGGAGAAGCCGGACCCTGAGCTCATCAGCATGACGCGCCGGTTCTGGGCGTCCCTGGCGCTCACCGTGCCCGTCGTCTTCCTGGGGATGTCGGAGATGCTGCCGGGCCAGCCGGTGCAGCGGCTGCTCTCGCCGAGCGTCCTGGCATGGGTGCAGCTCGTGCTGGCCTCGCCCGTGGTGCTGTGGGGCGGGTGGCCCTTCTTCGAGCGGGGCTGGGCCTCGGTGCGCAACAGGCACCTCAACATGTTCACGCTCATCGCGCTGGGCACGGGTGCGGCGTACCTCTTCAGCATCTTTGCCACGCTCTTCCCGGGCGCGCTGCCCCACGCCTTCACGGGCCACGGAGGCAGCATCCCCGTCTACTTCGAGGCGGCGGCGGCCATCACCACGCTGGTGCTGCTGGGGCAGGTGTTGGAGCTGCGCGCGCGCCGTGCCACCTCGGGAGCGCTCCGGGCCCTGCTGAGCCTGGCACCCGCCACGGCTCGCCGCATCCACGAGGGGGGTGCAGAGGAGGATGTGCCCCTGACGGACGTGCAGCAGGGGGATCTGCTGCGCGTGCGTCCAGGCGAGAAGGTGCCCGTGGACGGCATGGTGGTCGAGGGGGAGAGCGCGGTGGACGAGTCCATGGTGACGGGCGAGTCCCTGCCGGTGGAGAAGGCGCCCGGTACGTGGGTGACGGGTGGCACCCTCAATGGGACGGGGAGCCTGATCCTCCGCGCCGAGCGGGTGGGGCAGAACACGCTGCTGGCGCGCATCGTCCAGCGGGTGAGCGAGGCCCAGCGCAGCCGTGCGCCCATCCAGCGGCTGGCGGACAAGGTGTCGTCGATCTTCGTGCCGGTGGTGATCGCGGTGGCGGTGGTCACGGCCCTCATCTGGGGCGTGTGGGGTCCGGAGCCTCGCCTGGCGTACGCGCTGGTGAACGCGGTGGCGGTGCTCATCATCGCCTGCCCGTGCGCGCTGGGCCTGGCCACGCCCATCTCGGTGGTGGTGGCCATGGGGCGGGGGGCCCATGCGGGGGTGCTCATCCGGGACGCGGCGGCGCTCGAGCGGCTGGCGCAGGTGGACACGCTGGTGGTGGACAAGACGGGGACGCTCACGGAGGGCAAGCCGCGGCTGGTGTCGGTGGTGCCAGCGGTGGGCTTCGAGGAGTCGCAGCTGGTGCGGCTGGCCGCGAGCCTGGAGCGCGCCAGCGAGCACCCACTGGCCGCCGCCATCGTGGCGGGCGCCCAGGAGCGGGGCGTGGTGCTGGCGCAGGTGCAGGACTTCCGCTCGCTGACAGGCAAGGGCGTGACGGGGAAGGTGGATGGGGCCGCTGTAGCGCTGGGCAACGCGGCGCTGCTGTCGGCCCTGGGGGTGGAGCCGGGAGCGCTGGCCGGGCAGGCGGAGGCGCTGCGGCGTGAGGGGCAGACGGTGGTCTTCGTGGTGGTGGAGGAGAGGCCCGCAGGGCTGATCGGGGTGGCGGATCCTCTCAAGGCCTCCACGCCGGAGGCGCTCGAGCTGCTGCGCCGCGAGGGCCTGCGGGTGGTGATGCTCACCGGCGACAGCCGCACCACGGCGGAGGCAGTAGCGCGCAGGCTTGGCATCCACGAGGTGATGGCGGAGGTGCTCCCGGATGCCAAGGGGGACATCGTGAAGAGGCTCCAGGCCGAGGGCCGGGTGGTGGCGATGGCGGGGGACGGCGTCAACGACGCGCCGGCGCTCGCGCAGGCGGACGTGGGCATCGCCATGGGCACGGGGACGGACATCGCCATGGAGAGCGCGGCCGTGACGCTGGTGAAGGGGGACCTGCGCGGCATTGCCCGAGCGAGGAAGCTCAGCCAGGGCACGCTGCGCAACATCCGGCAGAACCTGTTCTTCGCCTTCATCTACAACATGCTCGGCGTTCCGCTGGCGGCCGGTGCGCTCTACCCGCTGTTCGGGCTGCTGCTGAGCCCGATGTTCGCCAGCGCGGCCATGAGCCTGTCTTCCGTGTCGGTCATCACCAACGCGCTGCGGCTGCGCAAGCTGTCGCTGTAGCGCCCGCTCCTTCCGCTCTTCCTGGCGGCAGCCGCCATGCTCGGCGAGAGAGCAGGCGTGCGCCCCCTATTGCCCCGAGGTGACGGCTCGCGCCTCGGGAGGCCGAGCCCCACCCTCATTCCATTCAAGGACTCAAGGTCCCCTTATGCGCTCCACTCTAGTGATGGCCGCTCTCCTGTTCCTGCCGGTGATCGCCTGGGCCCAGGCGGCCCCGCACGCGCACGGCTCCGAGCCCGCACCCTCCCCGGAGACGATGTCCGTCCGCGACCTCCCCATGACGCGCAACGCCTCGGGCACGGCGTGGCAGCCTGACGCGTCGCCTCACACCGGGCTCCACTGGGAGGCGGCGGGCTGGGACTTCATGTTCCATGGCCTGCTCTTCGGCGGGTACGACCGGCAGCAGGGGCCACGCGGTGACGACGCCCTGCTCGGGGTGGGGTGGTTGATGCTGATGGCCGAGCGTGAGGCAGGGGCGGCGCTCGTCGGGGCGCGGGTGATGCTCAGCCCCGAGCCCTTCACCGCCCAGCACAACGGCGGCTACCCACTGCTCCTCCAGACCGGAGAGACGTACCAGGGCGAGCCCCTGCGAGACCGGCAGCACCCGCATGATCTCTTCATGGAGCTGGCCGTCACCTATACCCAGGCGCTCTCGAGGGACTGGGCCCTCCAACTCTACGTTGCACCCGCGGGCGAGCCCGCGCTCGGGCCCGTGGCCTTCCCGCACCGGCTGTCCGCCGCGTCGGATCCGCTGGCGGCGCTTGGCCATCACTGGCAGGACTCCTCACACATCTCCTTTGGCGTTCTCACGGCCGGGATCGTCACGCCCCTGGCGAAGCTGGAGGCCTCCTGGTTCAACGGCCGCGAGCCCGACGAGGAGCGCCGGGACCTCGACCTCCGGAAGCTGGACTCCTACTCGCTGCGGCTGAGCGTCAATCCGACGCGGGAGGTCAGCGCTCAGGTGTCCTATGGCTTCATGCCAAGCCACAGCGTGCTCCACGCAGATGAGCCGCTGCATCGCCTCACCGCATCCGCCACGCTCCACAGGCCGCTCGGCTCGGGTGGGCTCTGGGCGACGACAGCCGTCTTCGGGCGCAACGTGGAGAGCGAGCACGGCGGCTCCAACGCGTATCTCCTGGAGACGAACCTGGACCTGGATGGGCACAACGTCGTCTTCGGCCGCGCCGAGTACATCCAGAAGACGGGCCACGACCTGGTCCTGCCCGAGCCCCTCGAGGAGGAGACCTTCGGGGTGGCCAGCCTCACCCTGGGCTACCTGAGGAACTTCGGTCCGCTGGGGCCGGTGCAGCCCGGACTGGGCCTCCGCGCCGCGGTGAACTTCCTGCCAGAGGGGCTCGAGTCCACGTATGGGAGCCGCCTGCCCGTGGGCGGCATGGTCTACCTGCGGCTGTCTTCCGCTCCCTCGGAGCGCACGGGGCACGGGGGCTCGCACTCTTCCAGCCCCTCGTCGCATAGCCTGCAGATCTCCTCCCCAGGCCCATGAGACGCGTGCACCCGGCGAGCGGCTCGCTAGACTGTGAGCCATGAGTTCCCGTGAGGAGGCGCGTGCGCCGGGTGCGCCGGCTGGCAACATCTCGGTGGTCCGGTTGCCGAACAGCTGGTTCATCCTCTGTGCCTCGCGCGAGCTCGGCAACAAGCCGATCTCCCGCACGCTGCAGGGCACCCCCCTCGTGCTCTTCCGGGGCGCGGGTGGGCAGCCTGCGGCGCTCCTGGACCGATGCCCACACCGGAACGTGCCGCTGTCCCTGGGCAGCGTGGTGAGCGGCCAGCTCCAGTGTGGCTACCACGGGTGGACGTTCGACTCGGCCGGCGAGTGCCGCGCCATCCCTGGCCTCTCGGGAGACACGCGCGCGAAGGCCCGCTGCGCCGCCTCGCATGCGGTGCGCGAGCAGGACGGCTTCGTGTGGGTGTATTCAACGCCGGGGGTGGTGCCGACGACAGAGCCCTACCGCTTCCCGCTGCTCGACGCGCGGGGCTACAGCACGGTGCGCCGAGTCGTCCGAGCGCCCGGCTCGCTGCACGCGGCACTGGAGAACACGCTGGATGTGCCCCACACCGCCTTCCTCCACGGAGGGCTGTTCCGCACCGCGAAGAAGAGCAACGAGATCGACGTGGTGGTGCGGCGGAGCTCGGATCGGGTGGAGGCCGAGTACATCGGCGAGCCTCGCCCGAAGGGGCTGGTGGGCCGGGTGCTGTCTCCGGGCGGCGGCGTGGTGCAGCACTTCGATCGGTTCCTGCTGCCGTCCATCGCTCAGGTGGAGTACCGCATTGGTGAAGAGAGCCACCTGATGGTGTCCTCGGCGATGACGCCGGTATCGGACTGGGACACGCTGATCTACGCAGTGGTGACGTTCCGCCTGCCGATCCCGCACTGGCTGGTGAAGCCATTCCTCACGCCGGTGGCGCTGCACATCTTCTCGCAGGATGCGCGCATCCTGAAGCAGCAGACGGAGACCATCCACCGGTTCGGCACGGAGATGTACGTCTCCACGGAGCTGGATGTGCTCGGGCCCGCCATCCTCCGGCTGCTGCGCTCGGTGGAGCGTGAGAAGCCAGCCGCCTCCTCGGAGCCGGTGCACGAGACCCGGCTGAAGATGCTCGTGTGAGGAACGGGCCCACGACGCGCCCTTCATTCCAGTGACGCGAGCTGGCAGCCACTCGTGGTGAAACCCCTCGTGTGGCCGGAATGCCGCGAGCAACAGGGCGTTGCGATCGGTTGATGCGCTGGTGATTTCCTCGCGGGTGGGCTCTTGGACAGGGCCGGGAGGTCTCTCATGTGGCAAGCCGTCATGATCAGGACAGGGTTCGTGCTGACGCTCGCGCTGGTTGCGGGCTGCAACGAGGACACTCCACCGGGGATGCCGCCGGGCTCGGCGAGTCCCATGGCCATGCCGCGCAGTCAGCACGCGGCAGTGCTCCTGCCCTCCGGGCAGGTGCTCGTCTCGGGGGGACATGACAGGAGCGGCAGCCTGGATGACGCCATCAAGCTCGCCGAGCTCTATGATCCGGCCACCGATACCTGGACGCCCACCGGCTCCATGAGCGAGGCGCGAATTGCCCCGGGCGCGGTGTTGCTCCCTTCCGGGAAGGTCCTGGTCATGGCCGATGTCAGCAGCTCCAGGACGGCCGAGCTGTATGATCCGGTGCCAGGCACGTGGCAGCCGACCGGCTCCATGATCGCGGGCCGCCAATTTCCTCGGGTGCTGCTGTTGCCGACGGGCCGGGTGCTCGTAGCAGGAGGCGATCCAGGCAACCCCGCCCTGCCCAGCGTCATCGAGCTGTACGACCCGGCCACGGGCAGCTGGTCTGCAACCGGCGCTCCCCCCATGCGTGTGGGCAGGCCCGCGATGGTGCTGCTGTCCTCCGGGAAGGTGCTCCTCGCGGGAGGGGGCTATAGGGCGCCCCAGAGCAGTGCGCACCTGTACGATCCAGCCAGCGGCACCTGGAGTAGCACTGGCCCGATGATCGAGTCCCGCGAGAGTCATACGGGCACGTTGTTGCCCTCGGGCAAGGTGCTCATCACGGGAGGGACCGGGCCCTCCGGTGGCTCGGTGGCAATGGCGGAGCTGTACGACCCGGCCACCGGTACCTGGAGCAGTGCGGGCTCCATGGCCGGGCCACGCAATGCTCACACCATCACGTTGCTGCCCTCTGGGCAGGTGCTCGTCCTCGGAGGGACCGGCTCCAGCGGCTCGGTGGCGACGGCGGAGCTGTACGATCCGGCCACCGGTACCTGGAGCAGCGCGGCCTCCATGGCCGAGCCGCGCAGCGGCCACACCACCACCCTGTTGCCCTCGGGCGAGCTCCTCATCGCGGGAGGCATCCACGGTGGGCAGGCCGTTGCCACCGTGGAGCGCTATACCCCCTGAGCTCGGCGCCCCGGCCCGCTCGTGGTATGGGCCGTTGCCGTCGTGGAGTCCCTCGATCGAAGCGAGAGCGCGGTGCCGGAAGGGCGCCGCTCCATCCCAGTCAGCAGGCCTGGACTGCGGGCCCTTGTGCCCTGTGTGGGCGCAGGGGTGCTGCTCGCGTGGGCGGCAACGCCCTCCGTGTCGCTGGTCGCGTGCACCTCGGCGGCCCTCATGCTGGGCCTCGCACGGAGACGAGAGGACGTGGCGTGGGTGCCCGCCTTCGTGACGCTCGCCTGTATCGTGGCCTTCCAGGCGTGGCTCGTGACGCGGGGGACGTTCGCCTGGGACGAGCGCGAGGTGCTGGGCAGTGCCTATGACTCGCTGGCGCGCAGCCTCCGCCACGGCTCGGCGGAGGTCCTCCCTGAGGCCATCCAGTGGGAGGCGTGGCGAATCGGCGAGCGGACGTTCATGTACTTCGGGCCGTTCCCCGCGCTGCTGCGTGTGCTCCCGGATCTGCTCGCGCCCTCGCTTTACGGGCTCTGGTCGAGGGCCTCGGGCTTCCTGGCCCTCATCCTCTGCCTGGGGGCCATCGTCGCCATTGCGCGCCGCCAGCTCGCCGAGAACGAGCAGCTCGCTACCCGCGGGCGCACCGTCCTGTTCTTCGCGACGCTGGCCTCCGTGGGTCTGGGCTCGTCGCTCGTCCTCGTCGGCTCACTGGCGAACCTGTACCACGAGGCCATTCTCTGGGGCCTGTGCGCCGCCTTGTGGGGGGTGTTCTTCGCGCTCGGCGTGCTCCGGGATGACGAGCGGGCTTGGCGCAGCCTCACCCTGCTCTCGGCGGCCGCGGGGGTGGCGTTCCTCTCTCGCGTGACGTTCGGCCTGCCGCTCTACGCGCTCGTCTCGGGCCTTGCGTTGCGGCTGTTGGTCCTCCAGGTGCGACGGGAGCGGCAGCCTGTCCTCACCGCGGCCGGGCGGGTTGCGCTGGCGCTCCTTCCGGCGTTCGCGGCGGGGCTCTTCCACCTCTGGTACAACCACGCCCGCTTCGGCTCGCCGTTCGAGTTCGCCCCATTCGCCGCCTATGAGGCTGCTGCGGCAAAGCCGAAGGGCGTGGACAGTGTGTTCCACTGGAGCCGCGTGCCGAGCGGCGTCCTGGCGTACTTCCGCATCTCCCTGGAGAACCTCAGCCTCCGGGCGCCGTTCCTGACGTTCGCGCGCCCAGCAGTCTTCCGGCCGGAGCTCTACCGCGACCTGACCACCTGGCTCATCTCTCCACTGCTCGTCTCGCCGTGGCTCGTGGTGGGACTCATCGGTGGATGGGTGCTCCCGGGGCGGCCTGGAGAGCGGCGGTTGAGAGCGCTCTGCGCACTGCCGTTCGTTCTCCAGTGCCTCCTCATCCTCACCTACTACTGGCTGGCCTACCGGTTCACGACGGAGTTCCTGCCCCTGGCGGTCTGGTTCCTGGCGGCGTACCTGCGCAGTGCGGGGACAGGGAGCGGAGCGGCGCGGCTCCTGTCTCCACGCGTCTTCGCGATCGTGGCGGCTTTCTCCGTGCTGGCCACGGTGACGTCCCTGTTCCACTTCCAGAGCCAGTGGTGGGCCTACCCGGACGCGTACCGCCAGCAAGTGTCGCGCACCTTCGAGGTGCTCGATGCATGGCTCGGGCTCGGCTCGCTCGCTGTCGTGAGGGACGAATGACGCAGCACTTGCCCTGTCACTTGGGCTACTCAGGCCCTTCGGCGCCGAGCGGCGGGCACGAGACAGGCTCCTGTGCGAATTGGGGAGTGCAACCAGCGCCTCAAAGGCCTCCAAGCCCAAGGCGTCCAGGCCCCGGGAACCCACGGTCGATCCTGTTCTTCCGCCCAACTCGAGCGGGGACGATCAGGACCCGGACAGTGACACCAAGGAACGGTGCGTAGCCTATTACGCCAAATGTGTGGAGGCCGGCGGCCAGAACCTGCCTGGTCGCCACAAAAAGGAAAGCCTTTGCGGATCCTGCCCGGCGTACTGCACATCCAACGGCTTCTGGCCGGCGGCGATCTACACGTAGGACGGAGTGCGGCGGCCATGCCTCGGCACTTGACGCAGGAGGAGAGGTTCATGAATTGGGCGCGAGAGCGGGAGAGTCTCATCCTTCCGCTCATGAGGGCACCCATCCCCGAGAAGGTTCGGGCGTACAAGCAACTCGAGAAGCGAATCCTCAAGGAGGCGCGCACTGCTTACGAGCAGCAGGTGATACGGAGGCGCATCTCGATGGATCTCCTCGTGGCGACCAGCGACGGCCCATGGAGGGTGTTCTCCCCATACCTGAGGCGAGTGGAGCGGCTCGGCTACACCTCGATGTTCGATCGCTTGTTGGCCTGCGTCCTTGCGGCTCAAGCCTCCAAGGGGTCTCCCACGGGCGTGCGCAAGGCGGTTGCTCTCATCGCGGATGTCGAGAGGCGGATTGGTGGCCGGAAGCTGCATCCAGGGGTGCGTGAGGAGTTTGACGGCGGTCTGGCGCGGGCCCGAAGACTCGCCGGTCTTGATACCGGCAGAGACACCGTGAAGGAAGGCAAACGCCCCAAGAAGACAGGTGAGCGCGAACCGCGCTCCGTCGAGTCTAGGGCTCCCGGTTCAGAATGATGGCCAGCGTGAGCCCATGCCGCCGCTACCCTGCCCATCCTCCCAGCAGGGGCGGCTCAGGGGCCAGGGGCATGGGCCTGTTGGCTGTGGCGGCTTGAGCCCCAACACCCTGCCTGAGGAGGTAGCGCGTAGGGACCCGAGGCGGTCATCGCCAACTGGTGTGGCCGGAAGGCGAAGCGGGAGAAGATCGTCTCACGCCAGGCTGGGCCACGGTGCGGGCGGTGTGGACGATCAGCTCTATGAGGTGAAGAGCACCTTCATCCTCCAGCCGGGCCCGGCTGCGCTGACGGACGGGGTAGACCCACTCGCCCGCATCGTGGCGGCCGTGGCCCGAGGCATGAAGCTGGACCCGCGACGTCCGGGAGACCTGCGCGCATCTTGACGCGGACATGCACAGCACCTCTCAGTACCGGTGCCTGTCCAACGCCAACATGGAGGTCCCCGCACAGAAGGTCCTCATCAAGAGCAAGAGCACCAAGCCGGTGACCTTCTCCTACGACGAGTGGCACAGCACGTGCTCGTCGGCGGGTGGGAAGGTTCAGTCCGACGGGATGGCGATCAGCGCCAACGGAGAGGTGGGGACCCATCTCCTTGCGCCAGGAGAGGGGATCTCCTGCCGCGAGAGCTACGTGCATGACTGCAAGGAAGACGGCAAAGCGAAGAACTGCAAGGACGTCCTCTCCGTCACCCTACCCGGAGCGGTATCAGGTGCGGCACGCAGCCGGGTGACCGTCAAAGAGCTCGCGCCCGTTTGCGAGAAGGCGCTGGAAGATCAGCGCGTCTTCATCATCGGGAGTGACCGCCTCTCTTCCCGACTGGACGGTTCCGCCCACGACGATGTCGTCCTGGCGGCAGAACACGTAGGAGATGGCACGGTTAGCACACCCCCCACTGAAGAAATAGAACTGCTTGGGCTGGGTCTTTCGCAGGATCACCAGGTGCCCGCGCTGCGCGACGAGCTTCTCGTCTCCGAACAGCTTCTTCGCACCATATCCCGTGCAGTTGATGAGGATGTTCTCGGGGAGGGACATGACATCCTGCTTCGACTCGAACAGCCGCTGCTTGAACTGGACGGAGGTCTGCACGAGGTCCGCGGCCAGCTTGGGAAGCAGGATGGCTGGGTTCATCAGCCAGGTGCTGTACTCGCGGCCGATCATGTTGAGCTTCTCGAAGGGAAGCGCTCCCTTTCTGTGCAGTGGAACCACATCCTGCGGTGTGAACTCGTCAAAGGCCTTGATCGCGTGGTCGAGCGTGTAGTTCTTCCGCTCTGCGACCCCGAAGAGGGTCCGCTGCCCCGAGTTCTGGAGCTCGACGATCCGGTCGCGAGACCTTCGCAGATACAATGCCAGGGCGCGCTTCTTCTCCTTGCCCCGATACTCCTGGAAGACTCCCGAGGGTTCGAACTGCCCGCCGGCCATGAACGACGTCGTCGACCGGACGTCGAGATCCTTCGCGTAGAGACTCAGCGGCAGGGTGGGCCACTTGCGGCGCAGCTCGGTGGCCACCGTCAATCCGATCACACCAGTGCCTAGAACCGCGATGGACGGAGTGGCCCGAGACTGCCGCAACCTCACCAGGAGCTTCTCGACCATCTCGGTGACGATGCTGGCGCAGCCCCAGCTCAGGGTGATTCCGCCTCCCCCGTGGCCATAATTGTGGATCACATACTTCTTCCCGGAAGAGGTCTCGAAGGGTTGTTCCTCGAGCGCGAGGCGCACCCCTCCTCTTCGATGGGGCCGAATGCCAATCAGGTAGGGAGTGGTCTCTCGCAAGAGAGAGAAGTCTGGGCTCGGCAGAATCTCTCCATTGCGCAGGTGCCTGGGGGGCGTGGCGAAGGCCGGGAGTGCCGCGGCGCCGGCTGCGGCGACGGTCCCCTGCAAGAAGCGGCGCCTCGTGACGGGCAAGAGGGTCTCGGTCACGGGTTGCTGTCAAGCCTCACGAAGCACCGACGGAATGTCGCGCGGTTTGATGAACGCATGGATGAGGACAGGTCCGGGCGAGCTCTTCGCTTCCGCCAAGGAGTGCCGGAGCTCAGGTAGCGCGTCCACCGTCTTCGCAGAGCTGAAACCGAGGGACTTCGACAGCTCGGCATAGTTCCAGCGGTTCAAGGCCAGATAGGGCCGCAGCGGCGTCGCTGCGTCACGGAAGAAGCGAGGTTCCAGGAGCCACTGCTCGATGCCGTAGTGGCCATTGTCGAGGACGATGACAATGGCTCGCATCTGATGCTGCGCCATGGTTGATAGACTCTGCGCAGTCATCTGAAACCCACCATCCCCGCAGATGACCAGCGGTCGCCTGTCCTGGGCAAGACCTACGCCGACCGCGGCACCGACCGAATAGCCAATGGCTTGCCATACCGCATTGCACAGGAAGCCTTTTCGGCCGGCGATGTTCAGCTCTGCCGCCGGATACATGCTGAGGCTGGTATCGGTGATGGCAATGAAGCTCTCATCGAGGAAGCCGCTCACCTCCTCGAGCACCTCGTCGTAGGTCAAGCCTCGCTCGGCCTTCGCGCCAGAAACCACCGGAGCCGGCTGGACCGACGCTCGCCTCTGTCGGAAGGACAGGCCGGGGAGCAGCGTTCGCTCGAGGTGTCCTGGATTCGGTTGCCAGGGCTGACGTTGCAGCTCCGCCAGGAGGGGCCCCAAGGTCGCTTTGACTGCGGGCCCACGGCCCAGCTGAGTGGCCTGATTGGCAACCAGGATCAGCTTGTCACGCCCCTGGGTGACAAGCCCCCGGTATTGCCGGCCCATGACACAACCGATGGCCAGCAGGGCATCCGATCCCTCGATGATCTTCTTCACCGAGGACACCGCCCGCCCACCCCCGTAGACCCCGACGAACCCTGCCGTCTGCTCGGGGATCACCGACTTGGCCAGCATCGTCGTCGCCCACGGAAGGCGGAGCTTTTCGACCAGCGCGGTGACAGTCTCTTCCAGGCCGTATCGCTGCAGCTCGATGCCCAGCAGCAGCGCCGGCCGTGATGCCGTGCGCAGCCTCTCGACGATCTCGGCCGCAAGCCGACTCTCCTCGCCGGAGGGGGCAAGGGTGACGTCCAGCGCACCGCCCGGCGCTGGGCACTTCGCCTCCCAGAGGTGCTTGGCGATCTCGATATAGACCGGCCGCTGGGACATCAGCGCGGTTCGAAGGGCCGTGTCGACGACCCTCGGCACGTCTGAAGCTTTCTCCGCGCGAGCGGCATACTCCGTGACCTCTCGGAAGATCGCGAGGTCCGTCTTCTCGCGACCGATCGAGTGACTGAAGAGGGTGCCCAGCTCTTTCTGCAGCCGAAGGTCCTCAGCGCTGGGGCCTCCGTTGATGACGACCACCGGGCTGCGCTCGGCGTAGGCGCCGCCCATGGCAGGCAGCAGGCTCAAGGTGCCGACGCCGTAGGTCACCGCCACCGCCCCCAGGCCGCGCATGCGGGCGAAACCATCGGCCGCATAACCCGCCTCGAGGTCGCTGCTGTTCACCACGATTGTCATCTTCGTGGCCTGGGCCGCAGCGAAGAGCGGGTCACAGGTGGCTCCTGGAACGCCAAACAGGATGTTCACGCCGTGCTGGCGCAGCCGGGTCAGGATGTACTTCGCGACCGTGGTGGGCGCGGTCCCGGGCTGTTCCGTGGCCGCAGTGAGCGCCGTTCCTGTCAACGCTTCCGGTGCGCCCGTGAGGGACACGGCGGAGACTTGAAGGAATTGCCGTCGTGAAAGGGACCCCGGCTCATCGTCGCTCATCTTCGCCTCCGTCCGTCGCACTATCACCGGTTTCGGCTCTGGGTCGCCAGGGGGTGTGGAACCGGAGCAGGCGAGTACTGGCACCGCACCTCCACACGCTCAAAACCCCCGACGTTTCCGAACAGTTGTCCACAGGGAGGGTCCCAACCCGCGAGGGATAGGGCAGACTCGGGGCAAGGCCCTGGCGCTTCAGCTGGCGCGGAGGGATGGACGGGCAGCGCCCGTACCCGGGGCCGGGAGCCGTACCGATGAAGCATAAGGGTCCAACGATGGTGGCCGTCCCCGGACCTGCGGGGCGACTAATGGCAACGACAGAGGGCGACGGCGGCATCCCCGTCCTCTTCGTGCACGATCTCGCCGGCGACCGGACGCACTGGGCCGAGACGCAGCAGGGCCTTGCGACCCGCAGCGTCGCGTTCGACCAGCGCGGGTTGGGCGAGAGCGCCGGCAGCCACGGCCCCTTCGGCGTGGAGGAGGCGGTGGAGGATGTCGCCGCCGTCGCTGACGCGTTGCTCCCCCAGCCGTTCGTCCTGGTGGGCCACGGCTTTGGGGCCGCGGTGGCCGGCGCCTTTGCCGCGTACTACCCCGAGCGGCTCGCTGGGCTCCTCTACGTCGAGCCGGTGGGAGATCTGCGCCGCACGCCGAAGGCCGAGGCCGACGCCTGGCTCGAGAACTTCGGCGCGGCAAAGTACGGCACCTTCCACGAGCACTGGCTCGTGCCGCTGCTCTTCAATGCGAAGGAGACGACGCGCACGCTGGTCATGAAGACGCTGCGCACCTCGCGGCGGGAAGCCATCGCCGGAAACGTGGCGTCACTCTTCAG
The DNA here is from genome assembly GCF_035629615.1 of Hyalangium sp. GTDB lineage: Bacteria > Myxococcota > Myxococcia > Myxococcales > Myxococcaceae > Hyalangium. The sequence continues at coordinate 4,285 of NZ_DASPHO010000170.1, read as the reverse complement.
CTACAACCCGGACGAAGCCTTCGAGCGCTTCAAGGGCCCCACCCACGCGCTGGTGGCCACCACCAGTCCGGAGACGCTGGTGGCCCAGCGGGCCACGCTGTCCCGCTCCGTGGCGCCGCACACGAGCCACTGGCTGATGTTGGACTCGCCGCAGTGGTTCCATACGGAGCTGGTCCGCTTCCTCGGTCAGTGCAAGCACGGCCCTTGAGGAGCACACCGCGTGCCGCTCCCACTTGGGGGAACGAGCGGCGCGCACCACCCGGCGCCGCAAGCGCTGAGCCTGGGCTTCCAAGAACGCCCTGGCTCCGAAGCAGCCGGGGATGATCGGGTACTCCTGTCACTGTGGCCCTCATTGGCTTGAAGAGCGACAGCCGTCATTGCATGAAGTTCGTCAGCGCCACTGGCGTCGACCGGTAGGTGGTCGTCCCATCCCCGAGCTGGCCACCGGAGTTGTACCCCCAGGTCCAGAGGGTGCCGTCCTTCTTCAACGCCGCTGCGTGGTAGCTGCCCGAGACGACGGCGGTGATGGAGTGGAGACCGGGCACCTGCACCGGCATCAGCCGGGTGGCGTTCGTCCCATCCCCGAGCTGGCCAGCCCAGTTGTACCCCCAGGTCCAGACAGTGCCGTCCAGCTTCACCACGGCGGTAAAGTCGCCCTTGGAGGCGATGCCGCTGACACCACTGATCGAACTGACTGTCACGGGAGTGGAGCGAGGGCTGATCGTCCCATCTCCCAGCTGGCCTTGAGCGTTGTAGCCCCAGCTCCGGAGAATGCCCCCTGGGCGCAAGGCCACTGTGTGGTAGCCACCCGCGGAGATGCCGACGACGTCGTTGAGGGAAGGCACCTGCACGGGCGTCAGCCGCTGGAGGGTCGTCCCATCCCCGAGCTGGTTATTGGTATTGTCGCCCCACGCCCACACGGTGCCGTCCGCCTTCAACGCCACCGAGTGGCGGACACCCGTACTCACGGCGATGACGCCATGAAGGCCCGCCACCTGCACGGGCGTGAGCTTGTTGGCTTTGGTCCCATCCCCGAGCTGGCCATAGCCGTTGTAGCCCCATGCCCACACGGTGCCGTCCGCCTTCAGCGCCAGCGTGTGGGACCCACTCGTGCTCACGGCGATGACGTCGCTGAGGCCCGACACCTGCACGGGCCTCAACCGCTGGAGGGTTGTCCCGTCCCCCACCTGACCATAGAAGTTGTCGCCCCACGCCCACACGGTGCCGACCTCCTTCAACGCCACGGTGTTGTACCCACCCGCGCTGATGTCGATGACGCCGTCGAAGTTCGACACCGGCGCAGCAGGCGCGGAGCGACGCGCTGTGGACCCGTCGCCGAGCTGGCCATAGATGTTGTCTCCCCAGGTGTAGACCCTGCCATCTTGCTTCAGTACCACCGTGTGCCCCATGCCTGCGGCCACCGCTCGGACGTTGGGGACCACCACCGTTACGGGCGCCATGCGATTGGCGGCACTGCCGTCACCGACCTGGCCGGAGGAGTTGGCGCCCCAGGCCTGCACGGTGCCATCCGTCTTCATCGCCACCGTGTACTCACTCCCCAAGTCGAACCCCATCACGTCCGTGAGGCCGCTCACCTGCACGGGTGTGAGACTGCTGGCGGTCGTCCCGCTGCCGAGCTGACCGTAGGAGTTGTCGCCCCAGCTCCAGGCGGAGCCGTCCTGCTTCAGGGCCGCGGAGTGATAGTAGCCAGCGGCGAGCTGGGTAACGCCGCTGAGCCCCACCACCTGCACCGGGAGCGAGCGAAGGGCTGTCGTCCCGTCGCCGAGCTGGCCATTGCCGTTGTAGCCCCACGCCCACACGGTGCCGTCCTTCTGCAGCGCCAGCGTGTGGAGCGTGCCCGCGGCCACGGCAGCGGCATTGTTGAGGCCCAACACTCGCACCGGCGTCATCCGGAGGGTCGTCGTCCCATCTCCCAGCTGGCTGTAGCCGTTGTAGCCCCAGGCATACACGGTGTTGTCCTTCTTCCATGCCGCCGAGTGGTAATAGCCCGCGGAGATGGAGCCCATGCCGCTCAGGCTCGACACCTGCACCGGCGTGTTGCGATTGCTCGGCGTCCCGTCCCCGAGCTGGCCATAGACGTTGTGGCCCCACCCCCACACGGTGCCGTCCGCCTTCAGCGCCAGCGTGTGGTAGGAGCCCGCGGCAACAGCGACGACGTCGCTCAGGCCCGCTACCTGCACGGGCAACACCCGCAGCGTGTTCGTCCCCTCTCCCAGCTGACCGTTGCCGTTGTCGCCCCACGTCCACACCGTGCCGTCCTCCTTCAGCGCCACCGAGTGGTAGAGCCCGGCGGACACCGCGATGACGTTGCTCAGTCCCCTCACCCGCTGGGGCGTGTTGCGAGGAGCCCGAGTCCCGCTCCCCAGTTGGCCGGAGTTGTTGGAGCCCCACGTCCATACACTGCCGTCCGCCCTCACCTCCATCGTGTGATTGCTGCCCCCCGATACCCCGGGGCAGACCTGGGGAACGTTCTGGAACAGAGACTTGGAGAGGGTGAAGCACGTGGTGCGGTTGCCATGGCTGTCAATCACCATCGGGTAGGCAATCACCTCCACCGAGTGCACCCCACAGCGCACCCCCAACTGGCTGTAAGACCACGCGCCCGTGACTCCCAGACGCTCCTCTGCCGTGGTCAGGGTGCCATCCACCCGGTACTCCAGTCGCACCCCGCCTGCCAGGCCAGACACCGTGTAAGTCCCGGCGCCCGCGAGCTCCCCTTCGAACGAGCTGATCCCCTCCAGCGTCAGCTCGCTCACGTCCAGCCCCGAGCACAGCGCCTGCTCCTGGGTGCTCAGCACCTGCTCGGCGCCAGGCCCCTTCTCCTCCGTGGGCGCCCCACAGGCGAGCCACACCCCCGCTCCCAACACCGCCCACAGGTGCATGCTCTTCAGGTCTTGCCTCATGGTCGATTCCTCCAGCTCGCGGGCTCTCACGGTCCCCGGCCAGTGCTTGCGTGCGCGGGGGTCCTCTGCATTCGGCACGCCAGATGACCGCGGTTCCTCGATTTCCCGCCTAACCCAACAGTTCGCGGGACTTACCGAGCGTGGGGGGAGCGAGCGGCAACTCACCCACGCTGGCCCCTGGTAACAAGGGTTTCCAAGTGTGGGCACACCCTGATTACTGCTGTTATCCGCTGGCCCTGGATGGCTGTCACTGCACGAAGGGCGTCAACGCCCCCGGAGTCACCCGGCCCGTGGTCGTCCCGTCTCCCCTGCCGCGCCGGGTGCATCGCGGGGGCGGGCGTTCTATCCATAGGAGCCTCGCGGAGATGGAGGGGGCCATGTCCTTCACCTCCGCGCAGCCTACCCCACGCGTAGGGGCACGTCAGCGAATGGCTGGCGGTGCCTCAGGCTCGCCGTACTCAAATAACGGGGCGCTCAGGAGTAGCGTGTCTCACCGCGGGCGCAGAGCGCGATCAGCTCGCGCAGCTCGTCCACGTAGCGTTTGCGGTTGTGGGGCAAGATTGTGTTGTGGTCCCCGTGTGGGAACAGGACGAGCCGGACGTTCTCGACCGGGCCTGAAGCCAGGCGTACGGCATGCGACGCATCGACGAGGTGGTCGTTCTTCGTGTGGAGGATCAGCGTCGGCTTGTGCCGTGCCCGAAGCTTCGCCATGTGGTCGAGCCGCTCTCGAAACGCCGACTCGATGGCGCTGAGATTCATCCCCAGCTCCGCTGGAGTCATGCGCATCAGGATGCGCTCCAGCGGGTCCGCGATCGCGCTCTCCAGGACGAGGCCCGCGACATCGGGATACCTGTGCGCGAACTCGATCGCGTAGATCGAGCCGATAGAGCGTCCGAACACGATGAGCTCTTCAGGCCTGCGCCCCACCGCCTCGAAGATGGCTTCGACGTCGTCCAGCATCCTCCCCAGCTGAGGCACACCTCCCGACGCCCCGTACCCGCGGTACTCGGCGAGAAAACAGTCCGCCCCCAGCGCCTCGATCATCCCGACGAAGTCTGGAACGTAGTCGGCGACGACTTCCCCGTTACCGTGGAAGTGCACGACCGTCAGGGGATGTCCGCGCTGGGTCGCGTAGCACGCGAGTCGCACAGGTTCCACGTCGACCCATGCCGGGTTCGCGACGGCGAGCGGCCGTGGGAAGAAGTACCTCTCGGTGATGAGCGGATGGTCGAGCACGGACATGGTGTTAGACAGCCTCCGAGCGCAGATGCTTCAGGACCTGCCGAAGGCGCTCGTGCAGAGCGCCCGTCACCTGGAGCACCTCCACGTCGAGGTTGAGAGAATTCTCCAGGATGAGTTCG
>NZ_DASPHO010000169.1:0-25526 GCF_035629615.1 Hyalangium sp. | reverse complement strand
TTGCCCCCACGTTGCCCATCTCCGGGTAGGCCATGGTGACGATCTGCCCGACATACGAGGGGTCCGTGAGGATCTCCTGGTAGCCGAACATGGACGTATTGAAGACCACCTCGCCCACCTTCTCGCCTGAGGCGCCAAAGGAGCGCCCCTCGAAGATGGTGCCATCCGCCAGCGCGAGCACCGCCCGCTTCATCACCGGGACTCCTTGATCTGACCGTCCGCGAACACGAGCCTGCCGCCGACCCAGGTCTGGGTGACGCGGCCCTTGAGCAGTCGGCCATTGAAGGGGGTATTCCGACTCTTGGAGAAGAACCGCTCTGCGTCCACCGCCCACTCCACCTCCGGGTCGACGAGCGTGACGTCTGCCGGAGCCCCGGCCGCCAGGTGACCGCCCGGCAGGCCGAATGCCCTGGCAGGCCCGTCCGTCAGCAGCGCCACCGCCTGACGAGGGCTCAGTAAGCCCTCGTGGACCAGGGCCAGCGTCAGCCCCAGGGCCGTCTCCAGGCCCACCACGCCGTTGAGGCCCTTCTCGAACTCCACCTGCTTGTCGAGCACGCCGTGCGGCGCATGGTCCGTGGCGATGGCGTCAATCGTACCGTCCACCAAGGCCTCGCGGAGCGCCTCCACGTCGCGGCGCAGGCGCAGCGGCGGGTTCATCTTGGAGTGGGTGTCGTACGGGCCCACGGCCGTGTCATCCAGCGTGAAGTGGTGCGGCGTGGCCTCGGCGGTGACGCGCAGGCCGCGCTTCTTCGCCTCGCGCACCAGGCGCACGCTGCCCTCGCAGGAGAGGTGGGCGATGTGCAGGCGCCCCCCGCTCTCCTCAAGCAGCACCAGATCCCGGGCCACCATGACGATCTCGGCCGAGGACGGGATGGGCGCCAGCCCCAGCCGCGTCGCCGTGGGCCCCTCCGTCATCGCGCCCTTGCCGGACAGCGTGAGATCCTCCTCGTGGACCATGACGGGGACGTCGAAGCGCGTGGAGTACTGGAGCGCGCGCCGCATCAGCGAGGCACTCATCACCGGCCGTCCGTCATCCGTGACACAGACGCAGCCCGCGGAGAGCAGCTCGCCCATCTCCGCCAGCTCCTCGCCCTTGAGGCCCTTGGTGATGGCCCCCGCGGGGTAGACGTGGCAGAGCCGGGCCGCCCGAGCGCGCGCCAGCACCAGCTCCGTCACCAGGGCGCTGTCGTTGACGACCTTGGTGTTGGGCATGGCCACCACCGCGGTGAAGCCGCCCGCCACCGCCGCCCGGCACCCGGTGAGGATGGTCTCCTTCCCCTCCTCGCCCGGTTCGCGCAGGTGCACGTGCAGATCGATGAAGCCCGGGAGCACCCAGTGCCCGCGCGCATCCACTACCTCGGCGTCCGGGATCTGCAGCGGCGCCTCGGACACCGCGGCCACCTTGCCGTCCCGGACGAGCACGTCGCGCACACCGTCGATCTGGTTGCGCGGATCGATGACCCGGCCGCGGCTGAAGAGGACCGAGGCGCTCACGAGCACACCTCCAGGATGGCCCGGCGCACGGCGACCCCGTTGGCCACCTGCTCCAGGATGACGCTGCGGGCCCCGTCCGCCACGGCCGGAGCCAGCTCTACGCCACGGTTGATGGGACCGGGGTGCATGACGAGCGCCTCTGGCTTCATCCGCTCGGTCCGCGCCGCGGTGAGGCCAAAGAGGCGGGAGAACTCGCGGGTGGAGGGAAAGAAGGACTCCGTCTGCCGCTCGAGCTGGAGACGCAGGCACATCACCGCGTCCGCCTTGGGCAGCGCCGCATCCAGGTCCGTCGTCACGTCGGCGCCCAGCTCCCTCAGGCCCACGGGCAGCAGCGTCGGAGGTCCGCACGCCACCACCCGCGCCCCGAGCGCCGTCAGGCAGAGGATGTTCGAGCGCGCCACGCGGCTGTGGAGGATGTCCCCGACGATCAGCACCGTGCGGCCGTCCAGCCTCCCCCAGTGCCGCCGCAGCGTGAAGGCATCCAGCAGCGCCTGCGAGGGGTGCTCGTGGGTGCCATCCCCGGCGTTGATGACGGCACAGCGCACGTGCTGGGCCACCAGGTGGGGGGCTCCCGAGGAGCGGTGCCGGATGACGAGCGCCACCGGGCCCGTGGCCTCGATGTTGCGCACGGTGTCCAGCAGCGTCTCTCCCTTGGAGACGGAGGAGCCCTGGGCCGTCCAGTTGAGCACCTGGGCGCCCAGCATCTTGGCGGCCATCTCGAAGGAGGTGCGGGTGCGGGTGGAGTCCTCGAAGAAGAGGTTGGCCACCACCTTGCCCTGGAGCACGGAGGACTGTGCCGAGCCCCCGGGCAGGTGAGCCTCGGCCCGGTCGAGCAGCGTCTCGATCTCTTCTCGCCGCCAGCCTTCGATTCCGAGGAGGTGTCGCATAGACCCGGGTCGCGCCCTAGCAGCGCTACCGCAGAGCGTCAAGCATCACTGAAGCCCTCGCCGAAGCCCTCACCGGACGGGCTCGAAGAAGCGGTCCAGGCGCAGGCCCGTGCCATCAAAGAGGCTGCTCAGCAGACCGCCGTAGCCCAGCGACAGCCACACCACCATCGCCTTGCCCTTGATGTGCCCGTAGGGCACGTAGGCCGGCGGGTGGCCCTGGCCCACGAACCCCACGCGGCTGTCCGAGCTGTTGTCGCGGTTGTCGCCCATCACGAAGACGTGGTCCTCGGGAACGATGAAGGGCCCCTCGGTGATGTGGCCGTGAGGGTGGTGGGGAGACTGGAGCGCCGCGTGGACCACCTCATCCAGGCGCTCCTGGTAGAGCACGGTGGAGTCGTCCTCCCACTCGTTCTTGAAGGACAGGTTGCGCACGATGAAGTCGTCCGAGACGAGGGTGCGCTGCTGCGGCACGCCGTTGACGTGGATCACCTCGTTGATGACCTCGATCCGCTCTCCCGGCAGGCCCACCACGCGCTTGATGAAGTCCTTGTCCGTCTCGATGGGGTTGTTGAAGACGATCACATCCCCGCGCGCCGGCGGCCGGACGAACTGGAACGGCACCACGTTCATGAACGGGATGCGCACCCCGTAGATGAACTTGTTGACGAAGACCTGATCGCCGATCTCCAGCGTCGGGAGCATGGAGCCGGAGGGGATGCGGTACGGCTCGATGAAGATGGTGCGGATGAGCAGCGCGATGACCAGCGCCTTGGCGAAGCCGGAGACGGTGTCCCAGGTGGACTGCTTCCGGTGAGCGGCGAACAGCTCCTCGTGGAGCTTGTCCAGCGCCCTGACTTCTTTCTCCAACTGGGGCACGTCCGCGGCCAGGGAGGCATCCTCCACGCGGACGGCCTGCTCGGCGATGCGCTCGGCCGCGTTGGGCGGCAGCTTGCCGGGGAGGCGCGCGAAGACGCGCTCGGCCTCGAGGAACAGCTCTCGCGCCTCGTGGCGGAACTTGCGCAGCGCCCCCTCGCGCTTGGAGACCAGGCGCCACGTGAGCAGCCCGGCCCAGGAGAAGAACATCGCCGCGCCGAAGTACTGCATGGCCGGCTTGGCCCAGGAGGCGGACGAGGGGATGTTCTCGATGAGGAACAGGTACGGGATGAAGAAGAGCCCGACCAGCGTCAGCGGCGCCCAGAGGCTGGTGAGGAGCTGCCGCCACATGAGCAGGCGCCGGGCCCGCAGCTGCTCTGGCGTCCGGCGGGCGGACAGGACTTCTCCCAGCTTCACCGGTGTGGTCACGGCGGTCATCTAGTCCTCCGTCTTCAGGACGGCCAGGAAGGCCTCCTGGGGGATCTCCACCGTACCCACCTGCTTCATGCGCTTCTTGCCCTCCTTCTGCTTCTCCAGCAGCTTGCGCTTGCGGCTGATGTCACCACCGTAGCACTTGGCGAGCACGTTCTTTCGCATGGCGGAGATCGTCTCACGGGAGATGATCTTCGCGCCGATGGCCGCCTGAATGGCCACCTCGTACATCTGCTTGGGGATGACTTCCTTGAGCTTCTGGCACACCTCGCGGCCGCGCAGGTAGGCGCGCTCGCGGTGGACGATTACGCTCAGCGCATCCACGGGCTCGCCGTTGATGAGGATGTCCAGCCGGGCCAGATCCGCCTCGAGGTAGCCGGCCAGCTCGTAGTCGAGGCTGGCATAGCCGCGAGACACGCTCTTGAGCTTGTCGAAGAAGTCGAACACCACCTCGGCCAGCGGCATCTCGTACGTCACCTGCACGCGCTGGCCGCTGGAGCCCAGGTACTTCATGTCCTTCTGCACGCCGCGCCGGTCCTGGCACAGCTTGAGGATGGCGCCCAGGTGCTCGTTGGGCACGTGGATGTGGCAGGTGAGGATGGGCTCCTCGAACTTCTCAATGTTCTGCACCGGCGGCAGCTTGGCCGGGTTGTCGATGAGGAGCGTGTCGCCCTTGCTGGTGGTGATGCGGTACACCACCGAGGGCGCCGTGGTGATGAGGTTGAGGTTGTACTCGCGCTCCAGGCGCTCCTGGACGATCTCCATGTGCAGCAGGCCCAGGTAGCCGCAGCGAAACCCGAAGCCCAGCGCCGTGGAGGACTCGGGCTCGTAGGTGAAGGCCGAGTCGTTCAGCTTGAGCTTGGCCAGCGCGTCGCGCAGGCCCTCGTACTCCGCGGAGTCCACCGGGAAGATGCCGCTGAACACCATGGGCTTCACTTCTTTGAAGCCCGGGAAGGGAGTCTCCGTGGGGCGAGCCTCCTCCGTCACGGTGTCACCCACCTTGGCGTCCTGCAGCTCCTTGATGTTGGCCACGAGGACGCCCACCTCGCCAGCCATCAGCTGCTGCACGGGCCGGGAGAAGGGGCTGAACACGCCCAGCTCCTGCACCTCGAAGACCTTGTTGTTGCTGAACAGCTTGATCTTCTGCTTGAGCTTGAGCGTGCCCTCCAGCACGCGCACCAGCGTCACCACGCCGCGGTAGTTGTCGTACCAGCTGTCGAAGATGAGGGCCTTGAGCGGCGCGTCCGGATCGCCCTTGGGAGGCGACACGGTGTGGACCACCGCCTCGAGGATGTCCTCGATGCCGATGCCCTCCTTGGCGGAGGCCGGCACGGCCACGGACGCGTCGATGCCGATCACGTCCTCGATCTCTTCCCGCGTGCGCGCCACGTCCGCGCTCGGCAGATCGATCTTGTTGATGACGGGGATGATCTCCAGGTTGTGATCCAGCGCCATGTAGACGTTGGCGAGCGTCTGAGCCTCCACGCCCTGGCTCGCATCCACCACCAGCAGCGCCCCCTCACAGGCGGCCAGCGAGCGGCTGACCTCGTAGGCGAAGTCCACGTGGCCCGGCGTGTCGATGAGATTCAGGACGTACTGCTGCCCATCCTTGGCCTTGTAGTTCATCCGCACGGACTGGGCCTTGATGGTGATGCCCCGCTCGCGCTCAATGTCCATGTTGTCCAGGAACTGGGCCTGGGACTCTCGCTTGGTCAGCGTCCCCGTCTTCTCGAGGAGACGGTCGGCCAGCGTCGACTTCCCATGGTCGATGTGGGCGATGATGCAGAAGTTGCGGATGTGGGCGTTTTCGGCCGGCATGGAATTGTGGGCTCTGCGCTGTACGTCGAAGCGCGCGTGAGTAACACCGAACCCGTCCAAAATCCATGCATCCGAGAGCTAGCCGGACGCCCGAGCCGGCTCACGCGCCTTGGCCCGGAAGTACTCCACGGTCTTGCGCAGCCCCTCGGCGAGTCCCACGGTCGGCTCCCAGCCGAGCACCTTCTTGGCCAGGGTTGCGTCGATGCAGGATCGCCGCTGCTCGCCCGGCTTGCCCGGGGCATGCGTCACCGGCAGGCTCGAGCCCGCCGCCTCGGCCAACCCGGCGTAGAGCTGGTTGATGCTCGTCTCGATACCGGTGCCGATGTTGATGGCGCCCACGAAGTCCTTCTCGAAGGCCAGCAGGTTGGCCCGGGCCACATCCGGCCCGAAGACGAAGTCGCGTGTCTGCCCACCGTCCCCAAAGATGGTGCACTCCCGGCTGGCGACCAGGCGCTGGCTGAAGATGGCGACCACGCCCGCCTCGCCGTGGGGGTTCTGCCGGGGCCCGTAGACGTTGGCATACCGCAGGGCCACGTAGGGCAGACCGTACTGGGCCCGGTAGTAGCCCAGGTAGAGCTCGCCTGAGGCCTTGGAGACGCCGTACGGGGACACAGGCCGCGTCGCGTGGGACTCCGGCGCGGGGAAGACATCCTGCTCGCCGTAGATGGCACCACCGGTGGAGCTGAAGAGGACCTTCTTCACCCCGGCGATGCGCGAGGCCTCCAGCAGGTTGAGCATGCCCAGGATGTTGGTCTCTGCATCGAAGCGCGGATCCTCCACGCTGCGCCGCACGTCCATCTGCGCGGCCAGGTGGCAGAGCACGTCCGGGCGCTGGGAGCGGATGAGCTCGGCGGCCTCGGGGCTGCGAATGTCCTGGACGACCAAGCGCACCCGCGGATCCAGGTTCTCGCGCCGGCCGCTCGACAGGTTGTCGAGGGCAATCACCTCGTGTCCCGCGCGCAGGAATGCATCGCACACGTGCGACCCGATGAAGCCCGCCCCTCCCGTCACCAGCACTTTCACGCTCAAGCTCCCGCCACCGCCCGTGGCTCGAAAATGTACAAAGGTGCCGCCAACTTAAGAACCATCCCGGGGGCTGGCAATGGTGCGGAAGTAGGAGATGGTCTCCCGCAGACCTTCCTCCAGGGACACCCGGGGCTCCCAGCCCAGCAGGGTCCGCGCCCGGGTGATGTCCGGCTTGCGCTGCTTGGGATCATTCTGGGGCAGCGGCTGGTAGAGGATCTTCCCTCCCCCGCCCGCGGCGGCCCGTACCGCCTCGGCGAACTGGAGGATGGTCATCTCCTGCGGGTTGCCGATGTTCACCGGCTCCGTCACGTCCGACAGGGCCAGGCGCACCAGCCCCTCCACCAGATCCTTCACGTAGCAGAACGAGCGCGTCTGCGTACCATCCCCGAAGACAGTGAAGTCCTCGCCGCGCAGGGCCTGGCTCACGAAGGCCGGCACCACCCGGCCGTCATTCAGGCGCATCCGCGGCCCGTAGGTGTTGAAGATGCGGACGATGCGCGTCTTCACCCCGCGCACCCGCGCATAGGCAGAGGTGAGTGCCTCCGCATAGCGCTTGGCCTCGTCGTACACGGCGCGCGGGCCAATGGGGTTGACGTTGCCGTAGTAGCCCTCGTGCTGGGGGTGGACCAGCGGATCGCCGTACACCTCAGAAGTCGAGGCCTGGAGGAACACCGCCCCTCGGGCCTCGGCCAGCCTCAGCCCGTTCTCCGTGCCGAGAGAGCCCACCCGGAGCGTCTCCAGCGGCAGCTGCGCGTAGTCGATGGGAGAGGCAGGAGAGGCCAGGTTGAAGACGTAGTCCAAGGGCCCTTGCACCGAGAGCCCCTCCACGATGTCCTGCTTCAGGAACTCGAACCCAGGCCGCGCGCGCAGCCCTCGCAGGTTCTCCTCCGCGCCGGTGAGGAAGTTGTCTACTGCCACCACGGCGGCGCCGTCATCCAACAGCCGCTCGCACAGGTGGGATCCCACAAAGCCCGCACCCCCGAGCACCGCAGCCCGCTTGCCTCGCATGCCCGTCACCCCTTGGCCCGCCTAGGACAGCTCGTCGAAAGTCGCCTGGCCGGGCAGCTGCGCCTTGTACTTGTCGAGCACCAGATCGATGCCCTGCCGGATGTACTCGGCCACGGGCACCTTGGTCTTCTGGTTCAGCGCCTTGAGGCGCTCGTTCTGCTCTGGGGTGATGTAGATGGTGGTGCTGATCTTCTTTCGGGCCATGGCGATATGTGAAAATATATGGAATGACGTGGCCCGTGAAGAAAGTGGCGCCCGCAGGCAGGTCTCCAATGAAATCATGGGGTTATGTAGGCATCTGGACCCTGATGGCGCTGGTTGGTTGCTCGGGTGACAAGGCTGGGAAGAGGCCGGTCGCCGAGGCCGAGCCCATCGGGACTCCCCGCTACACGCCGGAGCCGATCCGACCCGAGCGTGCGGAGGGCGAGAAAGTCAAAGAGCTGGATGTGAACCGCGACTACAAGCCGGACGTGTGGACGTACTCCGTCGCGGCGAAGGGTGCGGACGGCCAGGATCGCGAGCGCATGGTGCGCAAGGAGATCGACTTCAACGGGGACGGCCGGGTCGACATCACCCAGTACTACAACGAGCGCGAGGAGAAGGTGCGCGAGTCGATGGACCAGGACTTCGACGGCAAGGTGGACTCGGTCCTGTTCTACGAGAAGGGCGTGAACACCCGCACCGAGCGCGACGTGAGCGGCGACGGCAAGGCGGACGTGTGGCTCTATTACGAGAAGGGGAAGCTGGCCCGCAAGGAGCGGGACACCAACGGCGACAGCCGGGTGGACAACTGGGAGTACTGGGAGAACGGCCAGGTGGACCGGATCGGGGATGATCTGGACAGCGACGGGAACGTGGATCGCTGGACGAAGAACCCCAACTCCCAGTAGGCCTCGGGCGAGGCCCTCCCCTCTCCTGCTACCGCCCTACGCCTTGCTCGTGCCGGCGCGGCCGTACGAGTCCTCGAGCCGGACGACGTCCTCCAGCTCGGGGGTGCTGACCTCGAGGATGTCACAGTCGGTGAGCGCGACCATGCGGTGCTTGGTGAGCGGCTTGATGTGGTAGCTCTCGCCGGGGTTCATCTCCTTCTCGATGAGTCCCTGGCCCTCGTCGACGACGAAGAGCAGCTTGCCGCTCTGGACGTGGATCGTCTCGTCCTTCTGGTTGTGGTACTGCAGGCTGAGCTTGTGGCCCTGCTTCACGTGCAGGAGCTTGCCCACATAGCGCTCGGTGTGAGCCCAGATCAGCTCGTAGCCCCAGGGCTTCTCCACCCGCCTCGTCGCCGTCATGTCCCTTCCTGCTCTTCCTGGACCGCTCTAGTTCGTCCCGGCCACGAACGCATCGAGCTGGGTCTCACGCTTGAAATCCGTCAGGTAACGCGTCGCCGCCTCCTTGGTGGGGAAGCTCCCCATGCGGACGCGGTACCAGGTGCCCTTGTTGGCCACCTCGGCGGCGACGATATATGGGGCATAGCCCCGGTCGCGCAACCGTGCGGCGAAGCGGTCGGCCTCCTCCCGGCTCTGGGATGCGGAGAGCTGGAGGGTAAAGGCGCCTCCGGGGACGGCCTCGGCGGGGCGCTGGGTGGCGCGAGCGATGGCCTCCTTCAGCCCTCCACCCGCGGGAGTGGCCGTCCGGGTAGGGACGGTCTCCTCGGCCACCGCGCCCGGAGTGGGCTTGGGAGCAGCCGTGGGAGCCGGGGCTGGCGAAGAGGCGGGCTTCTCGGTCGGAGAAGGGGTGGGAGCATGGGGACGCTCGACGGCCGCCAGCGCGGCGAGCTCGTCATCAGCGGAGTTGGAGGCCGTGTCCGGCTTCTCGGCCGGGGCGGCCGGAACCGGGGCGGGCTTGGGCGCCGGGGTCGCGGTGGCAGAGGCAGCGGGCTTGGGCGCTGCGGGCTTGGGCGCTGCGGGCTTGGCGGGCTTCGGCTCGGGCTCGGCGGACTTCCGGGTGAGCTCGTCCTGGAAGGTCAGCGGTGGCTCCTTCTGGGCCTCCTGGAGCGCCTCGGCATTGGCGTCGAGCGCCGAGAGCAGATCCGGCGCCGCGGAGGCCTCGGCGTTGCCGGCGAGCTTCTTGCCCACCACGACACCGAGCACGAACACGGCGCCCATCACGACGATCCCCGCGATCAACAAGCTGACGATCTGCCGATTGTCGAGGGAGACGTCGAACTTCTCCTTCATCCGATGAGCATCCCGCATGGTCTTGGCGTTCCTCGTGCGCTGGCGATCCGGCCGGGGTACATCCCGTGTTGCGGCCTGTAGCGCCAACGCTCTGAAAGGTACGCTCCACCCTGGGGTCGGTCAAATTCGCGGAGCCACCTCACTGCCGGAGCCAAGGTGAGAGGCGAGCGCCGGTACCCGTAGAACGGACATCCGCGGGAGGTGAGCGGGCCCAGGAAGGTCGTCCTGGAGCCGGGAGCGTGCACGGTTGATGCGCTCACGCAGCTCCTTGCCCGGGGCGAAGGACACGGCGACCCGCTGCTTCAGCGCCACGGGAGCACCGGTCTTGGGGTTGCGCGCGAGGCGCGCGGGGCGGGACTTGACCGCGAAGCAGCCGAACCCTCGCAGCTCGATGCGCTCTCCGGCCTTCAGCGCCTGGGTCATGCGCTCGAAGACCGCGTTGACGATGGCCTCGATGCGGCGGGGAGGGACATGAGGGGCCTTCTCCACGATGCGCTCGATGAGCTGGCTCTTGGTCATGGTCGCGCCCACTCTACAGACGGGGGGTGACACGAACCCGAGCCTCCGCTGGCTCACCGCAGGCGCAGATCCATCGGGCCTTCGAGCTCCAGCTCCTTGCCCTCGGCGGTGCGGAGCGTCAGCTCGGCGCCATCCGGGAGGATCAGTCGGACGGTATTGCCCAGAGGGATCTCCCGATCCTCGAGCAGCACTGCGGTGGTGAGCTCGTCCGTCTCGGCCACCGCGAAGCCATCTTCCACGTTGGCGATGAGCCCGCCTTCCCCCAGAGGTCCCGCATGGATGGAGGGGACCTTGGGCCGGAAGGGCGGCGCGGGCAGTGGCTTGGAGGGCCCCTCCGCGCGAGGACCGGAGCCGAGCTTCTCCATGCCGTTGGGGGTGAAGAAGGCCTTGAAGTAGTCGGCCGCGGTGAGCTCGGTGTTGGCCATGGGCGGGGTCTTCTCGATGTTGGTGTAGCGCGCCGCCACGAGCCGCTGGGAGGGAGGGAGCTGCTGGACGGCGCCCGCCACCCACCGTCGCGTGGGGATGTTGGGGCCGAGCAGCTTCGCCTCGTCCGCCTCTCCCACGTCGAGCTCGTCTCCATTGTCGAGGAAGCGCATTCCGCCGCCGAAGTACTCGAGGAGCGCGGGGCCGGTGGCGATGATGTGCTCATCCGAGAGCAGGTGCGCGCCCACGGGGATGGGACGCTTCTCCTCGCCGATGACGCGCAGTACCGGAGCCCCCGCGGAGTGCAGGCCCGCGATGAGCGTGGCCGGCTCCTTCTTGCAGCCTCCCGCCAACGCGAGGATCGCCATCCAGAGAACGCCAGGGTGACGCGTCATGCCCACCTCCTGCCCGGTCAGACGATCCAGCCTCCGCCGAGCACGCGATCGCGATCGTAGAACACCGCAGCCTGTCCTGGCGTGACCGCCCGTGCCGGCTCGTCGAGCTTCACGGAGACCAGCCCATGCCGGGAGATCTCCACTCGGCCGGGAGCTCCCACGTGGCGATGGCGGATGCGGACCTCGACGGTCTGGTCCGGCGGCGGAGGTGCATCCACCCAATGCGGCTGCAGCAGCCCGAACGAGTCCCGCCCGGTGGCGGTGGCGGGGCCGACGACGACGCGGTTTGTCTCCGGCTCGATGCGCTGGACGTAGCGGGCCTCACCGCCGCCGAGGTTGAGCCCTCGCCGCTGGCCCACGGTGAAGCGGTGGATGCCGGCGTGGGTGCCAAGGACGTGGCCCTCGGTGTCGACGATGTCTCCGGCTGGCTGTGGCCCGGCCACCTTCTCCACGAAGCCGGCGTAGTCGCCATCCGGCACGAAGCAGATCTCCATGCTCTCCGGCTTGTGGCTGGTGGGCAGCTGGTGGCGCTCGGCGACAGCGCGGACCTCGGCCTTGGTCATGTCCCCCACGGGGAAGAGGACGTCGGACAGCTCGCTCTGGCCGAGCGTGAAGAGGAAGTAGCTCTGGTCCTTGGCGAGATCCCGGGCCCTGCGCAGGACGTGGCGCCCGCTCTCGTTCTCGACGCGGGCGTAGTGGCCGGTGGCGAGCCGGGCGCCCAGGGCGCGGGCGCGCTTGAGGAGGAAGTTGAACTTCACGTCCCGGTTGCAGCCGACGCAGGGGATGGGGGTGCGGCCGCCGAGGTAGGACTGGACGAAGGGGTTGATGACGCGGTCCTTGAAGATCTCCTCGGCGTTGGCCACGTAGAAGGGGATCCCGAGCGTCTGGGCGACGGCGCGCGCGTCATCGATGTCATCGGGGCTGCAGCAACTGCCACACTGGGCCTTGCCCTCGTAGGACCAGACCCGCAGCGTGATGCCGATCACCTCGTGACCCTGCTCCTTGAGGAGCGCGGCGGCGGCCGAGGAGTCCACTCCACCGCTCATGGCAATGACGACTCGCATGACATCCTTCTTCCTACACACCGGCCTGCCCGGGTGCGACTCGCGGACGGGGGTTCCGCACGCTTCCAGACAGGAAGCACACCCGCTCTCCCTCCTAGGGCAAGCTGGGCAGAAGGTCTACTACCCTAGGCGCTCCCCTTCCCTGCCTGCCAGGCTCTCAGCAGCTCCTTCAGCTTCTCAGGCTGATTAATGGAGGGCTCATCCAGGACGGACTCGAGGAGGAACCGGGTAGCCTCCCCGACAATGGGCGAAGGGCCGACACCGAGCGTGGCCATGATGTCTCCGCCTGTGAGCGCGAGCTCCTTAGCGCTCAGGGGAGGCTTCGCGGCGGCAAGGGCCCGCAACCGCTCTTGGAGCCGAATGAAGTCGGAGAGCCGCTCCGGCACTCGGACCTGGATCCGCGTGTGCGCGACCGCGAGCAAGGACTCCAGCTGGCCGAGTCCTAGGCGGGCGAGCAGGCGTCGGAGCGCCGGGTCGCCCTCTCCGATGCGATTCTCGAGTGCAGCCTGCTCGACCAGAAGGCCCACCGTGTCCGCGACCTTGTTGGGGAACTTGAGCCGGATGCCGATGTCACGAGCCAGAGGTCCGCTGACGAGATCCGCCAGCAGGGTTGCCAGCCGGATCTCCACCTCGGCCGGCGCGCTATGGGCGGCGGTGCGAGCCAGACGTGCGGCCTCAGACTCGGCCCGAGCCAGCTCGGGGAGGAAGACCTCGAGCAGCCCGGTGTCCGCCAGCAGCAGGATGCCGGACTCGGCGCGAGGAGAGAGGAGCACTTTGACGAACTCCTCACGGACGCGCTCCAGCGCGACCTTCCGGAACACCGGGAGCGTGGGAGGAATGGCGGCCCGGGTGGCGGGCTCGAGCGTGAAGCCGAGCACGGCCGCGAAGCGCACGGCGCGCATGGGACGCAGGCCATCCTCGGAGAAGCGCTCGAGTGCATTGCGCACGCAGCAGATGACGTGGGCCTGCAGGTCGGCCTGGCCGCCGAACGGGTCGACGAGCTCCCGGCTGATGGGATCGTAGGCCATGGCGTTGATGGTGAAGTCCCGGCGGGAGAGATCCTCGGTGATGTCGCTCTCGAACTTGACGGAGCTGGGGCGGCGCCCGTCGTGGTAGTCGCCCTCGCTGCGGAAGGTGGTGACCTCCACATGGTTGCCACCGATGACGACGGTGACGGTCCCGTGCTGGATGCCCGTGGGGATGACCTTCTTGAACGCGCCCTGGACTTCATGGGGGTGAGCGCTGGTGGTGACGTCGAAGTCCTTGGGAGGGACGCCGCGGACCATGTCCCGGACGCAGCCGCCGACGAGGAAGACGGCGAACCCCAGCTCGCGCAGGCGGCGGAGGACCTCGAGGATCGGGCGCGGGATGTCCGCGTTGTGAAGGTTCGCGAGCATCGGCCGCGCTGCGAGAGAAAAGGGAGTGACCCCGACAGGAATCGAACCTGTGACCTGCGGTTTAGGAATCAGGAAGGGCCCCAACGGCATCGCCGTCGCCCAAGGGCAGATTCAGGCAGATCCGGGTAGCACGTCAACTATTCCGCCACGGGGGCGCCACAACGGCGACGGGGCCCTTCCTCCAGGAGAGTCCTGTGGCATGTGCGCGCACTGGCGGCGCTGCAAGGCCCTGATCCAGGACCTCGACGCACGCAACACGCGGTGCGACTTCAGCCCGTCACGGTTCAGCCCTGCTCAGGAGCGCAGGGGCCGGCTCCGCCCGCACATGCTCTACGTTCGGACGCGCCTCCGGACACGGACGTGGTGGTGGACGATGGCTCGGGTGCTGCCGTGAGCGCCCAGATCCCAGTCCTCCACATCCGCCACCCAGACGGCATGTGCACCTGCGGTGGCGCAACATGCCACCCGTCCTGGGCCACGTTCAGTGAGTGCGGAGGGTACCGCTACGCCCTCGGGCGCCGCTGGGCCGATGGCCCGGCACTCGCCGTCATCGGCCACAACCCGAGCACAGCTGATGAGTCGGTGGACGACCCGACAATCCGCCGCTGCATCGGCTTCGCCAAGCGGGACGGGTTTGGCGCGCTGCTCATGCTCAATCTGTGCGCTTGGCGGGACACGAACCCCAAGGGCCTGGACCTTCTCGTTGACCCGATTGGCCCCGAGAACGACTCGGCCATCCTTGACGGCATCCGCACCGCAGGGCGTGTCCTTGCCGCATGGGGCGCCCTGGCTGGGCAGTCGAAGTCCCAGGCCGTCCGCGAGCGCGCCTTCAACGTCCTCCGGCTCCTCGCGCCCATCGTTCCTGTCTACGCCTTGAAGGTGGGCAAGGACGGCAGCCCAGGGCACCCGCT
This sequence comes from Hyalangium sp., assembly GCF_035629615.1. Lineage (GTDB taxonomy): Bacteria > Myxococcota > Myxococcia > Myxococcales > Myxococcaceae > Hyalangium. The sequence continues at coordinate 11,102 of NZ_DASPHO010000169.1, read as the reverse complement.
CTACCTGAGGGGTGACCTGCCCATGGTTATTTACCGGGAGGGCCGGTCATGAGCCGCTCTCGGTTGCAGACGTCTGCAAATCGGGGGGGGGTGGTCCGCCATGGCTAACCCCTTCGCTCAGATCGACAAGCTCCTGGCGAAGCACAAGGCCGACTTGAACGTCGCGGAGGAGGCTGTGAGGGAGGCCAAGGCAACGAGCCTCAAGGTCCTCGACAACGGCATCTGGAGGTGCCGCTTCCGGCCGTACAAGGGCGAGCACCCACTCGACGTGAGAGCGGTGAGCGCCGCCGAGCTCGCTGAGCAGCTCCGCGTCCTCGCGCTGGAGCGCGCCAACGCCAAGAAGGCCGCCGTCGATGCCCGGGTGAAGCAGCGTGTTGCTCACCGCGAGCTGGTGGCCACCACCCGGGCAAAGCTGAAGGAGCTTGGGGCGACGCGAATCAGGGCCCGGCTCGTCAACGTGCTCGGCAGCCAGAGAACCTACCGCTGGACGTGCTCCTGCCGCAGCCACGTCACGTCGTTCGTGACGGATCTCGATGAGGCCTCGTCGAGCGAGCTGATCGCGGCGGTTCGCACGCTCCGGGCGGCCGAGCGGGGATAGGCCCGTGCACCTCCGCCCCTACCAGGATCAGGCCATCGAAGCTGCCCGTGCGCACGTGCGCCGCGGCGCGAAGCGGGTACTCATAGTGATGCCCACCGGCGGGGGCAAGACAGTGGTGGCGAGTGAGATCATCCGCGGCGCCACTGAGAAGGGCAGCCGCACCCTCTTCCTGGCCCATCGCCGTGAGCTCATCCTGCAAACCTGCGACAAGCTGCGGCGCTTCGGCGTCCCGCACGGCGTCATCATGGCGGGCATCCGCCCGGCGCTGCAGCACCAGGTGCAGGTGGGCTCCGTGCAGACGCTCTCTCAGCGCAGTGGTGTGCTCGAGCGGGTGGATCTGCTGTTCATCGACGAAGGCCACCACGCCACCGTGAAGAACCAGTACGGGCGACTCCTCGTGAGGTGGCCGAACGCCCGGGTGGTGGGCCTCACCGCAACCCCGTGGCGCCTCGACGGCCAGGGCCTGTCGGACGTCTTCGACGCGCACGTGGTGGCCACGACGCCGCGGCAGCTCCGGGACGAGGGGTTCCTCACCCCAGTGGGAGGGTGGGAGTACGAGGCCATCAACACCGACGGGGCGCGGGTGAGCGGCGGGGACTTTCTCGCCAAGGACCTGCAGGCGTCCGCCACCTCGCAGCGGGTGGTGGGGGACATCGTCTCCGAGTGGCTCCTGCACGCAGCCGGCAAGCGCACCGTGCTCTTCACCGTCACGGTGGAGCAGAGCCAGCTCATGGTGGAGGAGTTCCGCAAGGCGGGAGTCCCGGCCGAGCACGTGGACGGCACCATGCCCACCTCAGAGAGGGACGCCATCCTCCGCCGACTCCGCTCCGGGCAGACGCTGCTCGTCTCCAACTGCAACGTCCTCACCGAGGGTTTCGACTGCCCCGAGCTCGAGGTGTGCATCCTCGCGCGCCCCACCCTCTCCACCTCCCTCTACCTGCAGATGGTGGGACGAGTGCTCAGGCCCTGCTGCCTCGACTGCCACGCGCCCAGCTCGGCGCTCTCGCCCGTGTGCGAGGTGTGCGGCTCGGCCAACGTGAAGCGCCTGGCGAGGCTCCACGATCACGCCGGGTGCCTCGCGGCCCATGGCCACCCGTACGCGGAGCGGGACTTCAACCCCCAGGAGTCCTCCCGCGGGGCGCGCAAGAGCAAGAAGGAGGGGGCGGCCCGGCGGCTGCGCTGCGCCGCGTGCAACAGCATCACCTCGCGGTGGCCGTGCGATGCCTGTGGCTACTCCCCCACCCCGAAGGAGCTGCAGCTGGTGTACGAGCCCGCGGCCGCGCGGAAGGAGATCGGCGCGGACGGCGCCCCGGCGCCGGCCAAGGCGCGCTCGACGGCAGAGCAGCGGGCGGAGAAGTGGGCGCTGCGGTACCGCTTCGACACGGACAGCTCGGGGCGCAGGGCATTCTATGAGGCCATGGTGCGCAAGCACGGAGAGAAGGCGCCCTTCATCTACCGGTGGGCGAGTGGCTTCACGGAGTCTGCGCCGAAGGCATGGCGTGCGCCGCCGGCTGCCTCGGTAGGCGGCACATGACCATCCGCCTCGTGCCGCCTACTGGCTCAGCCGAACCCGGCAAGCTCACACCTGAGGAGGTGGAGAGTCTCTGGACCGCCCTCTCGCCGGTGTCAGGTGGCGGTGACGCGTACCTCGGCACGCGTGGGCTGTGGGACGCCAACACCGAGCAGCTCGTCCGCTTCACCCACGCCGAAGTCCCCAACCGGAGCCTGCTGGGCCTCTTCCGCGCGGGGTACCTCATCGCCAGCCCGCTGACGGATGTGCTCGGCGACAAGCGAGGGTTGTTGGTGCGCCTGGCGCGCGAGGCCCGCGGGGACGAGTCTGTCACCCGGAGCGTGAAGGGCAGCGCCATGGCTGGGGCCTTCCTCGGCGCGCCTCACAGGGTGGAGAACTCGACTCTCGTCTGCGTCGCTGAGGGGCTCACGGACACCCTGGCCGTGCTCGGGTGGACTTCCTCCATGGATGGCGTCTGTGTGGTGGGGGCGCCGTCGCGCTCTCTCCTTCCCAGGCTCGCGAAGGAGCTCGAGGCGGCGGGGATTCCCATCGACGGCAAGCTCTTCGCCCTCTTCGTCAAGAATGACAGGCCGAAGAACGAGAGCCGGCGGGAGTTCGTCCGCCTCAGGCAGATGCTCGTCGCGCGCGGCGCGCGGGTTGTCCTCGTCGCCACCCATGAGGAGTACAAGGACGTCGCCGCGTGGCGCCAAGCCCACCCGGACGCCGAGTGGCCGCCGGCCGAGGTGCGCAAGGCGTCCCTGCCGGAGCCTGGGGACGAGGCGCCGGCGGAGGAGCGGCCTCTGCTGGTGCAAGGCCTGGCTGTGCCCATCCCCGCGGAGGTCCGCACCGAGCACTACGCCCAGGACTTCACCACGCTGTGCACGCTTCTGGATGACCCCAGCCACCGCGAGGCTGTCATGGGCGGCCGCGGGGAGTTCGCCTGGTGCGAGATGACCTGGCGCGTGCGGTATGGGGGCCAGGAGATTTCTGATGTGGACCTCTCCACCATCCGCCTCGGCCTCGAAGCCCAAGGACGCAGCACGGACGGCAAGCCGTTGAAGTTCTCCGAGGAGGAGATCGCCAAGGCGCTTGCCGTGCTGGCGCGGCGCCGCCCCGTCCACCCGGTGCGCGATTGGCTGAGGGAACTTGTGTGGGATGGCCACGAGCGCATCGAGGTCGAGTTGCCGCTCGCGCTGGGGCACGAGGCCGCCTCCTTCGCCGGCAGGCTCCTGGTGAGGTGGATGGTCTCCGCTGTTGCGCGCGCATTCTCCCCGGGGTGCAAGGTGGACACCGTCTTGGTGCTCGTAGGAGACCAGGGTGACAGGAAGAGCACCTTCTTCGAGATCTTGGCTGGCGACTGGTTCACAGACACGCCTGTCCACCCGGGGGACAAGGACGGCAAGCTCGTGATGAGAGAGGCCTGGATTGTGGAGTGGGCAGAACTTGAGGCAATGCGCCGAGCGCGTGACCATGAGTCCATCAAGGGGTTCCTCTCGGCCCGCGTCGATCTGTTTCGCGCACCCTACGCGAAGAGCATCGCCAAGGCGCCGCGGCACTGCGTCATCGTCGGAACCAGCAACCCTCGGGACTACCTCGGGGACACGACAGGAAACAGGCGGTTTTGGACGATAGAGGTTGCAGGCCGCATCAACTTCGACTGGGTTCGCAAGCACCGTCCGCAGCTCTGGGCGGAGGCGTCGAGCATCTACGCGGCTGCCCAGAGCTGCGATGAGTGCCGGCCGCTCCTTCCGCACGATCGCTGTGACACCCACAAATGGTGGCTTACAGATGAGGAAGAGGCGCTTCGCGCGGAGCAGAACAAGCGCCACGAGGTGCAGCACGCGTGGACGGACCTGGTCCGTGACTGGCTCGCGCAGCACCCCGTATACGCAGAGGTTTCGAGCGCCCAGATCCTCGTCGAGGTTCTGGATATGGACGCCGACAAGATCAGTCGCAGCGCAGAGACAGCCGTGGGCGGGGTGATGGCGGCGCTCGGCTGGGAGAAGAAGCGCAGACGGGTTCCCTCTGGGGGTGTCCGGTGGGTGTACGTGCGGCCTGGGGCGTTTCAGCGGGAGGCCGCGCCATGATCCAACCTGATCCAACCCGATCCACCCTCAAAAACGGGGAGGTTGGATCGCTGTTTTCAGAGGGGATTCTCGCCATGATCCAACCGATCCAACCTCAAAGTCACAAAAGGCATGGGGAAGGGGCGACACGGCGTCCAGGAGAAGAGTGCGGGGTTAGGGTTGGATCGGTTGGATCGGCGAGCAAGCAGCCGGGAGGACTGAGGAATTTGCCGAGAAGTGGACGTGCAGAGGTTGGATCAGAGGTTGGATCCGGGTTGGATCATCCATGAGGCGCGCCACGGATCCTCGCAAGGGCGTCTGGCGAACCCCGGACTGGCTCTTTGAGCCGCTGGATGAACTGCTGACATTCGACCTGGACGCGGCTGCATCGCGGGCAAACGCGCGGTGTGCTCGCTTCTTTTCAGAGGAACGGAGCGGCCTCACTCGGCCCTGGGATGGGCGGAGCGTGTGGAGCAACCCGCCCTACGGCCAGAAGCCCGGCACGGACGTCTGGGTGGAGCACGGCCGCGGCTGGGCGGAGCGCCTGGGCAACCGCATCACCATGCTGGTGCCGGTGAAGGCGGACACCGCCTGGTACCACGATCTCGTCTGGGGCCGGTGCCGAGTGCAGGCGTCCGCAAAGCTCGAAGGCCCACTCCCAGGGAGGTGGTACCGGCTCGAGGAGGCCTTCGGCTACGTGGAGCTGCTGGAGCTGCGAGGCCGCGTCGACTTCGGGGGAGCGAAGGGCCCGGGGTTCTTTGCCAGCGCCGTGGTGGTATACGGCGCCGGCCCCAGGCCGCTGCTGCCTGCCCTCACCGCGCCAGCGCGAACCCTACAGCTCCCCCAGACACGAGGAGGAGCACGGCCACCACCACCACCGCGCCCGTCCCCACCCCCGAAGCGGGCGGCGCGGAACGCAGGGTGAGGGCCTGCTGGAGGGCATCCGCCCGAGCCTGGCCCGCTACCCTCTCAGCCTGGAGCTGTGAGAAAGCCGCGGTGAGGCGCTGGTGTCCCGGCAGCGTGTAGAAGACGCCGGCGGGGAGCCGCACCTCGGCGCCGAGGCTGCCGTCCGGCTCCAGCAGGAGCGCTCTCCCCTCCTGGACGTGGACGGCACCAGCCCCGGGAGCCAGCTCACGGCGAGGGCCATCGTCCGCCAGAGCCTTGGAGCTCACGAGCGCCAGCGTGAGGAGGAGCGCGCTCTTCACGGCTTGCACGTCCCGTTCGCCACTTCCTCGGGCAGGCACGCGGGAACCGCCCTGGGCGTGGCGAGGCTCTTGCCCACGCTCCAGGCGCCCGAGGCGGTGAGCGCCCCCAGCAGGCAGGACACCAGGAGGCTCAGGCTGAAGGGCTGCCCCTGAGAGAGGGCCAGGGCCAGGAGAGTGCTGGTACCGCCTACCACGGCCAGCGTGGCGGTACCGCGCTCCGTGCCGAGCCAGGGCAGGAAGCGAGTCCCCACCTTCCGGAGCACGAGCACCACGCCCACCAGGAGCAGGGAGAGGAGCAGCCCCCACTCGCGGTGGGAGATTGCCTGCACCAGGAGCCGGGCAACCTCCTCGAGGGAGAGCGTGGGCACGGCCTGGGCCGTGGGAGCCTGGGCGAGCACCGGCTCCAGGGCGACAGCGAGGGCGCCGGTGGAGAGCCCGTCCTCGGACTCGGCAGCCATGGCGGGGAGGGACAACACGAGGGACAGCAGCAGCAGGAGGTATCGCACGAGGGATCCTTGGTGAACGGCGAGTGGGTGTCTGCCTACTGCGCGACGAGGGCGCGGACCGCAGCGTCCTTGGCCTCGAGGAGCTTGCGGAGGGCCGCGGTGCGCTCGGGGTTGCGCGGGAGCTTGCTGTGCACCTGCTCCGCGAGCTCGCCGAAGGGCTTGGACACCTCCTGCAGGTGGCTGGGCAGGTGGGCGTAGGCGAAGAACTGCATGATGTGATCTCGCTCCATGGTGCTTCTCTCCTTCGGGTGAGCGGGCAGAGAAGCCCGCGGGTGAAAGGTCAGCGGCGCGCGTGGCCGCGGGGTTCGTCAGTCAGCCGCTCGACGGCCCGGGTGAGGAGCTGGATCTCCCGCCGCAGGGAAGCGATCTCCGTGTCCAGGGTGCGGCGGCCGGCCTGCTGCTCTGCCTCCACCGTGGAGAGGCGTGCGCCCAGGGACACCTGAGCCTGGGTGACTGCGGCGCCTGCAGCTCTCGTCTCGGCGTGCGCGGCGTGGAGGTTGCGCACGTCAGCACCGAGGGTGCCCCACTGGACTGCGAAGGAGAGCGCCGCGGTGGCCACGGACACCAGGAGCGCCACGGCCATCGTGAGCCAGGGCGGCGTCGAGCGCGGGGTGGGGTCAGGAGAGGTCATAGGGCAGGCCTCGGCAGGTGAGGAGCGGCTACCCCGCTCACCTCCACCAGAAGGGGCGGACGCACCTGCCCTGCCCCGAGGGTGCGTGTAGCTGGGTGTCGGACAAGGCGCCCGTTGGCCTACCCCCACCCCTAAACCCCCCCCCGCGAGGCCAGAAAAGGGATTGCTTGGCCGCCCTCAATCGCGCGGTACGGAATCCCCCAGAAAAACCCCAGCATTCGCTGAACCATTCGCCGACCCCTCTAGTCACGAGTGGCCCCCCATGTGCGCATATCGGTCGCTGGGCCCGTGACGGCGAGAGCGGCACGGTCCTTTGAGGGTCGAGCGGGCGCGAAGCCCCTGGGGCCAGCCAGGGCTCTCCCGCGCGAGTCGGAACGACCGCCACTTCTCCCTCTGGAATCCGCCCCTTCTTCAAGGGATGGCCAGGCCGAAGAAGGACCCCAAGAAGGCGGACCCGACGCCGCTCAAACCTCTCGAGGGGTATGAGCCGTGCGGGACGCGGGGGCCCATCACCAACCTGGAGAAGAAGCCGAGGATGATCGCCGTCATCGCCAGGGCGCTGGCCTCGGGGAAGTCACGGAAGGATGCAGCCTCCAAGGCGGGCACCACGGATGCTTGCCTGCGCCAGTGGATGAAGCGCGGTGACGAGCAGTCCCTCCAGGGAAAGGAGACGCTCTATACGAAGCTCCTCGTGGAGGTGAACCACGCCGAGGCCCACTTTCGGGGGCAGCTTCACGAGGTGGAGTTCCGCCTCCTCACGGATCCACGCCGCTACGACTCGAAGCACCTGAGGTGGCGCCTTGCCATCTCCGACCCGAAGCACTTCACCCAGCAGGCCGGAGACCTGGAGTCTTCAAGCGGCATCGCTTCGTTCCAGCTGATGAGCCCCGAGGAGGCGGTACGCAGCGTGGAAGAGAAGATGCGGCGCTTCCTCCAGGAGGAGGACAACCGGGTGGAGCTGGAGGCGAAGGCGGCGGCCAGCGCGCCACCAGCGGCAGGTGCTGCATCGGCGAGCTCGCCCGAGGTGGCCGATGGTCATCAATGACGCCCTGGCCACCCTCCCCCTTCGCACCCCGGAGACGGTAGGCCGCTACTCACTGCTGGAGCAGGTGGGCCTCAAGGCGAGGAAGAAGCTGCGCCTCGTGAAGGCGGAGGTGCATGAGGAGGTTGACCAGCTCACCTCCACGCTCGATGCGCTCCTCAAGCTCGAGTACGACGAAGAGCGGCTCGCCCTCGCCTACGAGTTCAAGTTCTCCCTCCGGCCGGTGCAGTGCATGCCGGAGGGGTACTGGCGCACCTGGTTCTACTGCGGGGGCCGCGGCGCCGGGAAGACGCACGCCGGCAGCTGCGCCGTCATCACCGAGGCGATGGCTGACCCCGAGGGGAAGATCCTCATCGTCGGGCCCACCTACCAGGAGATCCGCAAGCACCAGCTCGAGGGCCCGGCGGGGATCCTCACCCTCTGCCCTCCGTGGTTCCGGCCGAAGTACAAGAAGGCCGACCACTCGCTGCTCTTCCCGAACGGCGCGGTGGCGCACTGGCTCCCGGCCCAGGAGGCCGACAAGTTCCGCGGCGGCCGCTACAGCTTCCTCTGGCTGGATGAGGTGGTGGCCTGGGACAAGGATCCTGTCGAAGTCCTCAAGCAGTGCTTCGTCCTGCGCGCGTACAACACCACTCGGATGAAGCGCGAGGGCATCCCCTCTCGCGCCGTCATCACGACCACGCCCAGGCCCACGCCTGTGTTCCGCGAGCTGCTCAAGCCGGAGAACCGAGACGGCCTGGTGGTGTCGCGCTCGAGCACCTTCGACAACGCGGCGAACCTCGACCCGGCGAGCGTCCGCCAGTGGCGCGCCGTGGCGGACACCACGGAGGGGATGCGCGAGTTCATGGGCGCGCTCTTCTTCGACCTCGACGCGGGCCTCTACCGGAAGGTGAACTGGGAAGCCTCGCGGGTGAAGAGCATCGAGCACCTGCCCCAGCGGCCGGAGGCCTACGGCGAGTGGGCGCCGGCGAAGCTGCGCAGAGTCCACGGCGACAAGATCACCAAGCCCTTCGACTTCCTGGTTGTCAGCGTGGACCCGGCCACCGGGGAGAAGAAGAGCTCGGACTTGCACGGGGTTGTGGTGGAGGGCTTCCGCTGGGAGCCAGACGGGCTGCTGCACACCTACGTCCTGGCGGACCTCTCCCTCCAGGCCCCGGAGTCGAGCGCGTGGGCAACGGCCGCGGTGAAGGCCTACCATGCATGGAAGGACTGGGCCCCGCCGAAGAAGACGTGGATCTTCGCCGAGACGAACACGGGGGGAACCAGCCTCGTAAAGGGGGCCGTCCACGCGGTGGACAAGGCGGTCCGCTTCAAGGGCCAGCGCGCGGGCAACGGCACAGGGGGCAAGGCGGAGCGCGCCACCCCCGCTTCGATGCTGGCCGAGAAGAACCTGGTCCACATGGTGGGCCGGCACCACAAGCTCGAGAAGCAGCTCTCAGAGTTCACCGGAGCGGAAGGTGGTCACGGCAGGGATGACCGGGCGGATGCGTTCGCCTGGCCGATCTTCCTCTACGTCATGCCGAGGCGGCAGATGCGTGGCTCGGTGGGCGAGGCGGCTGGGAAGGCCTCAGAGGAAGGAGCTGAGGACGAGGATGACGAGTAGCCGCCCCTTCTGAGGGGACATGGCTTCCCTCGCCACACGTGTCCTGCGTGCGCTCGGCCTTCGATCTGCCGGGCGTTCCCTCATCACAGCAATCCCCGTGAGCACCTTCCCTGTGCGACGCGGCTCACGGCAGGTGCTCACCGCGTACCGCGAGCATGCCTGGCTTCAGGCCGTGGTGGACACCGTGGCCGAGAGCGTGGCCACGCCGCGTTGGCGCGTCTTCAAGGTAGCGGACAAGAACTCCTCAGCGGGCCGAGCGCTGAAGCGGTACCTTCTGAGTGAGTCCCGGGTGACAGAGCGCCGCAAGGTGTTGGAGCAGGCCGAGAAGGACGGCGGCCTCTACGAGGTGCGAGGGCACCCCATCCAGCAGCTCCTGGAGAACCCCCACCCGAAGTTCCCTGGACGCGAGCTGAGAAAGCTCATGGCCATTCACTGTGACTTGGCCGGGGAGACATTCCAGTGGCTCTCGCGGGATGCAGCTGGCGCCGTGGTCGGCTTCCAGGTGCTCCCGCCGACCGCCGTGAGCATGACGCCGACCTTGGGCCGCCCCTACTTCGCCGTCACGTACAACCTCTTCAGCGGACATGTCCCGGAGCAGGACATGATCTGGTGCCGCCACCTGGATCCTGAGAACCCTGAAGGGCGCGGCGTCGGGAGAGGCCGAGCGGCTGGTGACGAGTTGGATTCGTCCGAAGCCATCCAGCGAGGGGTAAAGGCCACCTTCGAGCGCGGCGGCCTGCCGCTCGCCACCATCGGTGTTGAAGGTGGTGTTGGGGATGATGATGACGGCGAGGACCTGGAGAAACGCTACGAGGCGAAGCACACCGGTGCCCACAACGCCGGCAAGGTGTTCTTCCTCGGCGGCAAGGTGAGCGTCGCCACCTTGCAGCAGGACATGCGCGCTCTCCAGATGGTGGAGACGGACAAGGCCATCCGGGACTTCGTGCGGCAGATCTACAACGTGAGCCCGGAGCTGATGGGGGATCTGAGCAGCTCCAACCGGAGCACGTCCGAGGAGGCCAAGTACACCCTGGCCGAGTACGCCACGCTGCCCCGGCTGGAGTTCTTCCGCTCCTGGTGGCAGCTCCTGCTCATGCCGCAGGAGGACGGAGATGCGATCCTCGAGTACGACGATCCTCGGCCGCAGTCCTGGGAGCGCCGGCTCAAGGCGATGACGGCGGCCTACAACGAGGCGTTCACCCTCAACGAGGCGCGACGGCTGGCGGAGCTGGCGCCGGATCCGGAGTTGGAGGGCCAGCGCTTCAAGCCGCTCCCTGGGGCCAAGCCCGTGCAGGACGGCACGCCCACCGAACCACAGAACCCGCCACCTCCCCGCGGGCCCGCGGAGGAGTAGGCCCGCCCCTTCTTCTTCACATGCGCCCTCAGAGACAGCCCACCACCCCCCTGCCCCCGGAAGGTACCGCCAAGGCCCTCGGCTTTCTCGAGCTGACAAAGGCCGAGGGGGCCGTGGCTGCCAGCGCCCCAGTCTTCCGCATCACCTCCGAGGTGCTGGATCGCGTGCATGACCGCGTGATGGGCGACGGTGCGAAGGTGGAGAACTTCAACCGCAACCCCATCCTCCTCTGGAATCACGACTCGTGGACGCCGGCCATCGGCACCGCGAAGGTGTACCGGGATGCCGCTGGCCAGTGGCTCATGGAGCCTGCCTTCGACAACATCGGCGAGCTCTCGAAGGAGATCGCCGCCAAGGTGGCCGCCGGCACGCTGCGCACCTGCTCCATCCGCTTCAAGTACCTCAAGCACGCCTACAACGACTCTGGGGGTCTGGACGTCCTCGAGTGGGAGCTGCTGGAGGTGAGCATCACCAACATCCCCTGTAACCCGGAGGCAGAGCGCGTGAAGAACGCCAACACGAACCCGAAGCAGAAGAACGACAACCCCACCCCGGCCCCGGAGGAGACGCCCGCCAAGGCGCTCGAG
>NZ_DASPHO010000168.1:0-10557 GCF_035629615.1 Hyalangium sp. | reverse complement strand
GGGTGGGCGGGTCCGGCTGCGGCGGGTGACGGTGGAGCAGGGGCGGGGGCCGGGACTGCTGGTGCGAGAGGGGACGCTCGAGATCGAAGACGGGCTGGTCATCGGCCACGAGTACGGGCTGGCCAGCTACGCCGCGAAGCTGGAGGTGCGGGGGTTCACCTCGCTGCGGGCGGAGCGCGCGGGGCTGGGGCTCACCCGGTCCACAGGGCGGCTGGTGGACATCCAGGTGAGCCGGAGCGGCAGCTTCGGGGCGCTGCAGCTCGTGGACTCGGACCTGGAGGTGAGGGACTTCCGCGTGGACGACGTGGACGCCTATGGCGTGCTGGCCACCCGAGGGAAGCTGCGCGCGCGCAACGGCACCATCACCCGGGTGCGCGCGAAGGAGGGCTACACGGGGGATGGCCTGCACCTGCGCGGAGTGGAGGCGGAGCTCGAGGGTGTCCAGGTGCGCGAGGCGCTCGGCGCGGGGGTGCTGGCGGCCCAGGGGGCGGAGGTGACGCTGCGCGACGTGACGCTGTCCGGGTGCAAGCTGGCGGGGCTGGTGGTGGAGAGCCTTGCACGGGTGAAGGCGGTGGGGCTCGAGGTGCGTGACACGAAGGGGACGGCGCTGGCGGTGCTTCGGGACGGCGAGGTGTGGGCGGATGCGCTCACCGCGAGCGGAATGGCCGAGGGGCTTGTCTGGGCGGAATGTGAGGGAGCGACGAAGGTTCACCTGGAGCGTCTCAACACAGAAGATCGCCGAGGACTCTCGGCCCCCTGCATCGAGGTGGCCTCTCCCGTTCCCAGCTCCACCCCACACGAAAGGCAGCGCCCATGACCCGGCACGAGGATGTGGCCGCCTGCTTCAGGGATCCGCGCCTGAGCGCCGCCCGCACCCAGCTCTTCTATGAGCACCAGCTTCGCGGCCTGGTGTTCCGTGGCTTCGACTCGCTGCCCGTGCGCTGGTGAGCGCAGGAGCGGAACCTCAGGCCGGCAGCGTGGGCGACGGTACGGGCTGATCCACCAAGGCGGGCAGAGGCGTGGCCCGAGCCTCCAACCACGTGCGGATGAGTGGGTAGACCTCATTCGGCGCTCCCGTGCCGAACATGAGGTCCCCGTGGCCATAGTCCATCTTGTCCCCTCGATCGCGGCCGAAGATGTGGAGCGTCCGATCGGTGGAGGCCGTGAGCAGCTCGTACTGCTTGCGGACGTTCTCCGCGGTGGCGAGCCGGTCGCTGCTGCCGCCCATCACCAGCACCGGCTGGGTGACGTGGGACAGCCCCGCGCGCCAGTCCACCTTGCCGTCATAGGAGCGGAACGCGTCGTTCTCGATCCAGTCGCGGAACTGCAGGAGCACCTTGCGGCTCATCGACGCCATCATGTTGGCGAACACCTGCCGCTGGATGGGCGGAGGGATGTGCTGGGGGTTCACCACCAGATCCGACATGGGCAAGGTGATGTAGCCGAGGAAGGGCGCGAAGGTGGCGCTCATCCACTCCTGCCGGAGGCTCTGGGGCCAGGCCGCGTGGACCCCCAGCCCCAGCAGCGAGCGCAGGAGAGGCTCGGACTTGAGGAAGACGGGCGCACCCAGCGCGAGCATCCCCGCGACCTGGTGTCCGTGAGGACCCTGCGCCAAGGCATAGCCCACCAGCGCGCCCAGCGAGTGGCCCAGCCAGAAGACGCGCTTGGCGCCCGTCTCCTTCAGCGCCAGCTCCAGCAGCGCAGGCCCATCTTGGAGGATGTGATCATCCACCGTGAAGTCCGTGTACCGGCGGCTTGGCGGTGGGCGGCGCGAGTGTCCCGTGCCGCGCCACTCCACGCTGAAGCAGTCGAAGCCGGCCTCCGCCAGGTAGTGGGCCACCGAGTACGGCGGCGCGAAGTCGAAGGTGAAGCGGTTGGCGGCCAGTCCGTGGCAGAGCAGGACGGGCTCCTCGAAGCGCCGCTGAGGTGCGCGCCGCGCATGAATGGCAAGCTCCCACCCATCCTGGCACCGGGCCTTGAGCAGTTGCGGTGGGGCTGTACGGGGACGGTAAAGGCGGCGAACCCCCAGCACCCAGACCACATTGCCCAGGACGACGGCCAGAAAGAGCAGCAGCCCCCACAGCAGCCATTTTTGCGGATCCATCCAACCCTCCGTGGACGCAATAAAACCTTGCTATGGTCCGTTCAGTCCGCCGTGCAGACGCGAACGAGCATCAGAAAGTTGAGGGATCCGATGAAGCTGCGCCAGCTGATGTTCGTTCTCCCCAACCTCTTCACTGTCACCTCCATCTTCTGCGGCTTCTACGCCATCACGCTCTGCACAGGTGAGGCAACGCCTGTTCATCTCTATCAGGCGGCGCTGGCCATCCTCTTCGCCATGTTCTTCGACGGGTTCGACGGCCGGGTGGCTCGCCTGACGAAGACGCAGAGCGACTTCGGGATGCAGCTCGACAGCCTGGCGGACGTGGTGTCCTTCGGCGCGGCGCCTGCCCTGCTGGTCTACAAGTGGGCGCTGGCTCCCCTGGGCTTCCTGGGCCTGTTCATCTCCTTCGCCTTCGCGGCCTGTGGTGCGCTGCGCCTGGCGCGCTTCAACGTGCTGGCCATGCGCAACCCCCACGGCGGCGGTGGGAACTTCTTCGTGGGCCTGCCCATCCCCCTGGCCGCGGGCGTGCTGGTGTCGCTGATCATCACCCACCACGCGGTGTTCGCGGCGCCGCCGGCCGAGTCGGCTCAGGGGCCCATCGCGGCGGTGGTAGGGCTGCTGGCGCTGTTGATGGTGTCCACGGTGCGCTACCGCACCTTCAAGGACCTGCGCCTCTCGAAGAAGTCCGCCGTCGTCTTCATGCTCGTGGTGGTGAGCGGCCTGGCCATCGCCATCCAGATGCGGCCGGCCTATGTGCTGGTGGCCTACTCCTCCGCGTACCTGGCCATGGGCCTCATCGAGTCCGCATTCCTGGTGCGCAAGCGGCTGGTGGCTCGGAAGGTGGGCGGCGCCGGGGTCGTGGTAGCCGCGGCCGTGCTGGCGGAAGAGGACGAGGAGGACGAGGACGAGGAGGACGAGGAGGAGGCCGCCGGTTCCTGAGAGGGGCCTGGCCGGCGCTCAGCCGCTTCAAGCAGTGCCGCATCCCACCGGCTGTAGGGACAAGCCCCCACAGTTCGTGCCGGGGCAGGGCAGTGCCGCTAGGATGCTCCGCCCATGCGCGTCGAGCTCCTTTGTACCGGTGACGAGCTGGTCACCGGTCTCATCACCGACACCAACAGCCCCTGGTTCGAGGCCCAGCTCTTCCAGCTGGGCGTGAAGGTGGACCGCACCCTGCTCGTGGGGGACGTCCGGCCGGACATCACCCAGGCGCTCCTGGAGGTGGCGTCCCGCGCGGACGTGGTGCTCGTGTCCGGGGGCCTGGGCCCCACCCTGGATGACTTCACGCTGGAGTGCGCCGCCGCGGCTGCGGGCGTGCCGTTGGTGGAAGATCCCCAGGTGCTGCAGTGGCTGAAAGAGCGCTACGCGCAGCGCAACGTGCCGCTGAATCCGGGGGCCTTCCGCATGGCGCGAGTCCCCCAGGGCGCCGAGGTGGTCCGCAACCCCCTGGGCTCCGCGCCCATGGTCATCCTTCGGCTGGGGCGTGCCCGGCTCTTCTTCGTCCCAGGCGTGCCTCGCGAGTACCGGGCGCTGGCGGAGGGCGAAGTGCTCCCGCGCATCCGGGCTTTGCTGGGGAGCGATCCGGAGCGGGTCTACCGCGCCTTCCGCCTGCTGCGCACGGTGGGCATCCCCGAGTCCCAGCTCGATGCGACGGTGGCCCCGCTGGTTCCCCAGCACCCCCGGGTCGTGTTCGGCTTTCGCACCCACGCTCCAGAGAACCACCTCAAGCTGATGGCCACCGCTCCGACGCAGGCGGAGGCGGACGCGGCCCTCGCCGCTGCTGAAGCCGCCTCGCGGCAACTGCTTGGCACGGCGGTCTTCAGCGCCGATGACGAGGAGTACGCCTCGGTGCTGGCGAAGCTGCTGACGCGGGCGGGAGCCACGCTGGCCACCGCGGAGAGCTGTACGGGAGGCCTCATCGCCCAGCAGCTCACCGCCGTCTCGGGCGCGAGCACCTTCTTCATCGGCGGTGCGGTGTCCTATGCGGAGAAGATGAAGGTGGCCTGGGCAGGGGTGCCTTCGGAGGTGCTCGCCCGCCACACAGCTGTGTCGCGTGAGACGGCCTCGGCCATGGCCGAGGGCGTGCGCGCTGTCTGTGGGACGACCTATGGCCTCTCTGTCACAGGCTACGCGGGGCCTACCGGGGGCACGTCCGAGGATCCGGTGGGCACCGTCTACTGTGCACTCGCCGCGGAGGGGGCCCCCACTCGCAGCGAGCGCTTCTCGCTCATGGGCGATCGCGACCGCGTCCGCCTCTTCGCCGCTACCTCCGCGCTCGAGATGTTGCGCCAGCGCCTGCTCGCGGGGCCCTCCGTTCCATGAGCCGCAAGTCCCAGCGTTCCAAGAAGGACTCCTCTCCCTCCGCGAAGGGAGCTCCAGCGTCTGTCCCGGCCCCGCCATCCGCCGAGCCCGCGGCACTCAAGGTGTCCACCGAGATCCCCTCCCAGCCTGAGCAGGCCTCACAGCCCACGGCTCCGGCAGAAGCGGCGCCAGCATCGGGGGAGCCCGTGCCAGTGCCGGCGCCAGCAGCGCTACCCGAGGGCTCAGGCGATCCTTCGGACGTGCAGGGCTCGCCCGCCTCCTCCCCTGCCTCACCGGGGAAGAGGATCTGGGCGGCCGTGCGCATCTGGCTCTCCGCCTACCGGGTGGAGGTGGTGCTCTTCCTGGTCAGCTTCGTGGTGCTGGCGAGCTTCAGCTCTCAGCGCTTCCTGAGGCAGAGCGCTGCGCCGCACTTCATCTACCAGGCGCAGTCCTGGCTGGAGGGGCGGCTCGATGTGGATCCGGAGGTGTTGCCCAACCTGGAAGACTGGGCGTGCGTGAGAGTGGTGGGCGGAGAGAAGGTCCGCTGCGAGGGGCAGCAGCTCCCGAGCGATCGTTGGTACGTGAGCTTCCCGTCATTCCCAGCGCTCGTGATGCTGCCGTTCGTGGCACTGCACGGCTACCAGTTCAATGACACTTCGTTCGGGGTGATCATCGGGGCACTGGCGGTGGCGCTCTTCTTCTCGTTGCTGCGCTTCCTCGCGAGGGATGGGGAGTCGGCGAGGAGCCAGAGCGAGAACATCGGCCTCTCGCTCATCCTGGCCTTCGGCACGCTGTTCTTCTACTGCGCCATCCGTGGCGAGGTGTGGTTCAGCGCGGAGGTGATGGGAGTGGCGCTCACCTGCCTCTACCTGCGCAACGCCGTCCAGGCCCACCGGCCCGTGCTCGCGGGGATCTTCTTCTCCATGGCCACACTCACGCGCACGCCGCTGCTCTTCGCGGGCCTCTTCTTCGTGCTGGAGGCACTGTGCCCGGGGCCGGACCGCCTGGGCCAGCTCCGTGCCCTCGGGACGAACTGGAAGCCGGCGGCTCGCAAGCTGGGCCTCTTTGCCCTAGGCGCCGCGCCGCTCGCCTTCCTTGCCGCGGCCTACAACGTCTACCGCTTCGGCAAGCCGGGCGAGTTCGGCCACGCGTTCCTCTACAACAACCGCGTCAACGCGGACATCGACCGGTATGGGCTGTTCGACTTCTCCTACCTCCAACGCAACCTGGAGGCGGCCTTCCTCAAGCTGCCCCAGGTATCCCTGAATCCGCTCCAGCTCACCTACGACCCGCATGGGCTGAGCCTGCTGCTGACCTTGCCGCTGCTCGTCTTCCTCGTCTACCCGAGGGCGCGGCCCCGGCTGCACTGGCCGCTGTGGCTCACTGTCGCGATCTGCGCGCTGCCGGGGCTCTTCTACCAGAACACCGGCTACATGCAGTTCGGCTTCCGCTTCAGCCTGGACTACACGCCCTATCTGCTGTTGCTCTTCGCCATCGGCGGCTGGTCCTTGCGAAACCGGTTCGTGCTGGCCGCCGTGGTGCTCGGAGTGCTGGTGAACTTCTGGGGCGCCGTGGCGTTCCGCGGCTATACCGAGTACGTCCGGAACTGGTAGCCAGCGGCGGGGAGGCTTGCTTCCGCCGGGCCGGGCGCGCACATAAGGGGTGTCATGCAACCGCCCACCGGACAACCGCCTTTCGGCAAGCGCTGGCACACGCGCGAGGACAGCGGCATCCGTCTCGACAGGAACCTGCGCTGGTGGCACGACGACGAGCCCATCGAGCACCCGAAGATCATCGAGCTCTTCAACACCTCTCTAGTGCTCGACGACGACGGGCGCTATCAGCTCCGCATCGGCCAGGACTGGTGCTTCATCCAGGTGGAGGATGCCGCCTACGAGGTCCGCACGGTGGATGTCACCCCGGACGAGCGCGTGTCCGTCCGCCTGAGCGATCGCACGGCAGAAGCCCTCGAGCTGGATTCCCTCGTGCTGGAGCCGGAGGGCGTCTTCTCCTGTCGGGTGAAGCGTGGCCGGGCCAAGGCCCGCTTCTCCCGGGATGCCCAGTACCAGCTGGGGGAGCTGTTGGAGGAAGGGGAGGGGGGCCGCCTCTTCCTCCGCGCCGGACAGCGCCGCCTGGCGCTGCCCGTGTCGCTCGAGCAGCCGTCGGCCTAGGCCTGCGCCTCCACCGGCTCCGGCGTCTGCACCGGGACAGGCGAGGTAGCCCCGATCAGCTCGGTGGCCAGGCCCTCGAGGGCCTCGGGGTGCTCGCGCAGCCACTCGGACGCCCGCTCACGCCCCTGGCCGATCCGCTCGCCCCTCAGGCTGAAGTGGCTGCCGGACTTCTCGATGAGGCCCGCCTGCACCCCCAGGTCCAGCACCTCGCCCGCGCGGTGGATGCCCACCCCGTACAGCAGGTCGAACTCCGCTTCCTGGAACGGCGGGGCCAGCTTGTTCTTCACCACCTTCACCCGCGCGCGAGTGCCGATGACGCTGTCGCCCTCCTTGAGGTTGCCGGTGCGGCGGATCTCCAGGCGCATCGAGGAGTAGAACTTCAGCGCGTTGCCACCCGTGGTCGTCTCCGGGTTGCCGAACATCACGCCGATCTTCATGCGGATCTGGTTGATGAAGATGATGCACGTGCCCGAGCGGCTCACCGCGCCCGTGAGCTTGCGGAGCGCCTGGCTCATCAGCCGCGCCTGCACGCCCATGTGAGCATCGCCCATCTCGCCCTCGATCTCCGCCCGCGGCACCAGCGCAGCCACCGAGTCCACCACGATCAGATCCACCGCCCCCGAGCGCACCAACTGCTCGGTGATCTCCAGCGCCTGCTCACCGGTGTCCGGCTGGGACACGAGCAGCTCCTCCACGCGCACGCCCAGCTTGCGCGCGTAGTGGACGTCCAGCGCGTGCTCGGCGTCGATGAAGGCCGCCACGCCCCCCGCCGCCTGCACCTGCGCAATGGCGTGCAGTGTGAGCGTCGTCTTCCCCGAGGACTCGTTGCCGAAGACCTCCACGACGCGCCCGCGGGGATAGCCCCCAACGCCCAGCGCCCGATCCAGGCTCACCGAGCCCGAGGGGATGACCGCGATCTTCTGCTCCTGCGCCTCGCCGCCCAGCGGCATCACCGCCCCCTTCCCAAACTGCTTCTCGATCGCCGCCACCGCCGCCGCCACTGCCTTCAACTTCTCCGTTACCTTGTTCATTGCGTCTCCAACGCAGCCCTTCACGGGACATGAGTGCTGCGCCCGAGAGGAAATCCCTCGAGCGCATTGCATGGAGCCATAGGCAATGAGCGTGCCGCGCGCGTTCCCTCGGGAGAGGGAGCGCGGGAGAGTGCGAGGAGTCCGGGATCGCGCACGCACCGTCCACGGCAGTGGATGGCGCATGGACGATGCGCTCAGGAGGGCTGTGGGGGACGGCTAGCGGCGGTGGCGACGGCCCTCTCCGTGGCGGTGCTCCCGGGCCGGAGAGGCCGGGTGGTGGTGCCGGGGACCGCGCTCTCGCCAGTGCCGCCCACCGTCAGGCCCATGCCGGCCGCCGTCGTAGCGATGCACCATGGGGTACCGGTGCCAGGAGTGGAGGAAGTAGCCGGGGTGTCCCCACCGCACGGCGATCCTCGCGTGGCGATAGACGGGGATGACAATCCGGAACGAGCCCGGGGTGGCCCAACCTCCGCCGACGAAGACCCAGGACGGCCCTCGCCGGACCCATCTCGGCGAGACGAAGACCAGACCCTGCTGAGGAGGTGTCACCCAGGTCCCCTCCACCCAGGCCCAGCCGTGGCCGGACCAGTACCAATAGCCAGGGGCCCACGTGGCGCCCGCCGTGGGGGGCAGGGACTGGGCCTCTCCCTGGACGGGAGGAGGCGCCTGGGCCGTGGAGACCTCCTCGTTCACCACGTCGATGGGGATCTCCACCACTGTCAAGCCGGGTCGTGCCCAGCCGCTCGAGACCCACTGCCAGCCATGGCCTTCCTGCCGCCAGAAGCCATTGATGAACTGATAACCAGGCATCGGCGCAATCCAGGCACCTGGCTTGAAGCGCCACTCGCCCCCGTCCCAGTACCAATGGCCAGAGGTCCACACCGCGCCGGCAAAGGGACGGGGAGAAGGGGACTCCGAGGGGAGCACGGGGGGGGCAGAGGGCGCCGTAGGGGACGCATCCAGCACCTCGGCACCCTCGTCATCCGGCGCAGCCACCGGCGCCGTTTGCCCAAGCGCGAGCTGCGATGCCAGTCCGACAACCACACAGGCCAACCCTCGAGGAGTCATGAAGTCATCTCCGTGGAATACCGCCCCTAACCCAGGACCCAACCTCTGGCGTGTCTCGTTCCGGGTCCCTTCGACCTGAGAATCTATAAATGGGGACGCAGGCTGCCCTGGCCCATTCAGGGACTCCTGCCACGAGAGGGGTTCACGAAACAGGGCCGAGCACGGTCGCTCGCCGGGCAGGCGACCAGAGAGCTGCCAGCTCAGTTGGCTGCGGGGGACGGAGACGAGGAGCGGCCCTCTCGTCCCCGCTCGGCGATGGCCTCTGGCACGCCCCCCTGGCCACCGATCTCTCGGTGGAGCTGGATGATGGCGTCACGCACCTGGCGCAGCAGGGCCTCGCGGTCTGCGGGCGTGAGCCCTTTCGTCTCGATGGGGTGGCCCACCTTCATGCGGATGTCGTGCTTGCGCAGCCAGATGCTGCCCCGGGGCAGGTTCTGCAGGGAGCCCTCGATGGCCACGGGGATGATGGGCACCTGGGCCTCGATGGCGAGCACGAAGGGGCCTTTCTTGAAGGGGAGGATGAGCCCGTCCCGCGAGCGGGTGCCCTCAGGGAACGCCAGAATGGACTTGCCCGAGCGGATGCGCTCGCCGGCGCGCTCCAGGCTCGACACGGCCTTCCGGTGGTTGGAGCGGTTGATGAAGATCATCCCTGTCATTGCCATGTACCAGCCCAGGAAGGGCACGTACTTGAGGACGTGCTTGGCGACGAACCGGATGTTCACCGGCAGCGCGGCGAACGCGCAGGGGATGTCCATCGCGGACTGGTGGTTCATCAAGAAGATGTAGGGCCGGCTCCAGTCGAGATCCGGCATCGGCTCCACGAACATCCGCGAGCCGCCAATGCGCCAGTGCATGCTGGCCCAGAAGCGCCGAGCCATCATCAACGGCACATTGCCGTTGAGGGTCAGCAGCATCATCACGCCGGCCGAGGTAATCCAGAAGGCGCCCCACACCACCAGGAAGAGAGCCTGGAGAATGTTGATCAGCGGATGGAGGAACTTCATCAGCAGAGATCTCTCGGCACGGTGGCGTCTTCCCGGAGGCCGCCCCCTCTATCACGCCAGGGCCAGCCTCGGGAGGGAACCACCGTTGAGTGGATGGCTCGGAGGGTACGGACTTCGTTGACTTTGGCTGGGGAGGCGGGAAGGTCCTCCTTGTGACAGCCCGCCCCGACGCCCGTCCCCATGTGGTCATCCTCGGTGGAGGCTTCGGCGGCCTCTATGCGGCCATGCGCCTGAAGCGAGCGCCGGTGCGCGTGACGCTCGTGGATCGCCACAACCACCACCTCTTCCAGCCGCTGCTCTACCAGGTGGCCACCGCGACGCTCAGCCCGAGCGACATCGCCTCCCCGCTGCGAGGAATCCTGGGCCGCTACGGCATCTCCGTGCTGCTCGCGGAGGCGACGCAGATCGATGTGCCAGGCAAGCGCGTGCTGCTCGCGGATGGGGAGCTGGCGTACGACTTTCTCATCGTCGCCACCGGAGTCACCCACTCCTACTTCGGGCATGACGAGTGGTCTCGTTTTGCGCCGGGGCTCAAGACCATCGAGGACGCGGTGGAGATCCGCCGGCAGGTGCTGCTCGCCTTCGAGCTGGCCGAGCGCGAAGCGGACCCCGCGCGCCGCCGCGAGCTGTTGACCTTCGTCATCGTGGGAGGGGGAGCCACCGGCGTGGAGCTGGCGGGCGCTCTGTCGGAGATCAGTCGGCACGCGCTGGTGCGGGACTTCCAGAACATCGATCCGAGCCAGGCGCGTATCCTGTTGGTGGAGGGCGCCGCTCACGTGCTGCCCACCTTCCCGGAGAAGCTGTCCATCCGGGCTCGCCAGTCGCTGGAGCGGCTGGGGGTGGAGGTTCGCACGGGCGTCCGGGTCACCCAGATCGACGAG
>NZ_DASPHO010000167.1:0-4526 GCF_035629615.1 Hyalangium sp. | reverse complement strand
CCGATGAGAGGGGGAGCTCCTCATACCCGCGACCGAGGAACTTCTGGGGTTTCTCTCCGAGCAACTGAGCGAACTCAGCGCTGCACTCGGTCAGCCGCCCGGAGGAGTCAAAGATTGCCATTCCCTCGTGAGCGGGCAGGCCGTTGGGGGACGAGAGAGCTGCCGGACGGATCATGCGAAGGGACCTTATTACAGTCACGTCCCGCACGCCTTTTCTCGGGCCGTCACGCAGCTGATCAGGAAAGACTTGAGATCGCTCAATTCCAAGGGAAAGCCTTCAGTGGCCTCGTGCTCCCTCACTGTGCGGGGAAGGTCCCTCCTCCCCTCCGATGAGGATCTGGCGCACGAGGCGGGCCACCGCCGCGACATGGGGGGGCTCCATCATGGTGAAGTGATCGCCGGGAACGTTGTGCATGGAGAAAGCACCGTCCGTGTGGTCCATCCACCAGCGCTCGGAGTGAGGCTCCAGCACCTCATTTCGCTCCCTGGCACGGAGATAGACGAGGGGGATCTGGCTGCGTCCAGGCGCGTAGGCGGCCAGGGCATGGGCGTGCACCAGGAGGAGCTCCCGGAAGGGTGAGTCTTTGGCGACCGCGCTGGCGAAACCCTCCCAGGCCGCGGGGGCCCGCTCCCGGAAAGGAGCCACCAGGCGCAGCAAATCCTCGGGCTGGTTGACCTGGAGTCGGCTCAGGGGCAGGGGCGGTGTGTCCAGGATCAACACGGGAGAGACTTCCAGGCCTCTCTGGAAGAGCTGGCGGGCCATCTCGTAGGCCACGGCCCCTCCGGAGGAATGCCCGCCCAGCTGGAAAGGCCCTTGAGGCTGGCGCTCCAGCAGCTCGGCGACGTAATGCGCCGCCATGGTCGGCACGTTGGCATGGATGGGTTCCCCGGGCTCGATGCCCGAGGCGCGGAAGGCATACACCGGCTGCAGAGGGCCGAGCTGTCGGGCCAGACTCATGTATGAGTAGACCGTGCCACCGATGGGCTGGACCAGGTAGAGGGGAGCGGTCTTGGCGGCCCCCGCCTGAAGGCAGACCAGCAGGCGTCTCTGCGGCGCGGCCTGCTCCCCGGGGGATGATTCGGGGGACGAAGGGGAGGCAGTGCTCGCTCTCCGGACAGTGGTGAGCAGTTGAGTGAACCTGGGGTTCTCTACCAGCGCGTGGACGGGCAGCACCACGCCGAGCCTCTCCCTCATGCGGGTGCGAAGCTGCAAGGCAATGAGCGAGGACCCGCCGACATCGAAGAAGTGATCGTCCGGCCGGATGGAACGGACGCCGAGCACTTCCCGCCAGATCTCCGCCACGACCTGCTCGAGCGCGTCCCGGCCAAGAGGGGGAGCCTTCAGGGTGGGAGCAGGGGGAGTCTGGACTCTCTGTGTCTTCTCGAGGAGGTGCTCGATCCGCTCGAACGGGTAGGTAGGCAGGGGCACGCGCTGCCTCCGCTCTTCTCGAGAGAAGGCTGCCCAGTCGAGCTCGCCGCCCACACACCAGAACTTCCCCACCGCGCCCAACAGGGCTTCCAGATCACCGCGGCCAGAGCCGGGGGTGGACAAGGTACTCGTCACCAGGCGTGCCTTCCCTGCCTCTGGATGGAGGCGCGCCAGTGATGCCAGCACCCTGCCTGGCCCCACCTCGATGAGCACCGGGGCTGGCAGCGCCAGCAAGGTCGCGAGCCCGTCGGCGAACCGCACCGTTCCTCGCAGATGGCGGGCCCAGTAAGAGGGGTCGAGCGCATCTGCAGGGCTCATCCAGGTGCCCGTGAGGTTGGAGACGACGGGGATGACAGGGGCCTGGAGCTTCATCGTGGCCGCGCGCTCGGTGAGGCGGGCCGCGAAGGGCTCTACCAGCGGCGAGTGGGAGGCACCCGCCAACCACAGGCGCTGTGTCTCGATTCCCCCGGCGTGCAGCCTCGCCTCCAGCTGCTCGATCGCCTCTCTGCGGCCCGCGACCACGCAGTGCTCGGGCCCATTGATCGCCGCGACGGAGACCCCCTGGGCCCAT
Organism: Hyalangium sp.; assembly: GCF_035629615.1. Taxonomy (GTDB): domain Bacteria; phylum Myxococcota; class Myxococcia; order Myxococcales; family Myxococcaceae; genus Hyalangium. The sequence continues at coordinate 2,526 of NZ_DASPHO010000167.1, read as the reverse complement.
CTGCCAGAGAGCACCGCCTCTGGCAGAGGCACGCTCAACATGGCGGACTCAGGCATCGAGTCACACAGCCGCCCGCGGAGGGCCACGAGGGCCACCGCGTCTTCGAGCGAGAGCACACCGGCGAGCGTGGCGGCAGCGTACTCTCCCAGGCTGTGTCCGGTCAGCGCGGAGGGACGCAGTCCCCAGGAGAGCAGGAGTTGCGCCAGCGCATACTCGGTGGAGAAGATGGAGGCCATGTTGAGCGAGGGGCGCAGGAGCTGGGAAGTGGCCTCGGCGCGCTCCGCCTCCTCGGCGAACAGCAGCGAGCGCAGGTCGCACCCCAGCTCCCGGTCGAAGAGATTGGCACACAGGTCAAGCGTCTCTCGGTAGACGGGCTCGCCCTGGTAGAGCTCTTGCCCCATCCCCACCTGCTGGGTGCCCCCGCCCGGAAACATGAAGATCACCTGGGGTGGCTGCGGCTGGACGACTCCGTCGAAGAGCTTCGCGCTCTCTCGTGAAGCCAGCGCGGAGATCGCGGCATCACGCTCCTGGCAGACCACCACCCGGCGGTGCTCGAAGGCCACTCGTCCCTGCTGGAGGGTGAACGCCACATCCGGCAGCGGCAGCTCCGGCTGTTGCTGCAAGCGCTCGCTCAGCCTGTCGGTGGCCGTCTCGAGCGCCGCGGAGGTGCGGCTGGACAACGTCAGCAGCTGCCAGGGGCGCGAAGGGCCGGAGGGCGCGCGCAGGGGGGCCTCTTCCAGGATGGCATGGGCGTTGGTTCCACCGATGCCGAAAGCGCTCACGGCGGCGCGGCGGGGTCGCTCTCCGCGCGGCCACGGGCGCGGCTGTGCATTCACGAAGAAGGGACTGTCCTCGAGAGCAAGCTCCGGGTTGGGGCGGTGGAAGTGGAGGGTTGCGGGGATGAGCTCATGCTCGAGGGAGAGGGCCACCTTGAGCAGGCCCGTCACACCGGCCGCCACGTCCAGGTGCCCCAGGTTGCTCTTGAGCGAGCCGATGGCACAGGACTGCTTTGGAACCGTGCCACGGCGGAATGCCTTCGTGAGGGCTGCGACCTCGATGGGATCTCCCAGGGGTGTGGCCGTCCCGTGCGCCTCGACATAGCTCAGGGTCTCAGGGGTCACTCCCGCCGCGGCCTGGGCCCTGACGATGACCTCGGCCTGTCCCTCGATGCTGGGGGCGGTGTAGCCCACCTTCTGTGCGCCGTCGTTGTTGATGGCCGAGCCCAGGATGACGGCATGGACGGTGTCGCCATCTGCCAGAGCCTCGTCCAGCCGCTTGAGCACCACCACGGCCACTCCGCTGCCAGGAACGGTCCCTCGCGCCTGCGCATCGAAGGGCCGGCAAGAGCCATCGGGGGAGAGGATCCCGCCCTCCTCATAGGGATAGCCGGCGGGGCCGAGCGAGAACAGCGACACGCCGCCGGCCAGAGCCATGTCACACTGGTGGGACAGAAGACTCTCGCAGGCCATGTGGATGGCAACCAGCGAGGTCGAGCAGGCCGTCTGCAAGCTCAGTGCGGGGCCACGCAGTCCCAGCTTGTAGGCCACCCGCGTCGCAAGGAAGTCGTTGCCATTGCCGACGATTACCCGATAGTCGCCCGAACTGCCCCACAGAGCGCCCAGCGAGGCCACCCGCTGCAGCCAGTAACGTGGCACCCCCGCGCCGCCGAACACGCCGATGCCGCCCGGGTAGCGACGTGGGTCGTAGCCGCTGTCCTCCAGGGCCTCCCAGCAGCTCTCGAGGAAGAGGCGCTGCTGAGGATCGGTGAGCTGCGCCTCCTGGGGGGAGTACCCGAAGAAGGCCGCGTCGAAGTGGGCCGCATCCTCGAGCATGCCCAGGGCCGGGACGAAAGAGGGGTCCCGCAGAAGCTCCGGCGGCAGGTCAGAGGCGTGGAGCGACTCACGGGTGAAGTGGCTCAGTCCTTCGCGGCCCTCGCTCATCAGCTCCCACAGCGCTCGCGGGCTCCGTGCACCCGGGAAGCGGCCAGCCATGCCAATGATGGCAATGGCGTGATCCTGGCGTGCGAGCGCGGGGCCCGCTCCCTCCTGGGAGGCCGAGACCCTGGGCGCTTCCCTCTCCTTGGGACTCAGGTGTGCGGCAAGCTGGCGGATCGTGGGGTACTGGAAGAGCGTCACCAGCCCGATGTCTCGCTCCAGCCGCTCGCGGATCCGTGCTCGGACCTGTGCCAGCAGCAACGAGTGGCCACCGAGCTCGAAGAAGGGATCATCTACGCCCACGCGCTCCACGCCCAACACCTCTTGCCAGATGGCGCCCAGCGCGTGCTCGAGCTCCGAGCGCGGCGCCACGAAGCTCTGCTCGGTTCCGGGACGGGCCGTGCTGGGAGCTGGCAGCGCCCGGCGATCGAGCTTTCCGGTGAGCGTGAGGGGGAGCGTCTCGAGCCGCACGAGCGCCGAGGGCAGCATGTACCTGGGCAAGCGCTCCGCGAGGTGGGTGCGCAGCGCGGCCATGTCCAGCTCAGGCGGGGCAACGACGTAGCCCACCAGGCGCTTTTGACCGGGGGAGTCA
>NZ_DASPHO010000166.1:0-3731 GCF_035629615.1 Hyalangium sp. | reverse complement strand
GGTGATCCTCCAGATAGGGAAGATCCGCCGTGCCGACGTCCACCTGGAAGTAGCGCTGCTCCGCCTCCGCAGGCTCGAAGAGCTCGCCGAGGAGCGGGTGGTGGCCGGAGCCTCTGCGCGCACTCGCGGAGTCCTGTCCTGGCACCCGATCTTCGAGCCAGAACCGCTCGTGCTGCCACGGGTAGGCTGGCAGCGGTACCACCTCGCCTCCCGAGGGGTACAGCTGCTGGAAGTCCACCGTGTGACCGGAGGCATAGAGCCTGCCGATCACCTCGAGCATGGCTCCCGGCTCGTCCTCTCCCCGGCGCAGGGTCGGCCAGATCGTCGCTGGGGTTGGGAGCGCTCCAAGCGCCTCCTCGATGAGGGGGGTGAGGACCGGATGGGGGCTCACCTCGATAAGGGTGCCGTACCCTTCTCGCGCCAGCCGCTTCACCGCGCTCCAGAACCGGACCGGCTCGCGCAGGTTCCGGCCCCAATACTCCGCTGTCAGCTCCGAGTCCTCCACCCACTCGCCGGTGACGGTGGAGAGCATCCGGACATCGCCGGGGCGGGGACGGAGGCCCGCGAGCTTCTTCCGCAGCTCCGCCGCGGGCCCCTCCATCTGGGGGCTGTGCGAGGCAAAGCCCATGCGCACCCGGCGGCAGAAGATGCCCCGCTGCTCCAGCCGGACGAGCAGCTCCGCCAGCGCTTCCTTCTCACCCGCCACCAGGGTGTTCTTCGGACCGTTCTCCGCCGCCACCGCCAGGCGACCCGCGTAGCCCTCCAGATAGGGAGGCACCTCCTCGCGTGGCAGCTCGACCAGTGCCACCCCGCCCTTCCCCACCATGCTGGCCACCGCGGCGGTCCGCAGGCACACCAGGCGCGCCGCGTCCTCCCGAGTCAGCATGCCCGCCACGTGTGCGGCCATGGCCTCGCCGAGGCTGTGGCCCACCACCGCGTCCGGCTCCACTCCCCACGAGCGCAGCAGCGCCACCTGCGCCACCTGCACGGAGAACAGCAGCGGCAGCAGCACCTCCGTGCGCTCCAGGCGCTCGGCCAGATCCTCCGCATGGAGCGCCTCCCGCACCGACCAGCCCAGGTGCGGGCGGAAGGCCGCGTCGCACCTCTCCAGCTCCTCGCGGAAGACAGGCTCCGCCGCCAGCAGCCCGCGCCCCATCCCCACCCACTGCGAGCCCTGCCCCGAGAAGACGAATGCCACCTTGGACTTCGCGGTCCGCTCTCCCACCACCACGCCTCGTACGGTCTCGCCGCGGGCATGCGCCTCGAGGCGCGCGCGGAGCTGCGCCGCCGAGCTTCCCACCACCGCGACACGGTAGGCGTGGTGAGCGCGGCGGACGCTGGCCGTGTAGCTGACCGCCGCCAGCTGCTCCGGATCCGCCGCGCCCAGCCGATCCGCATAGGCAGCCGAGAGCTTCGACAGCGCGCCGGTGCCCCGCGCGGACAGAGGCAGCAAGTATGCGGCGCGAGCGGTGAAAGCAGGCCGCGCGACGCGTGGGCGCTCGGGGGCCTCCTCCAGGACGACGTGAGCATTGGTCCCGCCGATCGCGAACGCGCTCACACCTGCCCGTCGCGGCGTGGAACCCCGGACCCAGGGCTGGGCCTGCCGAGGCACATAGAAGGGGCCGTCCTCCAGATCGCACTCGGGGTTTGGCCGCTCGAAGTGTGCCAGCGGGGGAAGCTCCTGGTGCTTTAGCGCGAGCACGGCTCGGATCACCCCGGCCACGCCCGCCGCCGAGTCCAGGTGCCCGACGTTCGCCTTCACCGATCCGATGGCGCAGAAGCCCTTCCCCGCCGCTTTGCCCCCAAAGGCCTCCGTCAGCGCCCGGATCTCGATCGGATCGCCCACGGGCGTCGCCGTGCCATGGCACTCCACGTACCCCACCGTCCGAGGCTCCACCTGCGCCACCGCGAGCGCCTCGGAGACGGCGCGCGCCTGTCCCTCCTGGCTCGGCGCCAGGAAGCCAATCTTGGTCGCCCCGTCATTGTTGACGGCCGAGCCCTTGATCACCGCGTGGATCGGATCGCCATCCTCGAGGGCGGCCTCCAGGCGCTTGAGCAGCACCGCGCCCACACCGTTGCCGAAGACCGTTCCCCGGCCGCGCGCGTCGAAGGAGCGGCAGTACCCATCCGGCGAGAGCACTCCCTCTGGCTGGTAGAGATACCCTGTGCGTTGTGGCAGCCGGATGCAGACGCCTCCGGCCAGGGCCATGTCCGCCTCGCGGTTGATCAGGCTCTGGCAGGCCAGGTGGATGGCCACCAGCGAGGTGGAGCATGCCGTCTGCACGCTCATGCTGGGGCCTCGCAGGTTGAGCTTGTACGCCGCGCGCGTGGCCACGTAGTCCTTGTCGCTGCCCACCAGGAGCTGCAGCCACTCCATGGGTGAGGCCGAGCCACCACTCGCCGCGATCCGCCGCGACAGGTACATGGCCGCGCTCGCCCCACCGAAGATGCCGATGGAGCCCGGGTACGTCATCGAGTCATAGCCCGCGTCCTCCAGCGCCTCCCACGCCACCTCGAGGAACTGGCGCTGCTGCGGATCGATCGTCTCCGCCTCTCGCGGGCTGTACCCGAAGAAGCCGGCGTCGAACATGTCCACACCGTCCAGAGCCGGGTACGCCTTGACGAAGTTCGGGTCGCGCACCAGCTCCGGATCGAACCCCGCGTCGATCAGCTCGCGCTCGGAATAGAAGGTGGTGGACGCCACCCCCTGCCGCAGGTTGCGCCAGAACTGATCGAGCGTCCGAGCCCCGGGAAAGCGGCCGGCCATGCCAATGATCGCGACGTCGAACTCACCCATCTCGCCAGTCCCCTACAAGGCCTTGCGGCCGCGGGCCGCCAGGCGCGCCTCAGCGCGTGAGACGCCCGTCTTGGCCGCCGGTTGCTGCTGCGCCGACTGCCCCAGGAAGGCCGCCAGTGCGCGGACGGTCGGGTACAGGAACGGATCGGTGACGCGCACGTCCACCTTGAGCGCCTCGCGGAGCATCGAGGTGAGCCGCACGATGTGCATGGAGGTGGCGCCCAGATCAAAGAGCTGCACATCCACGCTCACCTCGCTCAGCTGCAGCACCTCCTGAACGTACTTCGCGATCGTCTGCTCCAGCTCGCTGTTAGGCGCCACGTACGCCACGCGAGGCTGGAGCGCCTCCGCCGCCAGGGCCCCCAGCGCTTTGCGATCCACCTTTCCGTTGGCGGTGATGGGCAGGCTGTCCCGCACCACCATCGCGGGGATCATGTGCCGGGGCAGCTTGGCGGTGGCGAACTCCAGCAGCTCGTCCGCCAGCGCGGCGCGGTCGGCCGCCTCCGCCACGATGAACGCGACCAGGCGTCGCTTGCCTCCAGCCGCCTGCGCCACCGTGGCCACAGCCGTACGCACGGAGGGGTGCTGGGCCAGCGCGGCCTCGATCTCTCCCAGCTCGATCCGGTAGCCCTGGACCTTGACCTGCAGATCCTCGCGGCCGAGGAACTCGATGGTTCCATCCGGCCAGTACCGCCCCAGATCCCCTGCGCGGTACAGCCGCTCGCCAGTACTCGGGTGGATCACGAACTTGGCGCGGGTGCGCTCCTCATCTCGCCAGAAGCCGCGGGCCACGCCGATCCCGCTCATGTGGATCTGCCCCGGCACCCAGGTGGGGCACGGCTCCATGGCCTCGGTGAGGAGGTGGTACTTCGCGTTCGTCATCGGCCACCCATAGGGGATGCTCACCCACGTGGGATCCACCGCCTCGATCGGG
>NZ_DASPHO010000165.1:0-17202 GCF_035629615.1 Hyalangium sp. | reverse complement strand
CACGTGCGCGTAGTGGCGAGCCTTCGTCTGGTACTCCACGTGTGCCGTGGAGATGGTGATGCCGCGCTCACGCTCCTCGGGGGCCTTGTCGATCTGATCATAGGCCAGGTAGGTCGCGCCTCCCGTCTTGGCCAGCACCTTGGTGATGGCGGCCGTCAGCGACGTCTTGCCGTGGTCCACGTGACCGATGGTCCCGATGTTCACGTGGGGTTTGGATCTGTCGAACTTCTCCTTGGCCATGACTTCTCCTGGTGGGCCGGGCCGGTGGCCGGCAATTCATTCCGGGGTGTGAAGGTGGTGCGTCGTGCTTCAAAGCGACTGAAAGATCAACTGAAATCGGCAGGAAGGGCCCCAGAGGGGCTCCGTCAACGATTCAGTGCCCCCTTCTGAGCGGGCGCGTAGTGGCTGAACTGCATGGTGTAGGTGGCTCTTCCCTGGCTCTTGCTGCGCAGGTCCGTCGAGTAACCGAACATGGCGGCGAGCGGCACCTGCGCCTGGATGGCCTGCACTCCGCCGGGCCGGGGCGTCATGCCTTGGATCTTCCCCTTGCGGGCGTTCAGGTCACCGATGACGTCTCCCATGAAATCCTCGGGGGTGACGATCTCGCAGTTCATGATGGGCTCCAGCAGCACGGCCTGGGCCTTGTTCACCGCCTCGCGGAAGGCCATGGAGCCGGCGATCTTGAAGGCGATCTCGCTCGAGTCCACATCGTGCGTGGAGCCACTGAAGGCCTCCACCTTCACGTCCACCATGGGGTAGCCGGCCACCGGCCCGTTCTGCATGGACTCGGAGACGCCCTCCTTCACCGCCTGCACGAACTCCTTGGGCACCAGCCCGCCGGTGATCTTGTTCTCGAAGGCGAAGCCCTTGCCGGGCTCGTTGGGCATCACCCGCAGCCAGATGTGGCCGTACTGGCCCTTGCCGCCCGACTGGCGGATGTACTTGCCCTCGGCCTCCGCGGGGATGGTCACCGTCTCCCGGTAGGCCACCTGGGGCTTGCCCACGTTGGCGTCGACCTTGAACTCACGCAGGAGCCGGTCGACGATGATCTCCAGGTGCAGCTCGCCCATGCCGGCGATGATCGTCTGCCCCGTCTCCTCGTTCGTCTTCACCCGGAACGAGGGATCCTCCATGGCCAGCTTCTGCAGCGACTGGATGATCTTGTCCTGGTCCACCGTGGACTTCGGCTCGATGGCGATGTCGATCACCGGCTCGGGGAACTCCATTCGCTCCAGGATGATCGGCTGCTTGTCGTCGCAGAGCGTGTCCCCGGTGGCCGCCAGCTTCAGGCCCACCACGGCGCAGATGTCACCGGCGAAGCACTCGGTGAGCTCGTCCTTCTTGTCCGCGCGCATCTGCACCAGGCGGCTGACGCGCTCGCGCTTGCCCTTCACCGAGTTCCACACCGCCGTGCCCGCCTCCAGGCGCCCCGAGTAGACGCGCAGGAACGTGAGCGTCTGGGAGCTGAAGGTGGGATCGTTCATGATCTTGAACGCCAGGGCGCTGAACGGCGCCTTGTCGTCCGTGGGGCGGACCTCATCCTCCCCCTTGGGGTTTTTACCGTGCACCGGGGGGATGTCCAGCGGGCTGGGCAGGTAGTCCACCACTGCGTCCAGCAGCGGCTGCACACCCTTGTGCTTGAAGGCCGAGCCACAGAACACCGGGAAGAGGCTCAGCCCGATGCAGCCCTTGCGGATGGCGCCCCGGATCTCCTCCTCAGTGAGCTCATGGCCCTCGAGGAACTTCTCGGTGAGCGCGTCGTCCTGCTCGGCGGCGGCCTCCAGCAGCTGCGCGCGGGCCTCCTCTGCCTTAGCGCGGAGCTCCTCGGGGATGTCCACGACGTCGTACCGGCTGCCCTGCTCCTGATCCTGGAACACCAGCGCCTTCATCCGCACCAGGTCGATCACGCCACGGTGGGTGTCCTCGGCGCCCAGCGGGAGCTGCATCCTCACGGGCCGCGCGCCCAGCTTCTCGCGGAGGGTGCCCACGGACATCTCGAAGTCCGCGCCCACCCGGTCCATCTTGTTGATGAAGCAGATGCGAGGAACCTTGTACTTGTCCGCCTGCCGCCAGACCGTCTCGGACTGGGGCTCCACGCCGTTCACCGCGTCGAACACGGCGATGGCACCGTCCAGCACCCGCAGGCTGCGCTCCACCTCGATGGTGAAGTCCACGTGGCCCGGCGTGTCGATGATGTTGACCCGGTACTTCTGATCCCGGCGGCTCCAGAATGCGGTGATGGCGGCAGAGGTGATGGTGATGCCGCGCTCGCGCTCCTGCACCATCCAGTCCGTGGTGGTGTTGCCATCATCCACGTCGCCCATCTTGTGGATGGCGCCCGTGTAGAACAGGATCCGCTCGGTGGTCGTGGTCTTGCCGGCGTCAATGTGCGCCATGATGCCGATGTTGCGATAGCGCTTGAGCGGATACTCGCGAGGCATTGCCAAAACCCTCTTCGAAACGGATGTCAGAGAACTGCAACACCCGGATACGCCAAGGCGCATCCGGGTGTCAGACCGCGAGGCCTGCCTGGCCTACCAGCGGTAGTGCGCGAAGGCCTTGTTCGCCTCCGCCATCTTGTGCGTGTCCTCGCGCTTCTTCACGGCGTTGCCACGGTTGTTGGCGGCATCCATGATCTCACCCGCGAGCTTCTCCTGCATGGTCTTCTCACCACGCGCCTTGGAGTAGGTGATGATCCAGCGCATGCCGAGCGCCACGCGGCGATCCTGACGGACCTCGACGGGGACCTGGTAGGTGGCGCCACCGACGCGGCGGCTCTTCACCTCGAGCACCGGCTTGACGTTGTCCAGCGCCTTCTTGAAGGTCTTCAAGGGGTCTTCCTTCGCGCGCTCCTCGATGAGGGCAAAGGCGCCGTAGCACACGCCCTCCGCGATGGACTTCTTCCCCTTGCGCATCAGGTCGTTGACGAACTTGGTGACGAGCCGATCTTGATACTTCGGATCAGGCAGGATCTTGCGCTTGGCGACTACTCGACGACGAGGCATCTCTTCTTCCCTTACGCCCTACCCCCGCACGCGGGAGCCAACAGGGCTTCATGTGCTGCACGGAACAACAAAACAAGGCGCGCTCCCCAGGGTGTGGGGCGAGCGTCCTGACTCAACTTCTGGAGGTGATCGAACCGCCTCAGCTCGGGCGCTTGGCGCCGTACTTGGAGCGGCTCTGCTTGCGGCCCGTCACACCGACGGAGTCCAGGGTGCCACGGATGATGTGGTAACGGACGCCCGGGAGATCCTTCACACGGCCCCCGCGGATCATCACCACCGAGTGCTCCTGGAGGTTGTGACCCACGCCGGGGATGTACGAAGTGACTTCGATCCCGTTGGTGAGACGCACGCGCGCCACCTTGCGAAGTGCCGAGTTCGGCTTCTTCGGTGTGGTGGTGTACACGCGGGTGCAGACGCCACGCTTCTGAGGGGACTCCTTCAGGGCGGGGCTCTTCCCCTTGATGTTCAACTTCTCGCGGCCCTTGCGGACCAGCTGGCTGATCGTCGGCACTGACGCTTCCTTCTCTCATGGCCGCCAACCCGGAGCGGGGCGGCTCATACAGACCTACAACTACGCTAAAAAAGGGCCGCGAGTATAGGGTGGACCCTTCCCGTGTCAAGCACCGCCTGACCCTTGGACGATAGGAACCGTCGAGTGGGAGGGGGTCCATTCCAGGAACGCGCGGTCGGAGCGCTCCTCTACCCCTCGTGCGGCTAGAAGTCGAGCACCATGACGAGCGCGTCCTCCTTCTCGTCGACGTAGTAGTTCGGCCGGACGCCCACCGAGCGGAACCCCAGGGAGCGGTAGAGGCCGATGGCCGCTTCGTTGCTGCGGCGCACCTCCAGCGTGGCCAGGATGCAGCAGCGGCTCCGCCCTCGGGCGAGCAGTTCGTCCATCACCGCGCGCCCCACCCCGCGGCGCCGGTGCTCGGGCGCTGTCGCGACGTTGAGGATGTGCACCTCGTCCTGGACGATCCAGAAGATGGCCAGGCCCAGCAAGCGCTTCTGCCCGCCGGGCAGCGGCTCCTCCACGAGCAGGATCGTGGACCAGTCGTGCTCCAGCTCGCGCCGCAGCAACTCGGGCGACCAGGGGTTGCGGAAGGACGCCTGCTCCAGCGCGATCACCGCCGGCATGTCCTCGAAGGTCATCTGCCGGATCACGAAGGGGTGCTGGCTCGCCTGCTGGGGGGCATCGCGAAACTGCCTCATCGCCACGCCTCCCTGGCGAAGGACGCCACCCGCCGAACCTGGGCAGCGTCTCGCAGCTCCGCCAGGTCCTTCGCGGCGAACTGATCGTAGCGCTCCTTCTTCAGCTGGTTCTGGAGCCGGATCTTCACTGCGGCATAGCCCTCCGGGTACTCGCTGGCATGCTGCTGGTAGTAGCGGAGCACCTCCGCCTCGCTCACCTGCGCTCGCGGCTGAACGCGGCTGTCGAGGATGCGCTCGGCACGCACGCGCCGCTCCAGCACCTCGGCCAGCAGCTTCAGGTCTGCCCCCGAGCGCACCAGGAAGCGCTGGAAGGCCTCCTCGCCCTCGAAGGACGCCCGGAACCTGCCCAGCCGAGCCTCCACCTCTGCCTGCTCCGTCGGGAACGCCTCCAGCCGATCCGCGCTCAAGACTTGAAGCCGCAGGTTGATGGCCATCTCGAGCCCATCCTTCAGCGCCTCGTCATCGAGCGGAGCGAAGGACGCTTGCAAGGCCCCCTGCTGAACGAGTGCCACCCGCGTCTCGAACTCCAGCTCGCTCCGGGTCAGGACCTGGCCCTCGATGACGGCCACCACCTGGTCGATGACGCGCCCCGTGGGCTCTCTCGAGGCCTCTGCGGGCACACCACTGCCCTGGGCCAGCGAAGCGGCAGGAGCCACCATGAGCCACCCTGCCAGCCCCAGAATGACCGCTCGCCGTGGGCGCGGCGATGCCTGGACCGCCTTCATCATCGGCCACTTTATACATCGGTCCCGGCGGGATGCATCGCGCTGGCGCAGTCCGTTCGACTGGTTACGTTCTCCCGGAAGGAATTTTTCAGGACGGATCGGCAATGGCGGACGACTACTACCAGATCCTCGAGGTTCCCCGGACAGCGTCCGCAGAGGACATCAAGAAGTCCTTCCGGAAGCTGGCCCGCAAACACCACCCGGACGTCAACCCCGGCAACAAGGCCGCCGAGGAGCGATTCAAGCGGCTCAACACCGCGTTCGAGGTGCTGGGGGATCCCAAGAAGCGCAAGCTCTACGACGAGTTCGGCGAGGACGCCGCCAAGATGGGCTTCGACGACAAGAAGGCCGAGGCGTACCGGGCCTATCGCTCGGCGCGTGCCAGCGGCGGTGGCCCGGGCGGCATCCCCTTCTCCGGGGGCGGCGTGGACTTTGACCTGGGAGATCTCTTCGGGGACCTCTTCAGCCGGGCGGGTGCCGGGGGAGCCGGCTTCGATGTCGGAGAGATCCTGGGGCGGCGGGCGAGTGCCCGAGGTCCCGAGCGCGGGGAAGACCTCACCGCGAAGGTGGCGCTGTCCCTGGCCGAGGCCATCAAGGGCACCGAGCGCCCCCTCTCCTTCCAGCGCCCGGGGCGGTGCCAGCGCTGCAATGGCCGTGGAGAGGGCGGCGCCTCGGGTCCCTGCCCCACCTGCAAAGGAACGGGCCGAGCGCGCCGCAGCGCTGGGACGTCCTTCGCGGGAGCCTGCCCCACATGCAATGGCACGGGGCGAGCCTCGGAACCATGTCCGCAGTGCGGCGGTACGGGCGTCACGGATGAGGCGACCCGCCTCACGGTGAAGATCCCGCCCGGAGTGCAGACAGGTTCCAAGATCCGGCTCGCCGGCCAGGGGGCGGCGGGTCCCCGCGGAGGCCCCCCAGGCGACCTCTACATCGAGACCGAGGTCGCCGAGCACCCGCTGGTGCGCCGTGAAGGAGATGACCTCTACCTGGACTTCCCCGTCACCATCAGCGAGGCCATGCTCGGCGCCGAGGTGAAGGTGCCCACATTCCAGGGCGAGCTGACCGCCAAGGTTCCTCCCGGCTCGCAGTCCGGCAGGAAGATGCGCCTCAAAGGGCGCGGCGCCCCCTCGCTCAAGGGCGGCACCCCTGGCGACATGTACCTTGTCCTCCAGGTGAAGGTGCCCGAGGCGGCCAGCGACGAGGTGAAGGCCGCCGCCGAGACACTCTCCCGCGCCTATCCTGGAGACGTCCGGGAGGAGCTGAAGCTCTAGGCTCCCACCGAACGATGGAAATAGCCCCGCCTTCTTGCCTATTGCCTTGACGGGCGCCTCGTCCTACACGGCGCCTCCACATCTCGCCCCTTCTTTCGGAGCACACACATGGGCCTCTTCGACTTCTTCGGTGGCTCCGGCCCCGAGAAAGCCCTCAAGCTCAAACCCAAGGTGACCCAGAAGTATGGGGATCCCGCCTCGCGCCAGAAGGCCATCCAGCAGCTCGGGGAGATGAAGTATCCCGAGGCCGTCGGTGTGCTGATGGCACGCTTCACCATCACCGTGGAGCCGCTGACCACGGACGCGGACGAGAAGGAGCACGTCTTCGAGCTCATCAAGGGCTTCGGCAAGGACGCGATCCCTCCCATCCAGGACTTCCTGCGCAAGAGCGACCAGGCCGCCTCGTGGGCGCTGCGGCTGCTGGGCGAGCTGCTGCCTGAGCCCGAGATCATCGGCACCTGCGTGGACACGCTCACCCACCTGAGCACCCACTACACGCGTGATCCGGAGAAGAAGGTCGTCCTGCTGCACCACGTCACGGGCCGTGAGGATCCCCGCATCGCCCCCGCGGTCCTCCCCTTCCTGGAGGACATGTCCGACGACGTGAAGATCGCGGCGCTCAAGGCGCTCGGGCCCTTCAAGCATGAGCCGGCCCGTGAGCCCATGCTCAAGCTCCTCACCGCGGAGGAGACCGCGCGCCGCGTGCAGACAGCCGCCCTTGCCGCGCTCCACGACAGCGGCTTCGGCGTCCAGGGCTTCCGCGAGAAGGTGGAGGCACTCCTCGTCGAGCCCTATGTGCTCGACAGGACGGGTGTCATCCGGCGTCAGGCGTGACACCCCCCGGCGCCGGGTGTCCGGCACCCGACACCGCCTCTGTCCTTTCAGGCGCATCTGCCCGATCGGGTCGTTCCCCTGGTGGGATCGTTGGGAGAGGATGACCTCGTGTCTACCTCCAACAACAAGAAAAAAGGTCTCAGGCTCGCCGAGGTCGTGGCGCTCAGGCCCCATCTGAAGAAGAAGGAGCCGAAGAAGCCAGCACGCCCCCTCCCCCCTGTCGAGCCCGAGGCTGCCGAGCGCGCCCTGCTGGAGATGGTGCGCCAGCTGACGACGAGCGCCGGGACCACGGATGTGCTGCGGACCTACCTGCAGTCCATCTTCAACCTGCTCAAGCCGAAGGTCTGCTACGTCGCCCGCTTCTTCCCCGAGCGCGAGCACCTCCACGTCGAGCACGTCCGAGGCCGCTACGACGAGCGCGTCACCGCCGCCATCCCCAACGAGGGTGTGGTCGGCCGCGCCTTCTCGCAGAACGCCGTGCTGCGCGAGGACGACACCGTCGTCGTCCCGCTCGAGAGCCCGCAGGGTGTCACCGGCTGCCTGGCCATCATCGCGCCACGCCGGGAGGCCTCGGAGACGCTGCTGCGATCGCTGGCGGGCCAGCTCTCCGCCGCCTACGAGGTGGCGCGCCTGCGCGACGATGCCGCCCGGCGCAACAAGGATCTGCAGACGGCCATCGCTGGCCTCAAGAGCCTGGAGCAGCACCGCGAGGAGCTGCTCGGCAACGTCTCGCATGACCTGAAGAACCCCCTCACCACCATCAAGGCGTACATGGCCATGGTGGGACGCGAGAAGCTGGGTCCTCTCACGGATACCCAGCGCCGTGCCTTGCAGACGTGCGACCGGAACGCGGACCGCATGCTGCGCATGGTGAACGATCTGCTGCTCATGTCCCGCCTCCAGTCCGGGAAGATGCAGCTCAACCAGCGCCCCTTCGGCATCAAGTCCGTGGCCGAGGAGGTGCTGCGCGGCCTGGCCGCCCTCTCCGAGCACAGCAAGGTCCGCCTCCACCTCCCGCCGTGCCCAGAGGTCTTCGTCCGCGGCGACCGCGAGCGCATCGCGGAGGCCATCCACAACCTCGTGGAGAACGGCATCCACCAGAGCGAGGAGGGCGGCACGGTGGAGATCCGCGTCTCCACCGAGGAGGGGCTCGCCGCCCTGTCCGTGAAGGACAGCGGCCCAGGGCTCTCCCAGGAGGATCTGGAGAACATCTTCGATCCGTTCTACCGCGCCCGCTCGGGCCCGCCCCGCCCCATGGGCGGCCGGCTGGGGCTGCCGCTGGTGGCCAAGATCCTCTCGCTCCACGGCGGTCGCGTGGACGGCACCACCACGCTGGGTGAAGGCTCCACCTTCCAGATCGTGCTCCCCATGTTCGCCGGCGCGGTCAGCGCGCCCGATCTCAACCAGGCGGCTCCCCGTGCCGGCGGCATCCTCTTGGTGGAGGATGACGCGGACTGTCGCGAGGTGCTCCAGCAGGTGCTGGAGCAGGAGGGCTACCGGGTGATGGCCACCGCTGGGGCCGCGGAGGCCCGCTCCGTGCTCTCGCATATCCGCCCGGCCATGGTGCTGCTGGACCTGAGGCTGAGCCAGGAGGATGGGCGCTCGGTGCTGCACTACATCCGCGCCACCGAGTCCCTGGCGGATGTGGTCGTCTACATCATCTCCGGGGCCAGCGAGGTGGCCTCGCTCAGCTCGGGCCAGGGCATGGACCGGATCGATGGGTTCTTCGAGAAGCCACTCCAGCTCCCCCGGGTGCTGGATACCGTGGCGGCCGTGGTCCGGCCCAGCCGCCGCAATCCGATCGCGCACTAGGAAGGCCTCGTACGAAAGAGGCCTGAATGACACCTTCCTTCGCTAGTATCCACCCGGCTCGGGAGCACTTCCGCCGGAGGAAGCCAACGTGGAGACTGCGGTGGCTCAGACTGGGAACCAGGCAACAGCCTTGCTGAAGGAAGAGTTCGGACCGATCTCCCGCTGGCTGGGAGCTCGCTACTTCGACGGGGTGCACTTCCCGCCAGAGTCCGAGGATGAGCTGCGCACCCTGCACGACAAGGGGTTCGTGGTCCACGTCATGCGCTCCACGGCGTGGATCAACTTCCTCTACCTGGCCTGGGCCATGGTGCGCCGCCTCCTA
This sequence comes from Hyalangium sp., assembly GCF_035629615.1. GTDB lineage: Bacteria > Myxococcota > Myxococcia > Myxococcales > Myxococcaceae > Hyalangium. Next base: position 8,024 of record NZ_DASPHO010000165.1, on the reverse strand, counting down.
CCTCCAGTCCGCGCGGTGGTGAACCTGCGGCCCTGGTTCACCCGCCCCTTCCGCAACACGGCCCAGCGCGGCGACTTCGACGTGCGCTTCACCTACGCCCGGCGCCACGGTGGCAGTGGCCTCATCTTCTTGAAGAAGACGGCGCTGATGAGCGCCTCGGGCAAGGACATCGAGGAGAACCCCTTCCCCGCCCTGGTCGCCATGGCGCGCAAGGGGGATCGCACCGTCTTCCTGGTGCCGGAGCTGTTCGTCTGGGAGAAGCGCACCTCGCGCATCAAGCCCGGCATCATGGACATCGTGTTCGGCAGCCCCGAGGCCCCGGGCTTCCTGCACTCGATGGTGGCCTTCTTCCGCAACTACCGCCGCGCCCAGTTCCGCATGGGCGAGCCCATCGATCTGCAGCGCTTCATCCAGGAGAACCCTCAGGACTCGGACGAGGTGATCGCCCGCAAGGTGCGCAGCGCCCTGCACCACCACCTCGCCCGAGAGACGCGCGCCGTGTTCGGCCCACCGCTCAAGCCGACCGAGCGGCTCATCGACGAGACGATGCGGGATCGCCAGCTGCGCAAGGCCCTGGACGCGCACGCCGCCTCCGTGAGCCGCCGCCCGGAGAGCGTGTACCGCGAGGCCCGGCGCAACCTGAAGGCCATCGCGGCGCGACCCAACCCCACGGCACTCGCCTTCGCCTCGCCCGTGCTGGACTGGGTGCTCCAGCGCATCTACGACGGCATCGAGGTGGATGAGGCCGGGCTCCACCGCGCGCTCAAGCTCGCCGGCCACGCCCCCATCGTCCTGTGCCCTTCCCACAAGAGCCACGTGGACTACCTGGTGCTGAGCTGGGTGCTCTGGAACCGGGGCTACGCGGTGCCGCTGGTGGCCGCCGGCGCCAACCTCTCGTTCTGGCCGCTCGGGCCCTTCCTGCGGCGCTGCGGCGCGTTCTTCCTGCGGCGCTCCTTCAAGGGCGATCCGATCTACTCCGAGGCCTTCCAGGCCTACGTACGCAAGCTGGTCCTCGACGGCGTGCACCAGGAGTTCTTCCCCGAGGGAGGCCGCTCCCGCACCGGCAAGCTGCTACCTCCCAAGCTGGGCATGTTCACCTGGCAGGTGGAGGCTGTGTTTGGAGGCGCGCGCAATGATCTGATCTTCGTCCCCGTCTCCATCGACTACGAGAAGGTGGTCGAGTCCAGCAGCTACTCGAAGGAGCTGGCCGGCGGGGAGAAGAAGCCCGAGGACATCAAGGCCCTGCTCAGCACCCCCAAGGTGCTCGCGGCCCGCTACGGCCGCATCCACCTCACCTTCGACGAGCCGCTCTCGCTGGCAGAGCTCATGAAGAGCCGCGGGCTCACCCCAGGCGAGCCAGTGACGGACGACCAGCGGAAGGGCCTGGTGCGCGCGCTCGGCAACCGGGTGATGTACGGGATCAGCAAGGTGTCCACTGTGACGCCGCACGCCCTGGTGAGCGCGGCCCTGCTGGCCCACCGCCGGCGCGGTGTCACCCAGCGGGAGCTGACCGACCGCATCACCCTGCTGCGCCGCATCGCCGAGGAGGAGCGCACCCCGATCTCCAAGACGCTGGCCAACGCCCCGAGCGATCCCGAGACGATGGGCGCCATCCGGGACGCCCTCCAGACGTTCCGCGCGGATGGGATGCTCCGCACCCAGCAGGCTCGCGGCGAGGTCATCTACCAGCCCGAGGACGAGCGCCGCGCCGAGCTCTCCTTCTACAAGAACACCTTGATGAACCTGGTGGTGCCCCGCAGCCTGGTGGCCAACGCGCTGCTGGCCGGGGCCCCCGCCTCCTACGAGGCCGTGAAGGGCCGCGCGCTGTTCCTCTCGCGCCTCTTCAAGGTGGAGTTCATCTACCGGGTGGGTGCCACCTTCGACACCATCTTCTCGGAGACGGTGGAGGCCGTGGTGCGCCTGGGCCTGGTGCTACGCTCGGGCGACACGCTCCAGCTCGCCCCCGAGGCGCACGCGAGGCCGGAGCTGGAGTTCCTGGCGGATCTGCTGCGTGACTATCTCGAGGCGTACCTGCTGGCCGCGATGACGCTGAAGGACGTGGCCGAGGGCGTGGCCACGGACCGAAAGACCTTCGTGAAGTTCGCCATGGAGACCGGCCGCGCCGAGTTCCACGCGGGCCGCATCGGCGCCGCCGAGTCCCTGGCGAAGACGACGCTGGAGAACGCCGTCACGTACCTGCTCGACCAGAAGTACCTCGTCGAGGAAGACAAGAAGCTGAAGCTCGGCACGGCCGCTTCCGATCCCACTGCGCGCGATCAGCTCGCCAACGAGATCCGCCTCTGCCTGCAGCGCGTGTGAGCCCCCGCCCCTGGCTTACAGGCCGGTGCGGAATGGGATGCGCACTTCCTCGGTGAGCGCGTTGCCCTCGTAGTCGGTGAGGATCGTACGCAGCACCAGCGTGTAGGAGGAGTTCGCGGTGAAGGCCCCCGAGGCCGCATTCACCGTGACGGCGTAGGGGACGTCCCCGCGCTCGGAGTCTTCCTCCCCTTCCAAGGGAGCGGGCACCGTAATCGTCAGGGGCAGCTCCTCGCGGCCAGCGGAGAACACGGCGATCCCGGGGCGCAGCGTGCGCACATCCATGAACTCCGAGAAGGTGACCTCCAGGCTCCCGTCCGAGGCGATCTCCCCGTTGGCGATGGGATCTGTGGATTGAACCTCAGGCGGATCGGTGTCGCGCACGTCAAGCACGGAGTCCTCCGGCGACAGACAGCCGGCAAGGCTCAACACAGCGCAGGCAGTCAGGAGGCGGCGCATCACCGGCACCCCTTCTGGACGAGGCTGGTCTCCGTGTGGCACTTGAGGCACGCGCGATCATTGGCCGCCGCGAGCTTCTTGCAGCTGCTCGAGAAGCCGTTCGGGTGGGGATTGACCTGCTGGCGCAGGGAGCGCTCCGAGTGGCAGCTGACGCAGGTCTCCTCCCGGTGACACGCCGCGCACTGGCGGATGTCCCGCGAGGCGACGATCCCATGGTGCTGGGGCCCGGGCGTCTGCACCCAGGTGGTGTAGTCCGGGTGCACCTTCACGTTGCGTGGGCGCAGCGACTGATCCGCGTCCATGCCCACGCCCACCCGCTCGTGGCAGGCCGCGCAGAAGGACTGGAGGCGGTGGCAGCTCTCGCACCGCGCGGCATCCGTGCGCGCCTGGAGCGGGTGCAGGGTGATGAAGTCGTTGGGGTGCACGGACAGCGGCTTCTGCAGGGCATCGTGGCACTGCTGGCAGTAGGAGTCCGCGTGGCACTGGGTGCACGTCTGCCGGGCCACCGAGGCGCGCGTGCCGTGGTTGAACTCGAAGCGCGGGCCGTGGTCCAGGCCCAGCGGGTTGCCTTGCATCGGCCGGAGGATCCCGGATGCGAAGGTGAGCTGGAGCCGCCCCGAGGCCTGCGTCACGTGGCACGCCTTGCACTCGTTGGAGGCCTGCTTTCCGTCATGGCACTCGAAGCAGGTGGCCATCTTGGGGAGCTGCTGCCGCGTGGCCAGCGTCACCTTCGTCATGTCTCCATGGCACGTGACGCACTCCACCTTCTTGGCCAGGTGGACCTTGTGGGTGAAGTGGAGGTTGCCGGATGGAAGATCCAGCTTCGCCGGCGCCTTGCGCACCGTGGGATCGAAGCCCGGGTGGCACGTGCCGCAGCTGGCGGGAGGATCCGTCTTCTTCCCCTTCTGGGCGTCTTCGATGTCGTGGCAGGTCTCGCACTCGGGATGGGCCGGGAGGTTGCGATCCTTGGGCGACTCGCTCTTGGTGACAGTCTCGTGGCAGGTGACGCAGTCCGCGCCGGCCTCCAGGTGCTGCGCATGATCGAAGCGCAGCGGGATGTTCTGCGCAGGGTAGATCGCGAGGCTCCGCTCGCGGCCCGAGGCGGCCCAGGCCACTCCTGCGGCGATGAGGGAGAGGGCGAAGAGGCCCAGTACGTTCCGGAACTGGCGGTCCATCTAGAGGTTCGCCTTCAGATCGAAGAGGAAGAACGCCTTGGTGTCCGAGCGGGTGAACGGGTTGACGTTCTGCTCGAGCACCAGGGAGATGCGAGTCGCATGGCTCAGGGCCCGGCTGGCCCAGAGCTGCGCCCCGAAGAAGTTGCCCCTGAGCTGGGGGTTGAACTCATCGTCGACGTGCGCCACGGAGAGCCGGGCGTCCAGATCGAAGAGGCCCTGGTCAAAGCTGTAGCCGCCCGTCAGGTCCACCCAGAGCTGGTTGCCGCCGAAGCCCGTCCGGTACGTGACGTCCAGCGCCGAGCGGAGACTGCCCCGCCGCAGCGAGGCGCCCACGGCTCCACCCATGTTCGTCGAGGCAGGAGCGCCCTCCGCGTCCACATGGCTCGCGAGGGCGAGGCTGTCGTTGATGTTGGTGTGGTACAGGCTGCCCAGCGCCTGCACGTAGTAGCGCAGCGGGCCCACCGGGTAGAAGTCCGCGCGGACACGCACCTCGTCTCGGGGAGCAAAGGCGAAGTAGTACCAGATGGAGTTCGTGGAGAAGACCGGGGTGAAGCGCAGCGCCTCCGCGCTCACGGCATACAGCTCCCGGTCCAGGCGCACCTGCAGGCGCGCTTGTGCCGGCTTCAGCTGCAGCAGATCGAGATCCAGGCCGGCCAGCGCACTCACCCCGAGCCCGCGTCCGTAGCGCAGTTCCAGGCCCGCACGCTCCAGGTCCGTCTTTCCGCCCAGCAGCGCCTTGCGATAGCCGAGCGAACCGCTGAAGCCCTTCAAGTCCCCGACCAGCAGCTTCGCGCCATAGACGGGCTCGAGAGCGTCCAGGCTGCTGTCGGCGTCCACGATGCCCTGCTCCAGGCGCCGCGAATCGCTCTCGCGGGTCCCTTCCGGCTGGTACACGGATGAGGAGAGGATGCCTGAGCCCTTCAGCCACAGGCCGCCGTAGGCCTCCACGCCCACGCCGAACCGCGACATGTACCGCAGTCGCAGCCCGTCGAAGGCCATGATGTCCATCGAGTCGATGTAGAGCTGCCGCCCCAGCTTCCCCTCGAAGCCGCCCACGGCGTAGCGCGCATAGGCGTACTGCAGATCCGCGTCCTCGGCTCGCAGGCCGTCCACCTTCGCGGCCTCGCCGCGGGGTAGCCCGAAGTCCGCGAAGACGCGCAGGCTGGACTCGAAGCCCAGATCCTGCCCGGTGACCAGCTCGAAGGCGTTGAGTCCCAGGTACTGGACGATCCGCCGCCGTGGCAGCAGCACCACGTCCTCTGGCGTGGTGCCACGCCAGGCGCGGATCTGGTACGCCTGCGCCTCGGTCCGCGCCTCGATCTGGACTGCAGCCGCCGAAGCAGGCCCCGCAGCCAACAGCGCCAGCGCCAGGCCCATGGCCCCGGTGGCATGCGCGACTGTCTTCATCTTCCCCTTCGCTCGATCCAGGAAGGACATCAAAGTGGCGGCATTATAAGGAGACACTCCTCGGAGACTTCACGGTTTTCGCACCTCTTTTGTGTGTCAGGAGATCACGGTGGAAGATTCCACCCCTAGCAGCCCCCCCCCAGAGCCGCCTGTGCCCGCAATGAGCCCCCTGGGGTTGGCGGTGTGCGGTGCCGTCACCGTACTGGCGCTCTTCCTCACGATCGGGGCCGCCACCCAGCTGCTCAACCCGGCCTTCGGCATCTGGTTCACGGAGATCTTCATCTTCGTCGGCGTGCCGTGGGTGCTGCTGCGTGCCACGCAGTACGAGCCCCTGGGCTACACGGGGCTGGAGGCTCCGGCGCTCGCGCCCGCGGCGCTTGGCTTCGGGCTGGGGGTCACCAACTTCTTCGCCTTCGTGGTGCCCATCCAGTACGCCGCGCAGCTCGTGGCACCGCCGTGGCTGAGGGAGATGTTCGACGGGAGCCGCATCTTCGAGGGACAGAATGCGCTGGAGCTGGCGGTCATGCTCGCCGGCGTCTCCATCGCTGCGCCGGTCTGCGAGGAGTTCTTCTTCCGAGGCGTCTTCCAGAAGGGCCTGCAGAGGACCTCGCTCTCCCGGGCCAGCGCCGTGCTCTTCACTGCCGGGGTGTTCAGCGCGTTCCACCTGGACCCGGTGGGCTTCGTCGCGCGCTGGGAGCTCGGAGTGCTGTTCGGCGCACTGCGGCTCTACACGGGCTCGCTGTGGCCGAGCATCCTCGCCCACTCGGCCAACAACGTGGTGTCCGCCGGCCTGTTCCTCACGATGAGACAGATGGGGGCGGAGAACACGGAGGAGCGCCCTCCCCTCCAGGCAGTCCTCCTGCTGTCCACGGTGGGGATCGCCGCGATGGGGAGCCTGCTCCTGCTCGCACAGAGGTTCCCCGCGCTGTGGGGGCCGCGACAGGAGCCGCCCACGCTCACCCAACCCAGCCCTTCCCTCCCTCGGCTGCTGCTGCCGTGGGTGGTGGGCGCAACGCTCTGCCTGGGGCTCCTGGTGCTCGTGGATGCTCGAGGCATCCGCTTGCGCCTGGTCGACATGGAGCACCGGCTGCCCAAGCTGCCCCAGGACGCACCAGATGCCCTCCAGGCCGAGCGCACGCGCCTGCTCCAACTCCGCGAGGAGGCTCGGAGCGGCCGCATGCCGATGGAAGCCTACGAGGAGGAGCGCGCCCGCCAGGCGCAGGCACATCCTCCTGAAAAGCAGTGAGCCCTCCAGCGGAGTGATCCGCGTGGAGGGCCCTCGCCGAGCGCTGCCAGCCCGGGGCTACTCGAACCGGTACGAGGCCACGTTGAAGACAGGCCCCACCATGTGGATGGTCATCGCGTCGTCATCCACCTTCCCTTCGACCTCGACACGCTGGCCGTCCTTCTTGATCTTCCGATCCCCGCCAGCGAGCTGGTAGGTGCGGCCGTCATCGCCCTCGAGGACCCAAACGCCCCCCTCGAGATCGCGGTAGACAACTCGCCCCGTCAACTTCATGGGGAGTCTTTCTTGAGCATCGCGCGGGCGATGAAGACGCAGAGGAGCGTGTTCACCACCAGCCACGGCTTGGCCAGGAAGGTGAAGGGCATCCACGCCAGCCCCGGCGCCTGGGACCAGAGGGCGTAACCCAGGAAGCCCGCGAAGCCGAGCGCCAGGCCGCCAATGGCCGGCCGCAGCCCGCGGAACTTGATGGCGAAGAACGACAGCACCGCCGGGATGATCGCGCTGTAGAAGAGCGGGTTGGCCAGCTTGCCCCGGCCGAAGATGATGCGCTGCCAGTCAGGGATGGGCAGCGACACCGCGTTCACCACGTCCCCACCCGCGCCAGAGGCCCCGCCGAAGAGAGCGCGCGCGAAGAACACGCCCACCGTCGCGAGCACCAGCGGCACCACGAAGCTCGGCTTGAAGAGGAGGTTGAAGTAGCCCGGGCGATCACGGCGGCCAAGCGTCAGCAGCACCACCGCCAGCAGCACCAGCGCCCACCAGAGCGAGGGCCACTGCCCACCCGTACCGCCGCCGATCGCCTGCAAAGAGGCCTGTGCGTTGAGCAGCCCGTGGCCGTACTCGTCCGTCCACGCCTGACCGTTCACCCGCTTGGCACCCGCGAAGAGCGCCTTCTCCACCTCGTCCGGGCTGCTGGCGCCCGCCGCGTACAGCAGCGCCGCCACCGCCGCCACGTGCGGAGTGGCCATGCTGGTGCCCTGGTACGAGGCATACACGGAGCGCGCCGGGTTCCGCGGATCGATCGTGTTCTGGATGATGCCGTTCTGGTCGCCCTTGCGCTTGTCACCGCCCGGCGCCGCGATGTCCAGCTCCTTGCCGTAGGACGAGTACGGAGCGCGCGTGCCCTCGGGGCCCACGGCCGACACCGCCACCGCGCCCGGGTAGGCCGCGGGGTACTCCACCCGCGCACGGCCACCGTTGCCCGCCGCAGCCACCACCGTCACACCCTTCTTGCGCGCGTAGTCCACCGCGGAGGCCATGACCTGCGAGTACCCGCCGCCGCCGAGCGACATGTTGATGACCTTGGCGCCCTTGTCCGCCGCGAAGCGGATGGCGTCCGCGATGTCCGCCGAGGTGCCGCTGCCGAAATGGTTGAGCACCTTCACCGGCATCAGCGTCGCCTCGAAGGCCACGCCCGCCAC
>NZ_DASPHO010000164.1:0-7663 GCF_035629615.1 Hyalangium sp. | reverse complement strand
GTGGCGAGGGCGGTCACGTGGAGGGCGTCTTCAATGCAGTCATCGAGACGACCTACCAGGTCATCAGCGAGCGGCGGACTCGCGTGCTGCGCGAGCTCGGCGAGAGGACAGCGGCGGCGCGCTCTGCCGACGAGGCCTGCGCCCTGGCGGCAAGCAGTCTGGGTTCGGCGGCTCATGACGTGCCGTTCTGCGCACTCTACCTTGTCGACGAGACGGCCCAGCTCGCACGGCTTGCCGCGTCCTCGGGGCTCTCTCGTGGCGGGCCGGCCGCTCCAGAGCTCATCCCGCTGGTCGAGGAATCGGCTGCACCCTGGCCGTTCTCTCGCGTGCGGCGCTCCGGTCGAGCAGAGCTCGTGACTGGGCTCTCTGAGCGATTCGACGCTTCGCTGCCCGGCGGCCCATGGCCGGAACCTGCGGACTCAGCGCTGGTCGCGCCCCTCGTCACGGCCGCTGCGGCGCGTGCGGCGGGGTTCCTCGTCCTGGGTGTGAGCCCTCGGCGTGCGCCGGACGAGGAGTACCGCCAGTTCGCTGAGCAGGCCGCAGCGCACATCACCACCGTCGTCTCGAGGGCGACCGCTGACGAGGCAGAACGCAAGCGGGCCGAGGCGCTGGCCGAGCTGGACCGGGCCAAGACGGCTTTCTTCAGCAACGTCAGTCACGAGTTCCGCACGCCGCTCACCCTCATGCTCGGCCCCATCGAGGATGGCCTGTCGGATACCGAGCAGCCCCTCCCTCCTGCCCAGCGCGAGCGCCAGGAGCTCGTCCGCCGCAACGGACTGCGCCTCCAGAAGCTCGTCAACACACTGCTCGACTTTGCCCGCATCGAAGCCGGGCGTGCTCAGGCCTCCTTCGTCCCCACGGACCTTGCCGCGCTCACCACGGACCTTGCGAGCAGCTTCGACTCCGCGCTGGGGGCCGCCGGCCTCAAGATGGTGGTGGACTGCCCAGCCCTGCCGGAGGCCGTCTACGTGGATCCGGCGATGTGGGAGAAGGTTGTCTTGAACCTCCTCTCGAACGCCTTCAAGTTCACCTTCAAAGGAGAGATTCGCGTCTTCCTCCAGTGGCTGGGCGAGCGCGTGGAGCTGAGCGTCCAGGACACCGGCACTGGCATTCCGGAAGAAGAGCTCCCCCGCATCTTCGAGCGCTTCTTCCGTGTGGAGGGAGCACGCGGTCGCAGCTACGAAGGCACAGGCATTGGTCTTGCGCTGGTGCAGGAGCTGGTGAAGCTGCATGGCGGGAAGGTGACGGTGAAGAGCGCCCTGGGAAAGGGGAGCACCTTCACGGTGAGTCTTCCGACCGGCTCCGCGCACCTCCCGAGAGGCTCCGTGCGCGCTGCCCGAACGCTGGCTTCTACCGGGGTCGGGCCTGACTCGTTTCTCGCAGAGGTACCCCAGTGGAATGAAGCCGAGTCACCCTCAGCAGCTCCGCGCGCGACGCCCGCCCCGGTCAACGCAGCGCCGTCGGCCCTCCACGAGGGGGCTCGCATTCTGGTGGCGGACGACAATGCGGACATGCGCAAATACCTCGCGCGGTTGCTGTCGCCCCACTGGACGGTAGAGGCCGTGGAGGATGGTGCGCAGGCCATTGCCGCGGCGCAGGCGAGTCCACCCGACCTCATCCTCTCCGACGTGATGATGCCGGGCATGGACGGACTGGAACTGGTCCAGGCGCTGCGCGCGGACGTGCGCACCCGCACCATCCCAGTGGTGCTGCTGTCCGCCCGCGCGGGCGAGGAAGCCACCATCGAGGGGCTGCGGAGCGGCGCGGACGAATACCTCATCAAGCCCTTCTCCGCGAACGAGCTCCTCGCGCGCGTCAACGCCCAGCTGACGGTGTCGCGCCTGCGCCAGGAAGCAGTGCGCGCCGAGCGCGCGCATGCCGCGGAGGCCACCCGGCTGCTCGAAGAGTCCAGACGGGCCACCCGTGCGCGTGAGGAGACACTCGCGGTCGTCAGTCACGATCTGCGCTCCCCGCTCGCCGCCATCAGCACGGCGGCCGAGCTCCTCCAACGGGCCTTCGGGGATGACGCGCGCGAGGCACGGCTGCGGAAGCATACCGGCTCCATTCGCCGCAGCATCACTCGCATGAACCGGCTCATCGGCGACCTGCTCGACCTGGCGAGCATCGACTCGGGCACGCTCTCCCTCACACCGCAGCCTCACACGGCGGAGGAGCTCCTCCACGAAGTCCAGGAGATGTTTGAGCTACGGGTGAGAGAGAAGGGTCTCCAGTTCACCTCCGAGCTCGAACCGGATCTTCCCGTCCTCCCGTGCGACAAGGAACGCATCCTCCAGGCACTCGCCAACCTGCTCTCCAACGCGGTGAAGTTCACCGCCAAGGGCGGCGTCACCCTGCGCGCGCAGCGCCAGCCGGAAGGCATCCTCTTCTCGGTCAGCGACACGGGAGCCGGCATCGCTCCGGAAGCACTCCCCCATGTGTTCGACCGGTACTGGCACTCCGCTCAGAAGGGACGTGAGAGCCATGGCCTCGGGCTCTCCATCGCTCGGGGTGTCGTCGAAGCCCACGGAGGCACCCTCCGTGTCGAGAGCGAGCCGGGACGGGGCACTACCTTCTCTTTCCTGCTGCCCACGAGTCCCGCGGCGCGAAGAGCTCCCACGGCCCCTTCAGAGGTGACGCTCCACACGGAGGCCACGGCGGTCAGCGCCACCACGCCGCAAGCGGCCCGGAGCAGCTCTCTCACGTATGACTTCCTGGCCGGCGGGGGCGAGATGGGCAAGCTCATTCGAGCGATGGACTGGTCGAAGACGCCGCTCGGTCCGGTGGAGCGCTGGCCGCAGAGCCTGCGGACGATGGTCGGATTGCTGCTGCGCAACCGCTTTCCGCTGTTGCTGTGGTGGGGGCCAAAGCTCGTCCAGTTCTACAACGACGCGTATCGCCCGATCCCCGGCTCCAAGCATCCGAACGCGCTCGGTCAGGCCGCGAGCGAGTGCTGGGCGGAAATCTGGCACATCATCGGGCCGATGATCGAGGCGCCGTTTCGCGGCGAGCCTGCCACGTCGAGCGACGATCTCCCTCTGATGATCCACCGTAACGGCTTCCTCGAAGAGACCCACTTCAAGGTCGCGTACAGCCCGGTTCCCGACGAAACGGTGACTGGGACCGGCATCGGCGGAGTCCTCGCGACGGTCTCGGAGATCACCGCTCAGGTCTACGCAGAGCGGCAGTTGCGAACCTTGCGCGAGCTCGCGGTCCGAGCCGCTGAGGCGAAGTCGGCCGCAGAAGCATGCGAGAACGCCGTCTCGACGTTGGCCGAGAACCCCGCCGACGTGCCGTTCTCCGTCTTCTATCTCCTGAGTGATGGGGCTCGCGCGGTGATGACGGCCTCGTCCGGGTTCAGCGCGGCCACCGAGGCTGCTCGCCCCTCGACGCTGGAGATCGCGGATGACGTGTGGCCGCTGGCGAGTGCCGTCGCCGAGCGACGCATCCAAGCGATTCACGATCTGCGCTCGCGATTCGACGCGCTGCCGACGGGTGCGTGGGCCGAACCTCCACACTCGGCGATGGTGCTTCCGCTCGCGGCGCCGGACCAAGAACGTCCTTATGGGGTGCTGATCGTAGGGCTCAGCCCGCATCGTATGCTCGACGAGGGTTACCGGAGCTTCTTCGAATTGGCTGCGGCGCAAGTCGTCACCGCGATCCGCAACGCGCGGGCCTACGAGGAGGAGCGAGCACGCGCCGAAGCGCTCGCGGAAGTCGACCGCGCGGACACGGGGGTGGGCATTCCCGAGGAGGAGCTCCCGCGTGTCTTCGAGCGTTTCTACCGCGTCCGCGTCACCCAGGGCCGAAGCCACGAAGGCACCGGCATCGGGCTCGCCTTGGTGCAGGAGCTGGTAAAGCTCCACGGCGGAAGTGTCGCGGCGAAGAGCAAGCTCGGCGAGGGCACCACCTTCACCGTGCGGATGCCGCGCGGCTCGGCGCATCTGCCGTCCGACCGCGTCGAGCGCACCTCTCGTCCGCGCTCGTCGGCGACCCACGCCGTGCTCTTCACCGAGGAAGCGCGCCGTTGGGCTCTCCCGAGAACCGCGGTGGAGGCGCCGCGCATCGAAGCATCCGCGGGCACGCTGCCGGAAGTGCCTGGCGCGCTCTCGTCCGCTCGCATCCTCCTCGCGGATGACAACGCTGACCTGCGCACCTACGTGTCCGGACTGTTGGGCCAGGTATTCCGGAACGTGGACACCGTGGCGGATGGGCGCGCGGCCCTCGAGGCGGCACGCACGAGGCGACCGGACCTCATCCTCTCCGACGTGATGATGCCAGTGCTGGATGGTTTTGGACTCGTGCGGGAGCTGCGCGCGGACGAGCGCACGCGGGCCATCCCCATCATCCTCCTCTCTGCGCGTGCGGGCGATGAGTCCTCGGTCGAAGGTCTGCAGAGTGGAGCGGATGACTACCTCGTGAAGCCCTTCTCGGCCCGCGAGCTCATCGCGCGCGTCCGCACCCAGCTGGAGATGGTACGGGTTCGGCGGGAGATGGCTCGCCACGAGTTCTCGGGGGAGCAGCTCCGTGCGACACTGAAGGCGCGTGACGAGTGGCTCACCGTCGTGAGCCACGAGCTACGGACGCCCTTGAGCGCGCTGGCGCTGAGCGTCCAGTCCCTCCTGCGAAGCGTCGCCTTCGAGGCACGCACCGGGCTCTCCCCAGAAGAAGCGAGGATGAAGGCGCATACCACGACCAAACATCTCCATCGCCTGACGCGTCAGGTGGAGCAGCTCGTGGACGTGGCGGAGCTCATCTCGGGTCGTCTGGAGCTGGCGCCTGAGGAAGTCAACCTCTCTGGGGCTGTCGCCGCCGTGATTGAGGAAGCGCGGGAGAAGGCCGCGCGCCTGGGTTGCACCGTCATCTTGAGCGCGAGCACTCCGGTGGTGGTCCGCTACGATCGGCCCCGGCTGCACCAGCTGGTGGAGAGCCTCCTCGACAACGCGCTCAAGTTCGGGGCGTCCAGGCCCGTGGAAGTCACCGTGGCGGAAGAGGCGAGTCACGCGTTGATTCGCATCGTGGACCACGGCGACGGCATCGCCCCGGAGGACCAGGAGCGCGTCTTTGGCCGCTTCGAGCGCGCCGCTCCCATCCGGAACTACGGCGGCTTCGGGCTGGGCTTGTGGAGGGCTCGCCACATCGCGGAGGCGCACGCCGGAAGCATCCTCCTGACGCGGACCGAGGGCGGAGGGGCGACCTTCACCGTGGTCTTGCCGCTCCCTTGAGGAGCTCGGTCTGGTGAGCGCCTGGCGGGCGAGGGCATGCCTGGCTGGCCGTGTAGCGGTGCGGCCGCATCGTCCCCCTGCTGTGCGTGCACCTGCGCAGTGAGCGCGGACTGGATGTCACCGAGCGGACTCTGCGCCGTCGCCTCCACCAGCTGCGCTACCGCTGGAAGCGCCCCCGCTACGTCTACGCCCACAAGGCCAAGCACCTACCCCAAAAAAAGCGGCGCTCATTCGCCGACTCAACGCCCTGCGCAAGCGCTCCCCACGCTGGTAGTGCTGGTGCTGGATCAAACCATCCTCCGGCTGTTCCCACCGCTGAGGAGCGCTTGGTCCCGTCAGGGACAGCAGGCCCGGGTTCGTATCAGCGGCGAGAACGCCAAGGCCGTGCTGTGGGGCGTGCTCAACCCCTATACCGGGCACCGGCTGGTGCAGGTGTTGGACAAGGCCAGCGGCCACCGCACACCTGCCTCCAAGCAGTTGGCAGCGCAGCTCGGAATTCAACTGCTGTGGCTGCCCACACAAGCCCCGGAGTTGAACCCGATGGACCAGTTGTGGAGGGACTTCAAACGCGAGGTCTCCGCCAACCACCAGTACCTGGACATTGCTGCGCATGTGGACGCGGGAGTCAGCTGGGTACTCCAGCTCTCGCCCACGGAAGTTTTACGCAAGGCCGGCGCCCTTGCTCCTGGCTTCTGGCTCCGCAAGAAGTAGTTCGGGTTATTCTGGCGACCCACTTAGCGCGCGCTGCCCGCGGCCACGCCGAGCCGCTGCTCGTAGGCGTCCAGGGTCCGCTGCCAGGAGGGCCGCGCCTCGCACCGCTCGCGATAGGCGCTGACCCGGGGGTAGCGCTCGAGCACGCCCCCGTGGCGCACCTCGCGCAGCACGGTGGTCATCAGCAGGTCCGCGACCGTGAACTCCTCCCCGGTGAGGTACGGGCGCTCCTTCAGCCAGTCCTCGAGCCCGCTCAACCCCCGGTCCGCCCACTCCACCAAGCCGGGCCGGCGCTGCGCCCCGGTGGGATCAGCGGCGCCGAACAGATCGATCATCGCGATCTGAAACAGCGGGGGCTCCAGGGTGTTGAGCGCGGCGAAGCACCAGCGCGTCACCTGGGCTCGGCCCTTCAGGTCGGCGGGCATGAGCTTGCCGGTCTTCTCCGCGAGGTAGAGCACCACCGCGCCCGTCTCGGTGAGCACGAAGCCCTCGTCGTCGAGCACCGGGGCCTGGGAGAAGGGGCTCAGCCGCCGGAACTCCTCGCTCCGGAACTCACCCGCGGGATGATCCAGGCCGCGCACCTGGTAGGGCAGGCCCGTCTCCTCGAGCATCCACAGGACGCGCAGATCGCGCGTGAGACCCACCACCTGGGAGTTGACGCGGCCGAAGCCGTAGAGCGTGAGCGGCATGGACCGGCACCCTACCAGGGGGCCGGCCCCCCCACTGAAGACTTCTCCAACACCCCGCGGCCTGGGGTGGCCCTCGCGCCGGGGCCAACCTCACACCTGCCGTGGGCAAGCCCAGGTGCTCCACAATCGCCCGTACCCCTCGTGCTCCCTTCACTTACGCCAATACCCGTCTCCTGCCTCCACACCTCACGCTGGCGAACACGTCGAAGTCGAACCTCCTCTTCAGCAACTCTGCCCAGTCCACTCGCGCCGTCCTCTCCTTCATCCGCTCCTTCCTGGCCGCTGCCTCAATCCCCTCGCTCGCCTCCTCCGCGTTGAGGTCGCTGGCGTCCCCGAGCTGTCCGGTGCCGGGAAAGCCCATCACGAACACGCGCGGCGCGGGCCTACTCGAACAGCGTCACCTCGAACGGGTTCTCCACGTCCTTCACCACGTTATGGAGGTTGAGCTCGATGCCCTGGCCGGCGACCTCCAGTCCACCGTCCACCTCGAAGCCGGTCTCGGTGAAGGTGTTCCCGGAGAACGTCACATCCGGCACGTTCCGCAGCGCCTCGCGGAAGTTGCCCCGCAGCAGCTCCGAAGCGATCTCCAGGCCGTCCGTCAGCTCCACGTCCGGCACCTCGAAGCCCACCTCGGCGCCCACTCTGGGCGTGCCTCCGCCCGAGACGGACACCGAGCCCTCGATCGAGGTCTCCGCGTTGGGCAGCAGGTTCGACAGGCCACCCGAGACGTCGGCGATGAATGCGCCCGCCTGGAGGACATCCCCCACGTCCCCGAGATCATCCGGCAGCGGGATGCGAGTGGACACGGTGTAGTTGGCCTCGGCCTCGGCCTGGGCCAGATCCAGCGAGCCCGTCACGCCGCTGTTGGCGAACAGATCGGCGGTGAGGCCCGCGGAGACGCTGCCCTCGAGGTGCTGCTGGCGGACCAGCGACACCGGCTTGCCGTCCTCGAGCTCCAGCCGGTAGGTGATACCGGCCTCGGCGCCCGCCTCGGCGCCCCCGGTGACGGTGCCCAGCTCCAGCTCCGCCTCCACCGAGGCG
>NZ_DASPHO010000163.1:0-3162 GCF_035629615.1 Hyalangium sp. | reverse complement strand
TGGGCGTCCCCTCATCAGGCGGTTTGGGCGTCACCTCATCGGGCGGTTTGGGCGTCGCCTCGTCGGGCGGAGCGGACGAGGGACGCAGCTGCCGGATCACCTGAGGCACCACCGTGTCCAGGGATTGGCTGAGCGCGTCGAGCATCCCATCCTCGCGGACACCTGGGATGAGGTGCTCGGCCACGAGCCCGCCATCTGCCGTCTTGTAGATCTTCGTGCCGACGCGGTAGCCGTCCATGCGCTGGAGCAGCTCCGCCACCATCACCACCTCGCTCTTGGCCGCCTCGCCGAGCGCGATGAGGCACCGCAGCTCCGTGCGCTTGCACCTCAGTAGCGACCGGCGCTTGGCGGAGGGGAGCTTCTTCAGGAAGTCCTTCATCCGGATCACCGTGAAGCCCTTGGACCGGGCCTGCTCGGCGACATGCTCCTGGGCAAACTCAACGACGTGCCCGGGCACGCCCGCCGTATCGGGTGGGGCGATGAGCACGGTGATGGGCTCTTCCGGCGCAGCGGGCGCCTGGTGGAGCAGGACCAAGGTGAGGAGAAGGGGTGTCAGCACGGGGGGTGACTTTCTCCTCATGCCGCCACTAGAGCAAGACTGTGACCGCGCTCGGGGCTCGTCCAGGTGAGGGGACGTCCCCGAGGTACCGCTCTGCGTCGAAGCCAGCCACGCTCCCCGTACAGGAGGGGGGTGGGAGAATACCCTACGTATCTCCTGGGTTGGCTTCGAGGAACAGGGGGACCCAGGTGCCGGGGCTCCGGCTCACCGGCGCGGCCGATCCGGGGGAGGAGAGCGGATCTGGGTCTTCTCCCCATTGCCCGAGCCGGAGCCCGCCTCACCGTCCTCCGCGGCCACGGAGGGGCGCGCGGAGGAGCCCGGAGCGGGAGCGGGGCGGCGGGGAGGCACGGCACCCGGCGGCCGCACGGCGGCATTGGAGGAGCCGGTGGTCGGGCGGGCAGGCGCGGCGGACGGGGGAGCGGGGCGGCGCGGTGGGACTTGCGCGAGGCGGGAGGAGGCGGCCTCCGCCAGCAGATCCTCGGAGATCTCCACCTTGGGCTCGTCCTTGGGCGGCATGCCCGAGTGGGTGGAGGTGTCGTCCGGCGCGCTGAGGTCGTCCTCTTCGCTGCGGGCGAACGGGTTGCGAGTGGGCGGCGGCGTCTTGTCCTCGTCCGTCAGGCCATCCTGTGAGGGCTTGGGAGCGGGCCGGGCCTGCGCGGGAGACGGAGGAGCGGGCCTGGCGGAGGCCGGAGCGGGCTTCGCGGCACCGGGGAGGTTGGCGGGCACCTGCACCTGCACGGGCGACGCGGGGAGGGCGGGCTGGCCGTCCTTGGCCTGGCGTGCGTCCTCGTGCAGCTTCTTCTCGAAGTCCTGCCAGTGCTTCTTGTACTCGGCGGGATCGGGCCGACCCTGCTCACGGTGCTTGAGCGAGGGGGCCCAGCGCACCTCGTACGAGGTGCCCACCTGGAACGTGGGCGGCGGCGGCACCCCGTAGGTGGCCGGGTCGAAGAAGGACTCGTCCAGATCCGAGAAACCGTACGCGCGGGCCTTCGCGACGAAGGTGGGGATGATGCCCGTGGGCGCGTGGTAGCCGAGGATGTGGCCGTCCTCGTCCTTGGTCACCGGCGTGAAGACGAAGATGTCCTGGGTGCGGTAGTCGCCCTTCTCGTTGAGCGGGAGCACCTCGGACAGCGCGATCGTCTTTCGGCTGCCGTCGTGGAGGCGCTCGCAGCAGATGACGAAGTTGATGGCGCTGGCGACCTGGGCCCGGACGGCCACCATGGGCAGCTCCACCGCGGACATGAGACACAGCGACTCGATGCGGCGCAGGGTGTCCGTGGGCGTGTTGGCGTGGCAGGTGGCCAGCGAGCCGCCGTGGCCGGTGTTCATCGCCTGCACCAGGTGGAAGGCCTCACCGCCGCGCACCTCGCCCACGACGATGCGGTCGGGGCGCAGACGCAGGGCCGAGTGGAGCAGATCTCCCATGTCCACGCCGCCCTTGCCGAACTTGTCCGGTGGACGGCTCTCGAAGGCCACCAGGTGGGACTGGTTGAGCTGGAGCTCCGCCGAGTCCTCGATGGTGAGGATGCGCTCATCGTCGGGGATGAGGGAGGAGACGATGTTGAGCAGCGTCGTCTTGCCGGAGCCCGTGCCGCCAGACACCAGCATGTTGAGCTTGGTGTGGATGCCCGCGTCGATGAGCCGCGCCATCTGCGTCGTCATCGAGTTGTACTTGATGAGGGCATCGATCGTGAGCTTGTCCTTGAAGAACTTGCGGATCGAGATGGTGGTGCCCCGCCGGGCGATGGGCGGGATGACCACGTGGATGCGGCTGCCGTCGGGCAGGCGCGCGTCCAGCCGGGGGCGCTCATCGGTGAGCATGCGGCCGACGAACTGCGCCATGTTGCGCGCGGCGCCGATCAGGCCCTCCTCGGAGAAGAAGGCGTCGGTCTTGCTCAGGCGGCCCTTGCGCTCGATCCAGACATCGGCCGGGCCGTTGATCATGATCTCCGATACCGACGGATCATCCAGGTACGGGAGGACCGGCTTCAAGAAGGCTCGGAGCGACTCGTTGTACATCGACATGGCGGAGCCAAGGCTAGCCCGAGCCGTGCCCTGAACCCAAGATCCGGTGGACGCTTCCCTGGTGGGGAGAGGGGCGGCCTACATCCACCCGAGCGCGTGCACCCCCATGCCCACGGCGGCCGCCGCGGCGAGCACGGCCATGGGGGCCAGCCGGGCCTTCGAAGCGAAGAAGACGGCCAGGGAGGCGACGAAGACGAGCCCGGTGGTCACATCTCCCACGGCGGCGCGCAGCAGGGGGAGCGCGGTGCCGCCGATGAGGCCCACGACGCCCGCGGTGATGCCCTCGAGGAAGCCGCGGGCGCGTGGGTGGTGGAGCAGCCGCTCCAGCGGGTCGTGGGCCAGCAGCGTCATCAAGAAGGCGGGGGCGAAGATGCCGGCCGTCATCGCCAGCGCGCCGGGCAGGCCGCCCCCGAGGTAGCCCACGAAGGTGCCGAAGATGATGAGGGGGGAGGGGAGCACCCCGCCGAGCGCGAGTCCGTCGAGGAACTGGGCATCGGTCATCCACCCGCCTCGGGCCACCGCATCCTGCTGGAGGAAGGGAATGGCGGTGTAGGCGCCGCCAAAGGTCAGCAGGCCCG
>NZ_DASPHO010000162.1:0-6577 GCF_035629615.1 Hyalangium sp. | reverse complement strand
GCGACGCAGCGCGGCGTCAATGAGCATGACCTCCCTGCGCTGGGACTCCATCAGGCTGGAGAGCGTGTAGTCGGCGAGCTCGGCCTGGGCGTTCTCCTCGTACTCGGGATCCCGCTCCTGGTTCTTCAGGGCTGTCAGCTCACGGTGGGCGCCCTCCGTGGCGGTGAGGATCTCCCGGCGCCGGCGCTGGAGGAGTGCCCGGATCTTGATGAGGTCGTTGGCTCGCGTCATGGCCGACTGGCTCCGTTTCATAGGGTCCTGCTCCCGCTCGGACCGGCTGTCCGAGTGATGAACGGGTGAAAGCTAGGGGTCCCCCGCAGGTAGGGAAACCGGAGCCCCTCTCGGAGGGCATGGCTGGGCTGGAGGCCAGGCGGGCAGGCTCCTTCAAGCAGCCAACTTGAGGACACCCCTTCTCTTTTTCATCGCTGGGAAAGGGGAGGGGAGTCCTGCTAACTGTTTTCGGACAGCCCCGGAGTGCGGGGCCAGGGAGTGTGTGATGGCGGAAGAGAAGCCGCGGGTGACGGTGATCGGGGGCGGGCTGGCGGGCAGCGAGTGCGCATGGCAGCTCGTCCAGAGAGGCATCCCAGTGACTCTGCGGGAGATGAAGCCGCACAAGCGCTCGCCCGCGCACAAGTCGGATCAGCTCGCGGAGCTGGTGTGCTCCAACTCGCTGCGCTCGGACAACCCGGAGAGCGCCATCGGCCTGCTGCACGCCGAGCTGCGCGCCCTGGGCTCGCTCATCCTGCGCAGCGCGGACACGCACCGGGTGCCAGCGGGGGATGCGCTGGCCGTGGAGCGCGAGAAGTTCTCCGGAGCGATCACCCAGGCCGTGCGCGAGCACCCACTGGTGGAGGTGGTGCACGGAGAGGTGGAGCGCCTGCCGGAGGGCCTCGTCGTGGTGGCCACGGGGCCGCTCACCTCGGAGGCGCTCACCCAGGAGCTGGAGCGGCACGTAGGGCAGAAGCTCTACTTCTACGACTCCATCGCCCCCATTCTCTCTGGGGACTCCATCGACATGGCCATCGCCTTCCGACAGAGCCGCTACGGCAAGGGAGACGGGGACGACTACCTCAACCTGCCGATGACGCGGGAGGAGTACTACCGCTTCATCGCCGAGGTGAAGGCGGGCCAGAAGCTGACGCCGCACGCTTTCGAGGAACCTAAATACTTCGAAGGCTGTCTGCCGATTGAGGTGATGGCAGAGCGCGGAGAGGAGACGCTGGCCTTCGGGCCGATGAAGCCGGTGGGGCTGATGGACCCGCGCACGGGCCAGTCGCCGTACGCGGTGGTGCAGCTGCGCATGGAGGATCGGGCAGGCACCTCGTGGAACATGGTGGGCTTCCAGACGCGGCTCACCTGGGGCGAGCAGAAGCGCATCTTCACCACCTGCATCCCTGGCCTGAAGGACGCGGAGTTCCTGAGGATGGGGCAGATCCACCGCAACACCTTCATCGACTCGCCGCGGCTGCTGGACAAGGACCTGTCCCTGAAGGCGGAGCGGCGGGTGTTCTTCGCGGGGCAGATCACCGGCGTGGAGGGGTACGTGGAGTCCGCGGCGTGCGGCGCCCTGGTGGCGCTGGCGCTGCAGGCCCGGCTGGAGGGGCGCGAGTTCGTCCCACCGCCGGCCACCACGGCCCTGGGCTCGCTCTACCGGCACGTGACGGGCGAGGCGCACCCGCCGGACTACCCTCACCAGCCTACCAACGTCATCTTCGGACTGTTCCCGCCGCTGCCCGGGCGGGTGAAGAAGCAGGACAAGCGGGCGCGGTACGCGGCGCGGGCCCAGGAGGATCTCGCCGCGTGGCTGCCCACGGCGGCCGTCCCGCCGTCCCTTCAGAGGAGCGCGTGATGCAGCTTCGGAGACTCGTCGTGGTGGGAGCGCTCATGGCGCTCTCGGTGGTGGGATGCAAGCGCGGGGACTCCGACGGAGGCGGCGGAGGCGGCGGAGGCGGCGGCACGGGGGGAGGGAAGGGTGCTGTGGTGGGTGGCATGGGGACGCTGCTGGCGCCGGGCGTGGCGGCGGATCTGCGCGTGACGCCGGATGGCCAGTTCGTCACCTTCCTGCGCGAGGCCAAGAAGCCGCGGCTGGACGGGATTCCTCCGCAGATGCTGGTGGGCGAGCTGCACGTCGTCCCGGCTCCCGGGGGTTCACCGCGCAAGGTGGGCGAGGGGGTGACGAACGTGCCGGGGGGCCAGCTCTTCTCGAAGGACTCGCGCTACCTGCTCTTCCTCACCGGCTACAACCCGGCGAGCCAGTCCGGCGTGCTGCACGTGCTGTCTCTGGCGGATGCCACCGCGGAGCCGGTGCGGTTGGGCGAGCAGGTGACGTACATGCTGCCGAGCCCGGATGGGAAGCTGCTGGCCTTCGTGGACAGCGGCGTGCTGAAGCTGGGGCCGCTGCCGGCCGGGCCCTTCAAGGACGTGGGGGGCGAGGTGGCCACCGCCCAGTTCACCCCGGACGGCAAGACGCTCTTCTTCAAGCGGCGGCTGGTGGCCGCGGGCGGGCTGGCGGCAGTGGCCGTAGACAAGCCCGAGGCCCCGCGCAAGCTGGGGGACTACGTGGGCGACTACGAGGTGTCCTCGGACGGGCTGCACGTGGCCTGGCAGGCGCGCAGTGACGCCGAGCGCGGCATGTACGATCTCTTCATGGCCCTTGTGGCCGACCTCAAGCCGCGCAAGGTCTCCTCGGGGACGAAGGTGTTCGCCTTCTCCAAGGATGGGAAGTGGTTGGCGCGCACCGAGAACGGCAAGCCCGAGCTGCTGGGCAACCTGTACGTAGGCCCGGCGGACGGCAGCGCCGGACGCGAGGTAGGTGAGCGGGTGGAGGAGTTCTCCTTCTCCCCGGACTCCCAGGCGCTGGCCTTCCTCGAGAGGTACGATCCGTCCGCGCGCGCGGGGTTGATGGCCGTGCTGCAGCTGCCGGACGGTGCCACCCAGCGCGTGGGCGACCGCGTCCCCAACTACACCTGGGGCTCGGACGGCAAGTACGTGGCCTTCCTCACGCGGGTCCTCAAGCCCATCTACTCGGTGGACCTGATGCTCTACCCGGTGGGCGGAGAGAAGGCCGAGAAGGTCCACGCAGGCGTCTTCGGCTACGGCTTCACCCCGGGCAACTCCGAGGTCATCTTCCGCACCAACTGCATCCGCGAGGGCCGCGCCTGTGACTTCAAGGCGCTGGATCTGATGCAGCAGGCCCGCTCCGAGCCCGTCACCTGGATCCAGGGCATCTTCAGCTACAAGCTCGCCAGCGACGGCAAGCGCTTCCTCGTCACCTATGCCCGCATGGACTCGGACACCTACGACGTGGGCGTCTACGACACGAAGAGCAAGGCCCGGAAGACGCTCGACCAGCGGGTGCAGATCCCCGCGTACTTCGCCGGGCCGGGGGACTCTCACGCCGTGTACCTGGTGACACAGGGCCAGAAGCCCGGCGTCTACATCGCCCCCGCGACACCTTGAGTCGTGACGCGTCGTGTTAATTGACTCGAAAATCAAGGAGGATTGATTCGAAAATCACGGCGCCAGCCTGGAATTTTCCGAGGGGAGGCCTGTAACGTATGAGAATGAGGGGCTTTGTCCGCCAATGTGAGCCCATGGGAAACAATGGAGTACATGGTGCGATAATGTGTATGTAAGCCCGCCACGGTAAGCACGGTGGGTACACCCCTCACGCCGGAGTCGCCCATGAGCTCGCGCACGATGCAGTACGGCAGCCTGCAGATGTCTCTGCCTGAGGGCTGGTCGGACGCGACGCAGATCGTGGCCTCGGGGCCGGTGGAGGAGGGGTTCCGCAGCACGCTGGGGTACACGACGGAGGCGGTTCGCCCGCGGGAGACGCCGCCCCAGTTCGCGGCGCGGATGCTGGCGCAGCTGCGGCACACGCAGGAGGGGCTGCAGCTGGTGTCCGAGCGCCCCGCCACCTTCGGCGCCCTGGGCGGCTTCCTTCGCGAGACGACGCACGTGGCCCACGGCATGAAGCTGGCGCAGCTGCACTTCTACGTGGCGAAGGCCGGGGTGGTGCACATCTTCACGTTCACGCAGCGGGCCGAGCGCCTGCAGGCCTCCCGCGCCATGGCGGAGAAGCTGTTCGCCTCGGCGACCCTGAGCGCCCCGGCTGCGGCGCCCGGCGCTCCCTCCGCCACGCTGCCTCCCGCCCTGCGCCCCCGTCCGAAGTACATCGAGCCCCGGCACCTGCGCATCATCGCGGCGTGAGGGCCCGGGAGCAGGGAGCCCCTCTGGGGAGGAAGTTTGCTTCAGGCCTGTAGCCGTCTACCCTTCGGCCCATGGAGTCGCTGTCACCACTGCTGGAGAAGTTCCGGGCCCACCTCGAGCACGAGAAGGGCGCGTCGCCGCACACGGTGCGCAACTACCTCATCGATCTTCTCGACTTCGAGCGCTACCTCACCGAGCGGATGAAGCTCACGCTGCTGGCAGGCTCGCATGCGGCCATCCGCGGCTACCTGGGCACGCTGGCGGTGGACCATGCCCCGGCGAGCCGTGCGCGGAGGCTGGCGAGCATCAAGTCCTTCTACAAGTACCTGGTGCGCCAGAAGCTGCTGTCGGCCAGCCCGGCCAAGCTGGTGAAGAGCCCCAAGCTGCCCAAGAGCCTGCCCAAGGTGCTCCCGGTGGATGAGGTGTTTGCCATCCTGGAGATGCCATCGCGGAAGACGGTGCTGGGACTGCGCGACAGGGCCATCCTGGAGATCCTCTACGGCGGAGGCCTGCGCATCAGTGAGCTCTGCGGGTTGGACCTGCTGGACGTGGATCGGAGCGGGCGCATCGTCCGGGTGATGGGCAAGGGGAGCAAGGAGCGCCTGTGCCCGGTCAACGCGCAGTCCATCCGCGCGCTGGAGGCGTACCTGGTGCGGCGAGGTGAGCTGCTGGCCACGCCTCGGCCGGGACAGGATCCGGAGGCGCTCTTCCTCAACTACAAGGGCGGGCGGCTCACCCCTCGCAGCATCGCCCGGCACCTGGACACGTACGTGGTGCAGTGCGCGCTGACGCGCAAGGTGAGCCCGCACGCGCTGCGCCACTCGTTCGCCACGCACCTGCTGGGCGGCGGCGCGGACGTGCGCAGCATCCAGGAGCTGCTGGGGCACGCGAGCCTGTCCACCACGCAGCGGTACACCCACGTCACCGTGGAGCAGCTCCAGCAGATCTACGACGCGGCACACCCGCGGGCCTGAGCAAGCCATGGTTCCTCCTCGTCGGCCCGGTCGTGTGCCCGCTCCGAAGCCTCGCCAGCGCACGCCCGGCCACCACTACAACGCGAGCTTCCTCTCGGCCGCGGACCGCGAGGAGATCCGCGCATGGCTCACCACCCTGCGGCCGCTGTGGGAGGAGCGCTACTCGAAGCACTTCCCACCGCCGCCAGGGCAGACGCAGCGTCGGCTCCTGAGGCCCGTGTACTGGCTGGGCAACTGGCAGTTCGCCTGCCTCGACTACTACCGCCCTCCCAAGGGGGTGAAGGACCGGTGCGTGCGGGCCGAGCCGTTTCCCCCCGTGCTCCAGCGTCAGGTGGACAAGATCGAGGCACTCGCGCGCCGGATGTTCCGTGGGCCGGACATGCCACCGCGCTGGCACCTCAACACCTGCCTGGTGAACTTCTACGGCAACCGCTTGGAGGACGGGCGCTGGGTGGACACCGCCCGCGTGGGCGAGCACAAGGACTTCGAGCCGGGGCCCGTGGCCTCGCTGTCCCTGGGCGAGCGCGCCCTCATCCAGTTCGTCACCTCCAGCCGCCCAGGCGAGCGCGACGCGGTGGTGCTCGAGCAGTGGCTTGATGACGGCTCGCTGGAGCTCTTTGGGGGTGCGCAGTGGAAGGAGCAGACCTTCCACCGGGTGCAGCGGGTAGACACCCGCGCGGGACACCTCCTCCCGCCCGAGCTTCCCGACTTCCAGACCCGGCGCGTGAACTTCACCTTCCGCTACGTGCCGGACGAGCACGTGACACCCTTCGCAGCGCTTTCTTCCGAGGCCCGCGAGGACGTGCGCCCCTATATGCGCACCCTGGCCGAGAGCAGCGCCTTCTTCCGCGCGGAGCTGGCGCGTGAGGCGACCGAGGCGGGTGTCCTTCTCAGGTGAACCGGATGTCGCAGGGCGCGGTCTCCACGTAGGCCTCCTCCAGCCGGTACCAGTTGGCGCGGGCACCCAGCTGGGCGAGCACGGACATGAGCCCAAAGCGGATGCGGAAGAGGAACAGGAACTCTCCGGGCAGCGTGAGCTTCAACAGGTGGCGCTTGCTCTCGAGGACCTGTCGCATACCGCGGGCCTCGCCGAGATCGATGGCCTGCACCTCGTCGCGCAGCATGGGGCCGTAGAAAGCCCGGACGAGGCCGCGGGCCGTCTCGAAGTCATAGCGAGGTGGCTCCCCACTGCCGCAGGGCCGAAGTCCGCAGCGATCGCCCTCTCCACCTCTGGGTACTGGACCTTCACGGCGACGCGGGTGCCGTCCACGAGCCGCGCCCGGTGCACTTGCCCAATGGATGCCGCTGCGATCGGTGCGTCCTCCAGGGAATCCAGAAGCTCCGGTGCGCGCTCGCCCAGCTCGGTCTTGAGGATGTCGCGAACCCTCTTG
>NZ_DASPHO010000161.1:0-39760 GCF_035629615.1 Hyalangium sp. | reverse complement strand
GGCGGTGACGCTCTCCGCCGTCTTCTCCTTGGCGTGGTCCGAGCCGTCCAGCCGGTCCGCGAGGTGATCCAGCAGCCGGCCCCAGAGCGCCTCGGCCTTCTGCAGCGCGGCGCGGCGGTGCTCGGCGGCGCTGTAGATGCGCAGCACCTGGGTGCGGCTGAGGCCCTTCTTGGGGCCCTCCACCGCGTCATTGTCCCGGGCCTCGATGTGGTAGGTGATGCGATCGCCCGGCTTCACCGTGAAGCGGCTCAAGTCCCAGGTGTATGAGCCCTTGTTGCGGCGGCCATCCTCGCGCGGCAGCGGCACGCGCGTCTCCTGCAGCGAGCTCGGCGTGCGGAACACGAGCGCCACCTCGCTCAGGCCATAGTCGTCCGTGGCCTCGTACTTGACGACGACCTGCTGGCCCGGGTCCACCTCGAGCTCCGTGACGGGGGCGAGCAGGGCCACCTGGGGCGGCGCGTCCGCCTCGACGTTGAGGGGAATCTCCGGCCCCGTCACGTCGGGCTTGGCGGCCTTCTCCGTGTAGAAGGCGAAGCGGTAGGTGCCGGCCTTCTTCGCCACGAAGGAGCCGCTCAAGTCCCTCCGGTTCTCCACCTGGAGCGGGAGCGGCTCGCCGTTGATGAGGATCTCCGCCTGCTCCACCTCCCGGTCCGAGCGAGTCTTGAGGAGGACCTCGGTCCCCGCCGGCGCGCTCACCTCACCGTTGGTGCCGGCCACCGTGCGCGGCGCGAGCCCCATGTGGGCCGGGTAGCGGTACGTCAGCTCGATGTCTCCGGTGATGGGCTCGGCCTTGGCGGTGGCCTCGGCGGCGGGGCTCGTCTCCCAGGCCTTCGCCACGCCCGTGCGCCAGCGGCCGCCCGCCAGGACCAGGGCCACCACCACCGCCAGGGAGAGGGCGCTCAGCACCTGCCCCACGCGCTGCACTCTCCGGCTGTCCACGACGGTGGCCGGGTCGACGTGCCGCGCCCGCCAGTCCATCTGTCCGAGAAAGGCGGTGACGAGGATGGGGGAGTGCTGCTCCGCCCCGTCCTCCCGCGAGAGCTCCACCGCGGCCAGCACGTCCAGGGACAGCTCTGGCTGCCGGGCGCCGATCAGCCGCGCCGTCCGGACGTCATCTCCCACCATCCGCCGGGACAGGAAGATGCCCAGCGCGCACGCGACGGCGATGCCCACGAAGGGTGCGAGGATCAGCACCCAGCGGCCGAGTGCTGGCGCCACGAGCCCGAGGAAGCCGCCCGCGAGGCCGAGCACCAGCAAGGCCATGGCGCCCAGCATGGCGCCCTCCAGCCAGAGCTGCTTGCGCTGGCGGGTGCGCACGGCGGCGAGCAGGGCCTCCACCTGGCGAGCGCGCGGACGTGGCCGGGCCACGGCAGGAGCCTGCGGGGAAGGGGGCGGAGGGGGAAGCTCCGGATCTGGGGGCTGCGGTGTGTCGAGGTTCACAATCTCGTCCGCTCAGTAGGCGAGGCAACCCGCAGGTGGGCCGCCTATTTCCCAATTCTGTAGCAATCTCCCCCTGCGTGCGCGGCCCTTCGTGGTGGCGAGCGCTTGGCGAGGGGAGCTCTGTCAGGCGGCGAAAGGCTGGGTGGGAGAGAGGTTCAGCGGGTAGCAGAGCGCCGGGAGGCGGGGTCGTCCGGGGGGTCGGCCGCCGTGGCGATGCCTCCCAGCTCCTCGGCCAGCGCGGTGAGCACGTCCTGGGTATGAAGGATGCGGGTGCGGCTCAGCTTCGAGAGCACTCGCTGCACGGCGGACTCCACCGTCCCCGTCGAGGGCACATCCAGCGTCCGGCCCGCCTCGGTGAGGGCAAACAGGGCCTTGCGCCCGTCGAGCGGATCCGACTTGCGCTCCAGCAGGCCCCGCTTCTCCAGGCGCTTGAGGACGCCGGTGAGGGTGCTGGGGTGGACGTGGAGGATCTGCGCAAGGTTGCCGGCGGTGATGCCAGGGAAGCGGCCGACCAGGCGGAGCACCAGCCGTTGAGGCCCGGTGACGCCCAGGGAGGACTCCATCCGCTTGGAGGTGGACTGGAGGCCATGATCCACGGCCCAGAGCAGGCGCATGAACTCGAGGACTTCGCCCAGCTGAGGGCCGCGAGCCTTCTCCGGTTGCTCGGGGGGGGTCGACCCTTCGTGCTCTTGCATGTCTCCAGTGTCTTTCAACTCCGCCTCCACGTTACCCATCCGACAGTTCTATCGCTGTTCCACGGTTTCCACAGCGGGGATCCATTGCACCTCCAAGAAGGGCAAGCTGGGAAGCAACCAGCCAGGTGACCTGGAGGGTCGCCCCGCTGACGCCCCGCCATGCTACCCCTGAGGTCACCCCAAGCGAGGGATGACGCGGTGCGTTGCGCGCCTCAGAGGAGGCCGCGGAGGTGGACCCAGAACAGGCTGCCTCGGCCGGGGTGGCTCTGGACACCGATGGTGCCGCCCATCTCGGTGACGAGGCGTCGGCAGATGAACAACCCCAGGCCGGTACCGACGCCCAGAGGCTTCGTAGTGAAGAACGGGTCGAAGATACGCTCGATGAGCTCTGGGGGGATGCCGGGCCCCGTGTCACGGATCTCCACGCGGACGGAGCCGTTCTGCTCGCGCCGGGTCACCACGCGAATCTCGTGCTCGGAGCTGTTGCCGTCGGGGATGGACTGGGCGGCGTTGATGACGAGGTTGAGGAAGATCTGCGCCAGCCGGGCCTGGCTGCCGTGGACGGTGGCGTCGTCACCGTAGTCCTTGATGAGCTGGGCTCGGGGGAAGACCTGGTTCCAGGCCATGCGCAGGGCCGAGTCGAGCACCCGGTGCAGGTTCGTCGGGCCGAAGTCCTGCTCTTCAGGCCGGGCGAAGATCTTGATGTCGCGGACGATCTCCTGGATGAGCTCAGCGCACTCGGAGGCGTTGCGCAGCGCCTGGACGTCATCCTCGGGGAGGGCCCGCTCGCGGGAGCGGCTCAGGGTGAAGTCCAGGTTCATCCTCAACGAGGCCAGCGGGTTGTTGATCTCGTGGGCCACGCCCGCGGCGAGCAGGCCCAGCGCGGCGAGCCGGTCCGAGAGCAGGAGCTGTTCCTGCATCCTCTGGCGATCGGCGCGGACCTTGGCCTCGCGCAGCTCCCGGGCGAGGGCCGGGCCCAGGCGCCCCAGTCGATCCTTGAAGAGAAAGTCGTGGACGCCGCTCTTCATCGCCGCCACGGCGGTGTCCTCGCCGACGGCGCCGGACACGATGAGGAAGGGCAGGTCGATTCCGCGCTGCTGCACCTGCTCGAGCGCCGTCAGGCCGTTGAAGCCTGGGAGCACGTAGTCAGAGATGATGGCGTCCCAGGTGCCCCCATGGAGTGCGCGGTCGAGATCCTCGAGCGACTCGACGCGGGTATGGGAGGGCTCATAGCCGCAGCTCCGCAGCTCCTCGAGAAGCAGGATCTCATCGTCCTCGGAGTCCTCGATGAGGAGCAGGCGCAACGGCTGGCGATGCATTCGCGGACCTCTTGTCCCCTCCATATCGCCTCATGTGGAGGTCAAGCCAATATACCCCTCCAGGTCAGCGAGGGGACACGACCTGGCCGCTCCGGCCGTGATGACACCGGAGCGGCCTGGCTATTTGCGCGGCTTCAGTGCTTAGACTTCGCCGGCGTGTCCGCGGCGCTGCGCTTCTCTGCCTGCAGCGTCGTAGGACCGGTGAGCGTCAGGTGCGGCTTGAGCTTCTGGAACTTCTTCTTCCCGAAGCCTTTGACTCGCACCAGCTCCTCGATGCGCTTGAAGGGCCGCTTCTCGCGGTGCGCGAGGATGCGGTCCACTGCCTTCTTCCCCACACCCGGGAGACGGTCCAGCTCCTCCCGTGTGGCCTCGTTGAGGTTCACTGCGCCCGTGTACTCCGTGCGGCTCCGGCCCGCCTCCGCCACCCCGGGCCCCAGCAACACCAGCCCGAGCACCATCACCCACGTCACCAGCACCGCACGCCCGCTCACGAGTGGCCCTCCACGAGCCCCGACTCGAGCCCCGACTCGGACGAGAAGCGCCCGGCCGCCTGCGCTCCGTCCTTCTTGTCCGCTGCCTCGCGCACGTGCAGCTTCCCGTCCAGGGGCAGCACATCCAGCAGCACGTTCAGCGAGCCATCCTTGTTCACGAAGGCGCTCCCCGCCCGCACCCAGATGCTCCCGCCCTTGCCCTCCCGAATGGAGAACACCGCCAACCTCTTTCCTGCCGTCAGCATCGTCCTACCTCGCTCCTTCACGCTCCCGCGCCATCAGTGGCGTGGGCGCCTCATCGGCTTTGACCGCCTGAGGTCGCACGAGCCAAGAGCACCTGCCGTGCCAACAGCGGTTTCCCTCTGAGCCGCTGCGAGAACGGCGCTCATGCGCGTGTGGAGCGTCCACCGCCGTGGACTGCCGTGGACTGTCTGGAGACGCCCCGCTACTTCTTGGAGGTCTTCTGGGTGGCCGTCTTCTTCTTCGGCCCTGACTTCTTCGCAGCGGCCTTCTTCTTCTTCTTCGGCGCTGGAGCCTTGGCTTCCTCCTTCTCACGCGCCCGGAAACGGTCGAACCCTTCCTTGGAGAAGAGCGAGCGGCCCTCCTCCCGGGCGCGCCGGAACACCTCTCTCAGGCCCTCGCGGTTGAGCCCAGGGTTCTTGAAGTACTCCATCGCCACCCGGCCCATCGCCCAGTTGGCGGCGTAAGCGGGCCCCACCGTGAGCAGCGGGCCGACCATCGGGATGAGCGCCTTGATGCCCTGCCTCGCCAGCAGGCCCACTCCCGCAGTAGTGCCCATCTCCAGGATGAGCTCCCGCGCGGACGCCTTGCTCACCTTCCGTCCGTAGATGTGCCCCACCGTCACCACCATGCCCGTCTGGATGGGCAGCATCAGCACCACATCCGTCCACGGGAGCGGCGAGATGGCCACCAGCGCGGTCATGTAAGAGGACATGTTGACGACATCTCTCGCGGTCTGGTCCCGCTCCTTCATGGACACCTTGCTGAAGTCTCGCGTCCGGATGTCATCCAACGTGTCGAGCCACGACATGGTCGTCTTCTCCTGGGCTGATGCGCAGAGCATACCCGGAAGGGCCGCCCACGCAGGGGGTTCTGTGCGATAGAGCGGAGGCCACAGCACTCCGAAGGAGCCCCGCCTTGAGCTGCGCCCTCCTCACCGCCCTCCTCCTCGCGAGCACGCCCGCCCCGAAGCCCACAGCCGCGTCAGATGCTCGCGCCGTCCATGAGGCCGCCATCGTCGTGGATGGTCACATGGACACGCCCCAGCGCTTCCTCGATGAGGGCTTCGACTTCGGCTCCAACACGCCCCTCACCGAGGGCCA
Source organism: Hyalangium sp. (assembly GCF_035629615.1). Classification (GTDB taxonomy): domain Bacteria; phylum Myxococcota; class Myxococcia; order Myxococcales; family Myxococcaceae; genus Hyalangium. The sequence continues at coordinate 34,472 of NZ_DASPHO010000161.1, read as the reverse complement.
CGTGGATCTCGGCAAGGCCCGTGCTGGCAACCTCGGCGCCGTCTTCTTCTCCATCTGGATCGATCCCAGAGAGCATGCCGGCCGCCATGCCCACCGCGCCCTGGCGCTCATTGACGCCGTCCACCGCCAGATCGAGCGCCACCCGGATCAGATGGTGCTCGCCCTGTCCGCTCAGGACATCGTCGATGCGCGCAGCGGACCCCAGAAGAAGCTCGCCACGCTCATGGGCGTCGAGGGCGGTCATGCCATCGAGGACGACCTGGGCGTGCTCCGCGCCTTCCACCGGCTGGGCGTGCGGTACATGACCCTCACCTGGTCCAACACGAACGGCTGGGCCGATGCCTCCGGCGACATCGACAATCCGAAGGTGAAGCACCACGGTGGCCTCACGCCGTTCGGCAAGGAGGTCGTCCGCGAGATGAACCGGCTGGGGATGCTCGTGGACATCTCCCACGTCTCCGACGCGACCTTCTTCGATGCCGTGAAGGTGTCTCGCGCGCCCGTCATCGCCTCTCACTCGTCCGCCCGCGCCCTCACCCGCAGCCCGCGCAACCTGACGGACGAGATGCTCCGGGCCGTGGCCGCCAACCGCGGCGTCGTCATGGTCAACTTCTTCTCGGCCTTCATTGATGAGGAGTTCCGAAAGGGCACCGCCGCGCAGGCCTCCGCACGCGATGCCGCCGTCGCCGCAGCCCTGGCAAAGCTCCGCAAGGCGGACGCTGGCCTCCAGCTCCGCGCCGCCACGGCGGTGGAGCGTGAGTGGTCCAGCAGGCTCAAGCGCCCACCGCTGAAGTCCCTCATCGATCACATCGACCACATCGCCAAGGTGGCCGGTGTGGACCATGTGGGGCTCGGCTCGGACTTCGATGGCATCTCCTCTACTCCCGAGGGCATCGACTCCGCGGCCGACCTGCCCCGCATCACCGAGGCCCTCCTGGCCCGGGGTTACTCCAGCGAACAGGTCCACAAAATCCTGGGCGGCAACCTGCTGCGCGCCTTTCGCGAGGCCGAGCGTGTCAGCCAGCAGTTGCGCGCTGAACAGGCGCCACGCTGACGCAGCGGCTCCCTCGAAAAAAGACGCTGAGGGTGGACGGTCGCGATCAGTGCAAGGAGACTCGCGTCGGAGAGGGCTGGTCAGGCCCCAGGCGCATGCACAGCTTCCGTCCTCGGCTCCTGGGGGAGGAGGGTGGCGTGGCGCTCAGGTTCTCCGTACTGGCTTCTCAGCTCCTGTACGCTCGAGAGGCGTTGCTCAAGGCGATCTGCTGGCCGGTGCTGGTGTGGGAGTCGCCGCCGCCTCGGCCGGATCCCCACCTGGGCTTCGCTCGCTCCACTCTGTCCAATATCCGCTTCCAGCGGCCCGCCCACTCCGAGCCGCTCGTCCTTGAGCTGCGCAAGCGCATCCCCGCGGAAGAGGACATTACCTTCGGCCGCTCGCCGGACTGCGACATCGTCATCGAGGATGCCACCGTCTCGCGCCTCCACGCCGTCTTCCGCCAGGAGCCGCACACCGGCATGTGGCACGTCGTGGACGCCGAGAGCCATAACGGCACGTTCCAGGCCGGCGTGCTCATCCTCCCTGGACGTCCCACGCCGCTGTTCGCTCGGGCCTCGCTGCGCTTCGGGGCCGTGGAGATGGCCTTCCTCCAGGCGTCCGCCTTCGAGCAGTACGTCCAGGCCCGAGCGCTGACGCCGGTGTGCTTGACGAGCGCGGGCTGAAGCCCCTACAAGGGGCGCGCCCTTGGGTGCCCATACCGGGCACGCAAGAGGGAAGCCGGTGGAAATCCGGCGCGGTCCCGCCACTGTAAGTGGGCAGCCCTGTCGGTCAGGGCCGGGGTCCTCGGCAGTCCCCACTCTGGAGCGGCGCTCCGGGGGAAGGGGGAGGACTCCTTCTGGAGAGGCGCAGCGTGCGCTCTCATCCCGAGCCCATGAGCCAGGAGACCTGCCCAGGGGTCCGGTAGCCAGCTCACAAGGCGACGCCGGATGGCCTTCTCTCTCCGGTGGAGAGAGCGGAAGGCGGAGCATGGGGCAGTCATTCCTTGCCGGGCTCGGACTGAGCCTGGTGCTCACCCTGAACGGAGTCGCGCGCGCCCAGGTTCCTCCTGAGGCGGACGCCCCCGCTTCCACCGCGGCGGGCGATGACGCCCCAGCTCCCGAGGACATTGCCACCCCTTCCGTCGAGGTCCATGCGGCTCCCTCGCTCGAGCCGATGGTCTCGGCCACGCAGAGGGATCCCAGTGGCGCGCTCACCGTCATTGACACGGCGGACTTTGGCGGGGCCGCGAAGGATGTGGCCGAGGTGCTCTCCACCTCCGCGGGCGTGCTGGTGCAGGACAGTGGCGGCTACGGGCAGAGCAAGAACGTGGTGGTGCGCGGGGCCTCTCCGAACGGGACGCTCCTGCTGCTGGATGGCATTCCGCTCAATGGTGCTGGCGGGATCGTCGATCTGTCGCGTGTTCCGCTGGCGGTGGTGGAGCGCTTCGAGGTGCTGCGCGGCGGGGTAGGCGCACGCTATGGCTCAGGCGGGCTGGGAGGCGTGGTGAACGTCATCACCCGGCGCCCCGGCGCTCAGGCGCGCGTCGCGGGTGAGGCCACCTATGGGAGCTGGAACACGCAGCTTGGGTGGCTGTCCGCGACGGGCCCCGTGGCCGGCGTCGAGGCGCTGCTGCTGGTTCACGGGGGACGGTCCGAGGGCGACTTCCCCTTCCTCTTCGACCCGAGCCCGGCCTTCCCGGGAGATGAGCTCCTCGAGCGCCGCCGGACCAACAACGACGCGCGCGGAGCAGGAGGACTGCTGCGGCTGCGGCATGCCTTGGAGCGCGGCTTCGAGGTGGATCTGCTGGGCGAGCTGTCCGCGGATGACCGGGGGCTCGCTGGCACCGCGACCAATCCGAGCCTCGACACGCGGCAGAGCACGGGGCGTGCGGCCGCCAGCCTCCGTCTCTCGGGCGAGCTGGAAGGAGCACGAGGCTCCGCGCGAGCCTGGTTCCGCGGGGATCGCATCGCCCTGTCGGGTGGGCCCCAGGCGCTGCAAGGCGCTCAATCGCAGCGAGTGGGCGGGGTGGAACTGGAGGCGCGCAAGCTGCTGGGCGGCTGGCACGGTGTGTCCGCGGCGCTGGCGGTCACAGGTGAGGACGTCACGGATGCGGAGGTCAGCTCGGGCGAGAAGTCCCGCCCAAGCTGGCTGCGCGCCAGCGTCATGGTGATGGACGAGCTGGTGCTGGCCAGTGGCCGACTGCTCGTCGCACCGTCCCTGCGGGTGGAGCGCGCCGGGCCGTACACGCTGCTGTCCCCCAAGCTGGGCGCCACGCTGGCGCTGCCTGCGGGCCTCGAGCTGCGAGCCAACGCCGGGCAGGCGCACCGCGCTCCCTCCTTCCAGGAGCTGTACGTGCGGCAGGGGTTGCTGCTACCCAACCCCGCGCTGCGCCCGGAGCGCGCGCTGTACGCGGACCTGGCGGTGGTTCACCGCACCGAGCGCTCACAGGCCTCCGTGGGAGGCTTCTACAGCCTCTACGAGGATCTGATCACCTACGAGCTCTATCCGCCGTTCTCGTCCAAGCCCTTCAACTTCGCCACCGCGAGCGTGGCCGGCCTGGAGGCCGAGGGCGAGTGGCGTCCCCACCCGTGGGTGGCGGGCACGCTGGGGTACACGCTGCTCGTCTCACGCAACCTCCGGGATGATCCGCGCTACTACCTCAAGGAGCTGCCGTACCGGCCGCGCCACAAGCTGAGCGCGCGCGTGTCCGGCGGTCCGCGCTGGCTCACCGGGCGTGTGGAGGTGGCGGCGCAGTCCGCGCAGTTCTCCAACCGCACCGAGGAGGCTGTGCTTCCAGGGCGGGCTTTCGTCCACGCCGGAGCCTCCAGCACCTTCGGTCGCGCCCCCGAGCTGACCCTCTCCATGGAGCTGAAGAACGTCTTCGACGCGCAAGCCGTGGACCTCGACGGCTACCCCCTTCCGGGCCGCTCTGCCTACGTGACGCTGGCGGTGGCGTTCGGCGGCGCTCCCCCTGCTTCCCCCACACAAAGGACGGACTCTCGATGAGCAGCACGCAGACAAGGCTGGAGCGCTCAGCTCCCACGGGGGTGACGGTGATGGTGGCGGCCCTCGGGTTGTTCCTGGGAGGTTGTCCGGAGCTGGGCGCGGAGTGTGGCGAAGGCCTCACGACGTGCTTCGGGCAGTGCGTGGACATCTCCAGCACTTCCGCTAACTGTGGCGCGTGTGGCGTCGTGTGCGGCCGGGGACAGGTCTGCGCAGAGGGCACCTGCCGGTGCCAGGAGGGCAGCTCGGTCTGTGCTGGGCAGTGCGCCATCACCGCGTCCGATCCGAACAACTGTGGCGCCTGCGGCATCATCTGCGGCCAGGGCCGGGTGTGCGAGAGCGGCCAGTGCAAGGTGTCCTGCTCCCAGGAGTTCACGCGCTGCGGGGACAGGTGTGTGGATCTGAAGAAGGACTCGGGGCACTGCGGCGCCTGCGAGGCGGCGTGTGGCGATGCAAAGAGCTGCCACTCGGGCGTGTGCACCTATGATGTCGTCGCGGCTTGCTTCAACACGGGCCAGGTCGTGGGCATCCAGGCCGGCTCGGACCTCAAGGGCCCCAACCGGCCTCTCGGCGAGCACCCGCTGTCGGCGGCGCCCATGCAAGACGTGCTGCTGGTGCTCGACACCGCGAAGAAGGTGCGCGAGGCCCGCCTCGTGGACTACGCCGCCCTGCCGGGTGAGGCGGCCACCGATGAGGCGCCCAATCAGGTGCTCGTCGATGATCCCTACGTCTACGTCCTCAACTCCTCCAGCAACACGCTCCTGGTGCTCCAGCGGAAGAAGGAGCCTGGGACGCTCACAGAGGGCACGCGCTTCCCGCAGGGACTCGGGCTGGAGCCCGTGGCAAAGGTGGAGTTTGGCGCCAGCACCAACCCCTTCGGCATGGTCAAGGTCGGCACGGACCTGTGGGTCACGCTGTATGGCAACTTCTTCGGGGACCTGTCCGCCGGTGGCAAGCTCGCGCGCGTCAACCTGGCCAACCCGAGCCAGCCGCAGCTCGCCACGCCGCACATCGAGCTCCCCTCGGGCGACGCGCTCCTGCCATTCCCGGGCAGCAACCCCATCCCCACACCCTCCGGCATCGTCGCCCAGCGGGGCTACCTCTATACGGCCCTCAACAACCTGGATCCGAACACCTTCAGCCCCGGCGGCCCTGGCCTGCTCGCGCGGATCCACCCGCAGACCCGCGAGGTGAAGTACTTCTCGCTCGGAGAGGGCTGCCTCAACGCGGGCTGGCTCGCCCCCGTGGGGAACAGGCTGGTGGTCAGCTGTGCCGGCAAGTCCACCTATGACGCCAGCTTCAACCTCGTGGGCGTGGAGAAGACGGCCCTGGTGCTGGTTGATGAGCAGGACGCGGTGGTGTCCACCTGGACGCTCGCGTGCCCCGAGGCGAGCACCTCCTGCGCCTTGCCGTCCGCCGGCCGCTTCGCTGTGGTAGGCACCCGCGTCTACCTGGGAGACAACAATGCGGGCCGCATCTTCGTCGTCGACGTCACCTCCACCGGGCTCACCGAGGTGCGTGGCCTCGATCCGCAGAAGCAGCCCCCCATCCCCGCCTGCCAGCGCGAGTCCGGCTTCTCCCTCGTCGGGGACGTCATCGCCATTCCGTAGGAGCCCGTCTTGAGAATCCGCCTCGCTCCGTTGCTCCTGCTCGCCGCGCTGGGTCTCTCTGGCGCGGCGGGCGCCGCCGATGCCCAGCGCGGGCCTCGCTGGCTGGGGCCGAAGAAGCAGGGGAAGGTGCAGCGCGTGGTGACACTCGCCCCGTCGTTCACGGAGATGGTGCTCGCCATGGGCGCTGGCAGCACGCTCGTCGGCGTCTCCCGCTTCGACGCGGACAAGGCGGTGGCGGCGCTGCCCCGCGTGGGCGGCTTCGTGGATCCCTCCGTGGAGGCCGTCATCGTCCTCAAGCCGGATCTCGTCCTCGTCCAGCCGGGCCCCGGCAACCAGCGGCCCGTGGAGCGCATGGCCGAGCTGGGCGTCCCAGTGCTCTCGCTGCCCCTGCACTCGGTGGCGGACACGCTCGCGGCCCTACGCGCGGTGGGGCAGGCGCTCGATCGGACGAAGGAGGCCGAGGCCCTCATCTCCCGCTTCGAGACCACTCGCGCCCGGATCCGTGAGGCGGCGAAGAAGCTCCCCACCCCGCGCGTGCTGCTCGTCTATGGCTTCGAGCCCCTGGTGGTCGCAGGGCCCGGCTCCTTCGCGAATGAGCTGCTGCTCGACGCAGGCGCCGTCAACGTCGCGGGTGATGGCGGCTCCGCATACCCCGTCTACTCGGTCGAGCGCGCGGTGCGGGCCCGGCCGGACGTGGTGGTGGACGCGGCGGATGTGGACGTGGGCAAGGAGAAGATCCAGGCTCTCCCCGGGCTGTCTTCCGCGCGCTGGGTGCAGGTGCCCTCCCTCGCGCTGCTGCAGCCCGGGCCTTCGCTGGGACGGGGGCTGGAGGAGCTGTTTGGCCTGTTGCATCCGGACATCCAGGTCCGCTAGCGGAGGAGAAGGGCGTGACGCGGGAGGGAAAGCGGCTGAGCGCCTCGCGCGTCCTGGGCCTGTGTGCGGCGGGGCTGGTGCTGACCGGCGTCGCGTTCGCCCTCGCCGTCCGCTTCGGCGAGCAGCCCATCTCCCTCTCCGCTGCTCTTGGAGACCCGAAGTCCTCGGATGCCGTCATCTTCTGGTCCCTGCGCCTGCAGAGGGCCCTGCTGGGGCTGATCGTCGGCGCTGGGCTCGCCGCGTCCGGGGCCACCCTCCAGGGGTTGCTGCGCAACCCGCTGGCCGATCCGTTCGTGCTCGGCGTCTCCGGCGGCGCGGCCCTGGGTGCCACGCTCGCGCTCGCCTTCGGGCTGGCCACCGTGGGGCAACTGGCTCCGGGGCTGCTCGGGGGCCTCGAGCGCCTCTCCGGTCCCGCGCTCCTCGCGTTCCTCGGAGCGGGTGGGTCCGTACTCTTCGTCCTCGCCGTCAGCCAGCGGCACGCCGCCCGTGCCCCCTACGCCGCGCTGCTCACGGGGGTCGTCTTCAACTCGTTCGCCGCCGCCGCCATCACGCTCGTGAAGACGCTGTCGGACCCGGATCGCTTGGGGGAGATCCTCTATTGGCTCGCCGGGTCGCTCGGCTATGAGCGAGGCGCCACGCTCGGGCTCGCCGCGCTGCTCCAACTGGGCGCCATCTCCCTGATGATTGCGCTCTCCGGTCGGCTCAACCTGATGATGCTCGGGGACGAGGATGCCGCGGCACTCGGAGTTCCCGTGGCGCGCACGCGGCGACTGCTGCTGCTGGCCACCAGCGCGAGCGTCGCCGGGGCCGTGACCCTCACCGGTCTGATTGGCTTCGTGGGGCTGATCGTCCCGCACGTCCTGCGGCTCGCCTTCGGCCCGGATCAGCGTCTGCTCATCCCGCTCTCCGCGCTGGGGGGCGCCGCCTTCCTGCTGCTGTCGGACCTGCTGGCGCGGCTGTCTTTTGCCCTCTTTGGCGGCGAGCCTCCCGTCGGTGTCATCACCGCGCTGCTCGGCGGCCCACTCTTCATCGCCCTGCTGTACCGGCGAGGCCGGTCCGTGGCGGAGTGAGGGGAGGAGGAACTACCGGCCGCCCGCAGCCGCGGCGAGCAGGCCCTCGCGGGTGAGCTCTTCGATCTCCACCATGCACTTGCGGGTCTCGTGCTCGGTGAGGAAGACGCGCAGGGCATCCCGGATGAAGGGGGGAGGAAAGGCAGAAATATCCAGAGAACCTGCACTTCGAGGGGAGAGCAGCTTCTCTTTTCTAGCGTCTCAAGAAGATTGGAACTGGAACGGGTGACGCACGTGACGTGGGAAGGCGACGTTCGTTTCCCTGAATCTCCAGCTCTTCACCGCCTGGAGGATGCAGTCGGCGAGCTCGGTGTTGCCGGTGGTGTTGCCGGTGACCACCGCTCGATCCACGGTTCCATCCGAGGAGATCTCCCACTCCAGGACCACGTCCCCCCTCAGCGCCGGTGACCAGACGCGCGCGCGATCGAAGCAGTTCTCCACCTGGGGCATGTTGCGACGGATGACTGCGAGGTGGGGCGCCTCGTGAGACTGGGGGACCCCGCTGTGCGCGTCCTCGTCGCGGTTCGGCCTCCTGGGTCGAGGCTCCTCCTCTTCCTGCTCCGGAGGCGCTGGAGCCGGCCTGTCCTGGGACGGTGAGTCCTGAGGCGGAGGCTTGGGCTTCTCCGTACGAGGTGGGTACTTCGCCTTGCCGCTCCCGATGGCCGGGGGGCTTGGAGTGGAGTTCAGGGACAGAGCCAGGAACGTCATCACCACGGCGTGGATCATGCGGTCTTGATCTAGCACGGAGAAGCCTCGGTGGCCGAGGGGAGGGGTGAACCGGCGGCTGCGGGTTGGCAAGAGGCCGCTTCGTGGTCGATCGTTGCGGTCATGACTCCGAAGCGGCCTGGGTTGCTCGTTCGCTACATTCAGCAGAAGCGGTGCGTGGTGTTCGTCGGCGCGGGCCTGTCGGCAGGGGCCGGGTTGCCCACCTGGAACAAGCTGCTCCTCAAGGGCATCCAGGAGCTGGTCGGCGCGCTCCCGGAGGGCGAGCTCCATCAGGAGGAGCTCGCGCGGCTCGTGGAGAAGGGCAAGCTGCTGGAGGTGGCGGACTTCTGCAAGGAGAAGCTGGGCGGTGCCTACCACCAGTTCCTCACGGATCAGGTCCGGGGGGACCTGGCCCAGCTGCCCCGGACACATCATGTGCTGATGCATCTGCCGTTCAGCGCGTGGGTGACGACCAACTACGACAAGCTGCTGGAGCGGGCCTACTCGGAGGTGAAGGGCGGCTTTCCCAAGACGCTCACCCACAAGGACACGGAGGCGCTGGGACGGCTGCTCTTCGACGGTGGGCAGTTCATCCTCAAGGCCCACGGGGACATCGACCGGCCGGAGACGGTGGTGCTCACCTCGCGCGACTACAGCGAGATCATCCACGCCAACCCGTCCTTCAACGAGATCTTCAGCGGTCTGCTGCTCACCAAGGCCGTGCTCTTCGTGGGCTACTCGCTTTCGGATCCAGACTTCCGGCTGCTGATGGACCGGCAGCTCACGCACTTCAAGGGCTTCATCCCCGAGCGCTTCGCGCTGATGACGGGGGTGGGACCGGTGGAGCGGGACGTGCTCTGGCGCACGGCGCGCATCCAGGTCATCTCCTATGAGAACGCCAAGGGAGATCACTCCGAGGTGCTCCAGTTCCTGGAGGCCTTGCTGGCGGAGGTGCTGCCAAAGCCCGTCTCGGGGCCCGGAGCGGTGAGGTCGATCGTCCCTGCCCCAGCGGCTGCGCCCCCCCCGGTGGCCGCGGCCCCGCAGGCCACGCAGGTCTTCTCGCACAATCTGTCGGGCCCCCCGAGCGCAAGACACAGCGTCCTCGAGTCGCTGATGGCTCAGGAGAGGGGCCCAAATGCCGGGCCGGCGAGCACCCCACCGGCCTCCGAGGGGGAGGACCTGGGGCTGGACCTCGCGCAGGTGATGGACGCCGAAGAGAAAGGGCCCTCCTCGTCAGCGGGTTCTCAGCCCTTGTCTTTCGATTCGCCTTCGCCACCGGCCTCGGAGGCCCCACGGCGCTCCACCGCGCCGCACCAGCTCTTCATCGAGTGGGTGGGGGGGAGGGTCCAGCTCCGGCTAAGCCGGGGAGACGGAGTGCCGGAAGTGCAAGGGGCCGCACCCACCAGCCTGAACGAGGATGTGTGGCTGTCGCTGAAGCGAGCCGTGGAGCGGGGCGAGAAGTCCAACGCATGGCTCTATCCCCACTTCACGGAGCGGCTCTTCAAGGAGCACCTGCCGCAGGAGGTGCTCGAGGCGCTCGGGGAGCAGGGGCCTTCGGCACAGGCGCCGCTCGTGCTGCGCCTTGCGCCCGAGGTGGCGCGCTTCCCGTGGGAGCTCCTTCCCTTCCAAGGAGAGCCGGTGTGCCTGAAGCGGAGGCTGGTCCGTGCGCCCGTCGGCATCTCGTCCCAGGCTCGCGGCGCTCCCAGGCTCCGTGCCAGGCCCCGTCTCCTCCTCATCGAGGGAGAGCGCAAGGCGGGCAGCGCCGGGTCGCGCGAGCTCGAGGACATCGCCAAGCTCTATCCCGCCTCGGGCTTCGTCTGCACGGTGCTTCGGGGCCAGGAGGCGACATTCGGTCGAGTCATGGCGGAGCTGATGGCGGAGAAGGATGACGAGCTGCCCGACCTCGTCCACTACACCGGCGAGGTGGGCCAGATCGGTGCCGAGCTCTATCTGAAGCTGCCCGGCGACATGGAGCTCTCGGCGGGGGCCCTGCGCTCGGTGCTCAGCCGGGGCCGCCTGCCCTTCCTGGTGATGAACGCTCCTTCCTCGGCCTTCGCCCCCTACGGCTTCGGGGTCTACCCAGCCGAGGAGGACTACCACCGGCTGCCCGTTCCCAGCTCCCGGGCGGCCGTCTTCGAGGGGCGCGAGGGCTTCATGGACCTGGCGATCCGGCAGGGCGTCGGCGCGTTCGTGGGGGCCTTCGACAAGCCGGGCGCCAGCGCCAGCGCGGAGTTCATGGTCGCGCTGCACCGGGCGCTCGCCACGGGCTTCCCCATGGCCGAGGCCGTCCTCCGCGCACGCCAGGCGGCCTACCAGCGGTTCAGGGATGATCCCACGGCCCTGCAGTACGTGCTCAGCGGTGATGGGGACCTCCAGCTCTGGAACTCCCTGCGGAGTGAAGGGCCGGGTTGACGCGATGCAGAATCCCTTCCTGCTGGGTTCTTGCGGCGACTGTGAAATCGTCCTGCGGCGGAGCGAGAACCGCACTGAAGCCGTGAGGCTCGTGTAATCTCCGGGAACCGATGTGGCAGATCATCATCAATGGGCCGGGCTACTTCGACACCCCCTACGATCTCCCGGAAGGCACGACCAGCCTTGGCCGAGCCGATGAGAACGACATCGTCCTGGGAGGAGACCTCGTCTCCCGCAAGCACGCCTGTCTGCACGTGGACGGGGACCTGCTGCGCATCGAGGACCTGGGCAGCCGCAACGGCAGCCGCATCAACGGACTCCCCCTCCAGGGCAGCCGGGATCTGGCCCCTGGTGACATCGTCATCCTGGGAGAGAACACACTCTCCGTCCGACAACCTCACACGGTAGAGAGCGCCGCCACGGAGATGGTGGACCTGGGCGCGGGAGGCGTGCGCCGCTTCGGCCACGGGGAGGACGTCTCTCCGGCGGTCATCCTCGCCAAGAACGTGAAGGATCTGGACGTGCTGCGCGCGCTCGACAACTTCGAGCCCGTTCCCTTCGAGAATTCAACGAAAGGGGCCACGCCCATCGGCGCTGGCGGCTCCAGCCCCCGCGTCTCCTACGAGACCCTCGTCCTGCTCTTCCGCATCGCGGAGTCGCTGGCCACCGCGGACACGCTGCCCTTGTTCCTCGAGTCCGCCATGGACCGGGTGCTCGAGCGCACCGAGGCCACCACCGCCGTGGTGCTGCTGCGCCACTCCAGCGGCGTCCTGGTGCCTGCCGCCGTGCGCCACCGCGGCAGGCTGGCCAAGGGCGAGGTTCCCGTCTCGGATGCCATCGTCGAGGAGTCCATGCGCCAGGGCCGGGCGATCGCCGTGGGAGACGTGCGAGACGACCGGCGCTTTGCCGGCCGCGAGAGCGTCATCCTCTATGGCGTGGACCGGGTGCTCTGCATCCCCATCGGCCGCGAGCCGCCCTTCGCGGGCGTGCTCTATGTGAACACCCCCGCAGAGGCGGAGACCACCCTGGAGCTCATGCTCGACGCCTGCACCGCCGTGGCCCACCTCGTGGCCAGTGGCGTGCAGCGGTTCGTTCCCGGGCAGAGCAAGGAGGGAGGAGGAGGAGGAGGCGGCGGCGGCAGCGGTGCCAGCCTGCGCCGCCTGCTGGAGCGCTTCCACCCCCCGGAGGTGGCCGAGCGCCGCGCCGTGGAGGCCCTGCGCACCGGAGGCCGGCTGCCCGCGCTGGAGGAGCGGGCCCTCACCGTGCTCCACGTGGAGATGGTGGGCTTCGGCGCGCTGAGCGCCCGCATCGGCCCGGTCCGCGCCACCGCCGTGCTCAATGACTTCCACGCGAAGATGAGCGGCCTCATCTTCAGCTTCGAGGGTGCCGTCGAGGCCTTCGTGGGTGAGTCCGTCCGCGCCCTCTTCGGCTTCCCTTCCGGCAAGCAGGATGACTCCGTCCGCGCGGTGCGGGCCGGGCTGGCGCTGCGCGCGGACTGGACACGGACCATGTCCCGAAGGCCCGCGGACGAGCGCTGCGAGCTGAGAATCGCCATCCATACCACCAAGGGGCTGGTCGGGATGATCGGCCCCGACACCCGCCTGGACCTCACCGCCGTGGGTGAGGGCATGCCCGTGGCCGGCTGGCTGGCCTCCACGGCCTCTCCCGGACAGGTCTTGATTACCGGGAAGACCCTTGCCTCCATCGGGGCGCGCTTCGACGTCCTCCCTCTGGGAGAGCGCCTGGTCCGCCCTCCCAAGGACAAGGTGGCCGCCTTCGAGGTGCTCGAAGAGGACGTGCCCGCGCTCACCAATCCCGGGGTGAACGGGCTCAGATAGAACCAAGGGCCAGGCCGGCAGGAAGCCTCGCGTCCGGTTGACCGGTTGAAGAGAAGGCCCCGAACGGGCTTGAATGCAAGGATCGTGGGTCCTCTCACCGCATGAACTCGCCTTCTTCAGCCCGCCTGCGGCCTTTCCGGCCGCAGGCCTTTGGTCGGTACACCCTCCTGTCCCACCTGGCCACGGGCGGGATGGGGGAGATCTACCTGGCGCGGCTGGAGGGCGTGCAGGGCTTCGAGAAGCTGTGCGTCATCAAGAAGATCCTGCCGCAGCTGGCCGAGGACAAGGAGTTCGTCGATCGCTTCGTGGGCGAGGCCCGCACGCTGGTGAAGCTCAGCCACGGCTCCATCGCGCAGGTGCTGGACATGGGGCTGCACGAGGGCGAGGCGTACATGGCCCTCGAGTACGTGGACGGCAAGGATCTGCGCAAGGTGGCCGGGCGGGTGAGGGATCGGCAGACGCCCCTGCCGCTCACCTTCGTGCTCTTCGTGATGGGGCGGGTGCTGGATGCGCTGGCGTACGCGCACCGCAAGCGGGACGACGACGAGAAGGAGATCAACCTCGTCCACCGGGACATCTCGCCGCAGAACATCCTCATCTCCTACGAGGGGGAGGTGAAGGTGATCGACTTCGGGCTGGCCAAGAGCCGCCTGTCGGCGGCGAAGACCAACCCGAGCATCATCCTGGGCAAGTTCCTTTACATGTCCCCGGAGCAGGCGAAGCACCAGCAGGTGGACCGCCGCAGTGACTTGTACGCGGTGGGGCTGTGCCTCTACGAGCTGCTCTCCGGGAAGAACCCCTTTGACGCGGTGCACTCGGGCGAGCTGATGTCCGCGGTGGCCAGCCCGCGCATCGCGCCGCTGAACGAGGTGGAGCCGCTCACGCCGCCCGCGGTGGCGCACCTGGTGATGAAGGCGCTGGCGGTGGAGCCTCTGCAGCGCTTCCAGACGGCGGAGGAGTTTCGCGGCAAGCTGATGGGCGTGCTGATGGACATCGACCGGAACGCCGGTCCGGAGAACGTCAGCCGCTTCATGAGGGATCTGTTCTCCTCCGAGTACGTGGGCGAGCGCAAGCTGCTGGCCCAGCTCAAGGAGGTGCAGCGCGGTGGCGAGCCACCCCCGCCACGCATGGGCATCGAGCTGGACACGGATCCGGCCGCGCGGTTCCCTCCGCCGAGCCTGCCTCCGAAGACGATCCGGCTGGACCCGCCGAGCCAGCCGCTCTCCTTCCAGCCCACGCCTCGCAGCCGCCCTGGCAGTCAGGCGAGCGTGCACGAGGAGGAGACCCGGCCTGGGGTCGTGGTCGGCGAGTCTCCCCGCCCCGCCGTCTCCTTCGAGGCGCTCGATGCGGCCGCGCGCGCCCGCGTGCGGGCTCCGCTGTCCGCCGCCTCGTCCGCGACCGAGACCGTCACGGTGGAGCTGGGCGCCGAGGACTTCGACACACGGCCGGGCTCGTCGGTGTCCATGGCCGGGCCGACTACCTCGCGTGGGAGCGCTCCGACGGTGGAGATGCCCATCCCGTACGTGCCCGCGGCCGCCATCCCGCCGGGGGCCGCTCCCCAGCCGCAGATGTCCGGCACGGCCAGGACCCTGGAGGCGCCGCGGGTGAGCATGCCGCCGCCTCCGCCGAGCCCGGGTGGCTTGAGGCCCCCGGAGCCGCCGCTGCGTGCGACCGTGCCGCCGCCGCCCCCGGGCAGCGTCGGCTCGCCCAGAGCGGGGGAGCTGCCGCGGGCGGCCATGTCGCCGCCGCCGCCGCCGATCGCCGCCTCCAGGCTCCAGGAGACGCAGCGGGTGTCGCTGCCGCCGCTGCCGTCGCCAGGCCTCGTCACCACCGAGCCTCGCGGACTGGAGGTGGGCCGCGCCCACGCCTCCGGACAGCAGGGCCCCGGGCCAGCGGCTCCTCCCGAGAGCCCGGCGTCGTCCACGGCGGCCCAGCAGCCCCCGCCGTTCCCATTCTCCACGCCCGCGCCCATGCCCGCGGTGGGGGGCGGAGCCTGGCCTCCCGTGCCGGATGAGGCGCTGCTTCTCGAGGCTCAGGCGGAGATCGTCACGGCTCCGCGCGAGCTGCCCCGCTCCACGTCCTCCCGCGCGGCGCAGGGGGAGTCCGGAGGTGCCGCAGGGCGGCCCACCGAGCCGCTCCTGGCGCTGGTCCCGGATGGCGCGCCCGCGCGCACGGAGGCAGGCCGCCGCGGCCTCGATGACACGCATCCGAGCTACCAGATGGCCCCCGCGAAGCCTCCGGAGGACACGCAGCCGCGCGTCGTGCTGGATGAGGCGGCCCTTCAGAACCAGTCTGACACTGGGGAGATCATCATCACCGGCGTGCCGGAGGAGTCGTCGATCTCCAGCCCAGGGCGCGCCAGCAGCGCGTCGGAAGATTCGATCTCGGCCCCGGGGCGCTCGAAGAGCACCCGGCGTGTGCGCGGGAGCTCGTCCGCGGGCATGCCCTCCGTGCCCCGAGGCGGCGCTGCTCCCGCTCGAGGTGCGCAGCGCCCCGTGGAGTCTGGGAGCTCGGAGGCCGAGGACTCCATCCCCGTGTCCATCGATGTTGATGACGGAGGAGTGGAGCCCCGGAATCCGCGCGACGAGACTCGGAGGACGCCGATCCCCTCCCGACCCGGCGAGGGCAGCCGCCGCGCGCAGCGCGAGGAGCCACGGCGCCCAGCAACGCCCGCCCCTGCCCGGAAGCGCTCATGGGCCTGGTTCGCGGTGAGCCTCGTGCTGCTGCTGGGGGCCGGCGCCGCGGTGTACGTGACGCTCCCGCAGATGGAGAAGCTGCTGAAGTCGAAGCTCGGGATTGAGAAGCCGCCCGAGCTTGGGCTGACGCCGATCCAGCCGCAGGTTCCCCCCAGTGGGCCGCCGGGCACCGCTCCGAGCGCCACGCCCCCCCCACCCGCGGGAGCTGTCGCCACGCCTCCCTCCGCACCTGAGTCTGCCGGCACACCCCAGCCGGCGGCGGCTGCGGCGGACAGCGCCGCCACGCCCGAGAGCGTGGAGGAGGAGCTCGTGGTCCCGGTGCCCACGGTGTTGGCCTCTCCGCCGAAGAAGGCGCCCGGCTCGCGTTCCGGCAAGAGGGGGTCGTCGTCGGCGCGCAGCAAGGAGGCCACTGAGCTCCAGAAGGAGTGGGCCCAGGCGCGCAACTCCTACAACAAGCTCACCCAGGAGCAGTCGTGCGACAGCCCCACGCTCGCCCTCGCGTGCAAGCGTTTCGAGGACGTGAAGGGGGACATGAGCAATCTGGGCGAGGGTGCGTATGACAAGGATGTCTACAACCGGGTGAAGAAGCTGCGCATCGAGCTGGGAAACCTGGTGCGCAACCAGTAGCCCGTGACACTGCTCCTCGAGACCCAGGGCCTCGTTGCTGGCTATGGCCCCTCGCCCGTGCTGCAGGGGGTGGACTTCACGGTGCGCCCGGGGGAGCTGTGGGCGGTGCTCGGGCCCAATGGCACGGGTAAGAGCACGCTGCTGCGCGCGGTGCTGGGCGTGCTGCCGTGGGCGCGGGGCGAGGTGCGGCTGCTGGGGAAGGAGCGCCGGCAGTGGGAGGCGCGAGAGCTGGCCCGGCGCGTGGCGTGGGTGCCGCAGCTGTTCGAGCCCGCGGAGGGCTTCAGTGGGCTGGAGCTGGTGCTGATGGGGCGCAGCCCGCACCTGGGGCTGTGGGGCCTCACCTCCGAGCGGGATGCGACGCTGGCGCGCTCAGCGCTGGAGGAGCTGGGCGTGGCGTACCTGGCGGATCGGCCTGGGGAGGCCATGTCGGGCGGCGAGCGCCGGATGCTGCTGCTCGCCCGCGGGCTGGTCCAGGAGCCTTCGCTGCTGCTGTTGGACGAGCCCACCGCCTTCCTCGATGTGGCTCATCAGGTGGGGGCGCTCGCGCGGGTGCGAGCGCGGGTGGGGGCGGGGCTGGGCGCGGTGGCGGTGCTGCATGACGTGAACCTCGCCGCGGCCTTTGCCACCCATGTGCTGCTGCTGCGCGACGGCCGCGTGCTGGCCCAGGGGCCGGTGGACACGGTGCTGGAGCGAGAGCGGCTCGAGGCGCTCTACGGCCTGCCCATGGAGATGGCGTTGGCGCCCTCCGGGGCCCGGCTCTTTGCCCCACGAGGGTAACGAGGGCGCTCCTGGCGCTTGCTCTCTCGCTCTTCATGGCGGGCGGACGGGTGCTGCGCTTCCTTGATGAGGCCAGACCTGCTCCGGCGGTGTAGCCTGCACGCTCCATGAGTCGGTACGCCCTCACACTCTTTGCCAGCGCCTTCCTGCTCTTCGGAGTCCAGCCGCTGGTGGGGAAGTTCGCGCTGCCGTGGTTCGGTGGGACGCCGGCGGTGTGGACTGCCTGCATGCTCTTCTTCCAGGCGGCACTGCTGGCGGGCTACGCGTATGCGCATGTCGTGGCCACACGTCTGGCGCCGCGCTCCCAGGTGAAGCTGCACCTGGGGTTGGTGGGGTTCACGGTGCTGGTGCTGGCCGCGCGAGCCCTGTGGGTGGGCTCGCCCGTGGCGCCTGGGGAGGAGTGGCGGCCCACCGGAGTGGAGGGGCTCACCGGCCGGCTGCTGGCGATGCTGACGGTGACGATCGGACTGCCCTTCTTCGTGCTGTCCACCACGGCGCCCCTGCTGCAGAGCTGGTTTGCTCGCTCGCGGCCAGGAGCCTCGCCGTACCGGCTCTATGCGCTGTCCAACGCGGGCTCGCTGCTGGCGCTGCTGGGCTATCCCTTCCTCGTCGAGCCCTATGTGCCACGCAACGTGCAGGGCTGGGGGTGGGCCGCGGGCTTCGTTGTCTTCCTCGTGGGATGCGCTGTGTGCGCGAGGGACCTGTGGAGGCTGGGAGCTGCGCCCGTACCCGTGGAGGGAGCTGCGCCCGAGAAGGCGGCCTTGCCAGAGGAAGAGAGCGCGCGGCCGGGGCTGAGGCGCACGCTGGCGTGGCTGGGGTTGAGCGCCTGCGCCTCAGTGCTGCTGCTGGCCACGACGAACCAGCTCTCGCAGGACGTGGCGGCCGGTCCATTCCTGTGGGTGCTGCCGCTGGCGCTCTACCTGTTCACCTTCATCGTCACGTTCGAGCGCGAGGCGCTCTACCCGCGCTCGGCGTGCATCGTGCTGCTCATCGTCTGTGTGTGCGGTGTGATCCGCTCCATCTTCGAGGGGCCTCACTTCCCGCTGTCGCTCCAGCTCCTGGCGCACGGCGGGGCGCTGCTGGCGGGCTGCATGGTGTGCCATGGCGAGCTGTACCGCCTGCGCCCGGCGCCGCGGCACTTGAGCGCCTTCTATCTCTGGGTCTCGGTGGGGGGCGTGGCGGGCGGAATCATCGTCGGCATCGTGGCGCCGCGCTTCTTCGACACCTATGCGGAGTATCCGCTGGCGCTGGCGGCGTGCTCCCTGGTGGCGCTGGTGGTGCTCCTGCCTCGCCCGGCCGAGGAGCGGCCGATGGCACGGCTGGGACGGAACCTGCGGGTGCTCGTGCTCGCGGGGGTGGTGGGAGGGCTGGCCGTGGCGGTGGCGGACAGCCGGAAGGAGGTGCGGCTGACGGCGCGCAACTTCTTCGGTGTGGTGCAGGTGTTGGAGAGTGGCGAGCGCGATCCGTACTCGCACCAGTACTCTCTCAAGCATGGCGTCATCACCCACGGAGTCCAGTTCATCTCGCCCGAGCGGCGGAAGCAGGCCACGGCGTACTTCACTCCGGAGAGCGGGCTCGGACTGACCATCACCGAGTTCCGGCGCGTGCGAGAGGCGGAGGGCCAGAAGCCGGGCTTGCGCATCGGTGTGCTGGGGTTGGGCGTAGGGACGAGCGCGGCGCTCACGCAGGCGGGTGACACGGTTCGCTTCTACGAGATCAACCCGAAGGTCATCTCCCTGGCGCAGGGTGAGGGCAGTTACTTCAGCTTCCTGTCGGACACGCCGGCTCGGGTGGAGGTCGTCGAGGGCGATGCGCGCATCTCACTGGAGCAGGAGCTGGAGCGGGGTGAGGCGCAGGCCTTCGATGTGCTCGCGCTGGACGTGTTCAGCTCGGACTCCATTCCGATGCACCTGCTCACGCAGGAGTCGGTGGCGGTGTACCGGCGGCACCTGGCGCCCCGAGGGGTGCTGGCGCTGCACATCAGCAACGTGCACCTCGATCTGGTGCCCATCGCGCTCGCGCATGCGCGGGTGTTCGGGATGTACGCCACGCTCGTCATCAACGAGACGAAGGGCGATGCGCTCCGCAGCGCGTGGATGATCCTCAGCCCAGAGGCGGAGTTCTCCTGGGGCCGCACCTTCTCGGAGGCGAGCGCCACCCTTCGCCGCCTGGAGCTGGCGGAGCCGACGAGGATCACCTGGACGGACGAGCGCAGCAGCGTGCTGCCCGTTTTGCGGCGCTCCCGGGCGCTGGTAGAGACGCGAACGATTGACAGCCCACCGTCCGCCGCGCCCGTGGCCCAGCCCGCCACTCCCTGACTCGCGCGGCCACCTGTCTCCAGTTTCCAACGGATGCACCTTGGCCCTGCCGGCCGGAGTGGTATAGAGGCAGGACTGAGCCACGCACTTGTGGGAAGCTTCGAGCAATGGCGGTCCCCCCCAAGCTCCGCGCGTGGCTGATGGCGGCCTCCCTCACGCTCCGTGCGTGGCTCCGGGACGCGGTGCAGCAGGTGCTGGCGGCGGTGCAACGGCTCCGGCTGCCAGGCCCCTCGGTCCTGCCCGTGGCCGGCGCGGTCGTGGGTGTCTACAGCGGCCTCGTCGCGGGCATCTTCGCCAACCTCATCGGGCTCGTGAGCGGGCTGAGCTACGGCCTCCCCCAGGTGGTGGATGCGTTCCGCTCCGGCTCGGAGACGCGCCTGCGGCTCGCCGAGGCGCTCACGACCGCACGCTGGCACTTCGAGTTCATCATCGTCGGGATCCCGCTGGCCCTCGGGGCCCTGGGGCTGGTCCGCCTCATCGAGCCCGGCGAAGGCCGGGACGTGGTGAAGCGCCGCCTCGAGGTGCTGGCGCTGCTCGTGATGGGCGCGCTGTCCCTCTACTACCCGCTCGTGGCGCTGGCGGCGGTGAACAGCGTGCTGGGGCACGCGCACCGTGACGTGGAGCAGCTCTCCCCCTTCCTCGTGGTGCTGGTGCCCATGTTGGGCGGCGCGGTGGTGGGGCGGCTGCTCCGCGACAGGCCGGAGACGCACGGCCACGGCGTGCCCGAGGTCGTCAAGGCGGTGGAGAGCGAAGGCAGGCTGCCCGCGCGCAATGGCCTGCTCAAGCTCGTCGCCTCGGCCGTCACCATCGGCACGGGCGGCTCGGCGGGGCGCGAGGGGCCCATCGTCTACGGCGGCGCGGCCTTCGGCTCCGAGGTGGGGCGCACCCTCGGCTTCACCCGGCGCGAGCTGTCCATCCTCATGGCCAGCGGGGCCGGCGCGGGCATCGCCGCCTCCTTCAACGCTCCCGTGGCCGGCGCCATCTTCGCCATGGAGATCCTCCTGCGCGAGTTCCAGCTCCGCGTCTTCTCGCCCATCATCCTGGCCAGCGTCACCGCCACCATGGTGAGCCGCGGCGTCATGGGCAGCGCGGCCATGCTGGAGCGCGTGGCGTACATGATGGTGAGCGGCTGGGAGGTCGTCTTCTACGCCGTGCTCGGCCTGATCTGCGGAGGGCTGGCCTACGCCTTCATCCAGTCGCTGCACGGCGTGGAGGAGTTCTTCCAGGGCCGACGCCCCGGGCGGCTGTCGGCCTGGCTCGGCCAGAAGCCGCTGTCGGTACGGGCGGGAATCGGAGGCCTGCTGGTGGGGCTGCTCGCGCTGGCACACCCGGTGGTGTGGGGCACGGGTCACGAGTACGCCAACGACGCGCTCGTGCGAGGCCTTCCGTTGGCGCTGCTGGCCTCGGGGTGCGTGCTCAAGCTGGTGGGCACCGCGCTGACGCTGGGCTCGGGCGGCTCGGGCGGCACGTTCTTCCCGGTGACGGTCATCGGCGCCATGGCGGGCGGGGCCTTCGGCGAGGTGCTGCACGCGCTGATGCCAGGCGTCACCGCGCCCAGCGGTGCCTACGCCATGGTGGGCATGGGCGGGGCCGTGGCTGCCATGACGCGCGGGCCGCTGACGGGGATGATGATGGTGTACGAGCTGAGCGGCAACTACGCCATCATCCTGCCGCTGATGGTGACGTGCACGCTGGCCTCGGCGCTCTGCCACGTCCTCGTGGAGCGGAAGGCGGCGCGCGCGGGAGAGGACGGCCTCGCGCTGCGGCGCACGCCGGTGCGCGAGCTGGTGGTCTGGGAGCAGCCGGTGGCGCCGGAGCTCCCAGCCGTGGAGCTGCGCGAGCGGTTGCTCTCCTCGGCAGCGGCGGCGCTGCCGGTGCGCGGCGCGGATGGCCGGCTGCGAGGGGTAGTGCACGCGGGCGCGCTGGGCGAGCGTTGGCGGCTGGCGGGGGAGGAGGCCACGGTGGAGGCGCTGCTGGACGCGGTGCCGGCGCTCTCTCAGGAGGCCTCCATCAGCGAGGCGCTGGCGACCATGGATGCGCAGGCCGTGGACGTGCTCGCGGTGGACGGCGGGGATCGCGTGGGGGTGGTGACGCGCATCGGGCTGGAGCGCTTCCTCCAGGCCAGTCGCTCCAGAGGCCACCCGCACGGGCTCCCCTTCGGCGCCACCGAGCTGCGCTGAGCAGGCTCAGACGCCAGGCGTCAAGGGCGCGTAGGCCCCGGCCGGGCTCACGTCGAGCACCACCAGCAACGCCAGGACAGTGCAGGGCAGGGCCATGGCGGCCGGGCCGAAGTGGAAATAGAGCAGCGGCCCCCCGGTGCACCCCGCGAGGAAGGCCATGGCGAGCCCGAGGTGCAGCCGCGTGCGCCAGAACTGCTCGGCGGTGGGCAGCTTGCGAATCATCCACAGCAGGCCGCCCAGCCCATGGCCGCGGGCACCGTCGCGCACCCAGGTCATCATGTTCACCAGCTGGATGCCGATGTCCGTGATGACGCCCGTGATGTGCGTGGTGCGCACGACGGCGCCGGAGACGCGGGTGACGAGCGCGTTCTGGAGTCCCATGGCGTAGGCCATGCCCCACAGCACCGTGGGCTCGCTCGCCGCCGGGTGCTTGGAGGACCAGAGGCCCACGGCCGCAAGCGTCAGCGCTTCCACCAGGAGCGCTGTGGCGTGCCGCCCCCGCCGCCGGCGTCGAGACACGTCAATCAGCACGGTCGCGGTGATCGCCCCGAGCAGGAAGGACAGGACGAGCTGGCCCGCGGTGCTGGCCATGGCCCACCGCCCGTTGGCGAGGTACTCGCCCACGTTGGCCAGGTTGCCCGTCATGTGGGAAGTGTGCGTACCGAGCGCGAAGAAGCTGATCGCATTCACGGCTCCAGCTACGCCTGCGAGCAGCAGGACCAGCACAGAGTAGGCGCGTCGGCTTGCGGGGGAAGTCTCGGTACTGGTGAAGGGCATGGGGCAACGTTCAAAGGCAGCGCGGATGCTAACACCCGCTCCTCAGGTGTTCAGGAGCGAGTCCTTCCTGGCTGCCCGGAGAGAGGACAGACGGGGCTCTGCGCCAGGGTGTCATGTCATGGCGGGAACCCTGGATCCAGGCCTGTTGTTGCTGGTCAAAACATGGGGCTTCGAGTGGAGTACGGGCGAGCGAGCAAGGGAAGGCCCGGAGGCAGGAGGATGCGCAGGCTCGGCCAGGTATGGGTGTGGGGGGTGGTAGCCGCGGCCATCGGGCTCGCGCTGTATGGGCGAGCGGCAGAGCGAGCGGTCCGTCAGGTGGAGGTGCGGGGCGTCCCCGCGGTGCTGGCGGCGCCGAGCGAGCTGCCGGAAGAGCTTCCCTGGCTCCCCCGGGAAGAGACGCGGACGCTGCCCATGGCCGAGGCGGCCAGTGAGGCGGACGGTCTGATGGAGCTGCGGGTGATGGCGGGAGGCCGTCCCGTCCCGCGCGCCCAGGTGCGTCTCTACCGGCGGGAGGGGCGGAGCCCGGAGACGGGAAAGATGGACTGGCGGGTCGCCTCCGCGGGCGCCACGGGGAACGACGGGCTCTTGTTGATCCCCGCGCGCGCCGGCGCCTACCTGGTGGTAGCGCGCGCGGAGGGGCTCGCGCCGGCCTGGCTCAACCTGATGCATCCGCTGGGGGGGCCGCGGACGCCGGTGAGCCTGCGGCTGGAGGAGCCGAGCACCTTCTGGGGAACGACGGTGCTTCAGGGCACGGGGAAGCCGCTGTCGGGGGCCGAGCTGACGCTGACGCCGGACGTGAGCGCCTGGGAGAACGAGGCGCACGCGGATGCGCCGGCCGAGGAGCTGGTCACGGTGACGAGCGACTCCACGGGGCACTTCCGCGTCGAGGGGCTGGCGCCAGGGCTCTACACGGTGCAAGGGCGCGCGCCCGGCAGCTCCTCGCCAGTGGAGTGGACCCTCTGGCTGCCCTCGGCCGAGCCGCGGGTGCTGGCCCTGCCGGCCCCAGGCGCTGGGGTGCGCACGAGGAGCGCCGAGCGGGCGCCCTCGAAGGAGCTCCGGTGCGGCCAGTGATGCGGCGGGGGTGAGCCGCTCTGCCCTTCAGTCCACGGCGCCTACCCTGGCGGCCACTCCATGGGCCGGCCCGCGACCAGGTGCAGGTGGATGTGGAACACCGTCTGGCCGGCGTCCGCGTTGCAGTTCATCACCAGGCGGTAGCCCCGCTCGGCGTGGCCGCGCTCCTTCGCCACCTTCGCCGCCGCGGTGTAGAGGTGCCCCACCGCCTCCCGGTCTTCCAGGCCAATGTCATTCACCGTGGCGATGTGCTTCAGCGGGATGAAGACCACGTGTGTCGGCGCCTGGGGGTTGATGTCCTCGAAGGCCATGCACACGTCGTCCCGGTGGACGACCCGGGCAGGGATCTGACCGTCGCGAATCTTGCAGAAGAGGCAGTTGGACATGGGGACGGCTTAGCAACCCTGGGTTCGGCTGGGAACGGCCTCGCGCCCGGAAGCGTTGGCTCAGGGCAGTCGCCAGCTGAAGCCTCTATCGGGCACGCAGACCTGGAGGGGCAGGCGCATCAGGAGGAAGTCCTTGTCCCGGGCCACCACCTCCCCCCCGACGCCCCACTGGGGGAGGGTGATGACGTAGTTGAACAGGCCTGAGGGCCGGTCCGGGCTCGCGGACCAGTACAGGGGCACGTTGTGGTGGAAGTAGCTGTAGCCCCCCGTCCAGGCGATGTGCACGGGGACCTCGATCTTGAGCCCGCACACGTCCTCGCGCTGGCTCGCCACCATCAGCAGCCGGTTGATGGGGCCCGAGTCGTCATACGCGCTGATGTGGGGCCGCTCGTGCACGTACTGGCCGATCTCCCCGAAGGTGAGCCGTCGCGAGAGCCCCGCGGAGACAGCCCCCACCGCCACCACGGCCAGGGCCACCGCGGCGCGCAGGCGGAGGGCCTTCAGCCGGGCCATGCCCAGCTCCAGTCCCACCCCCGCGAGCGCGGCAAGCAGGGGGAGGAGGGGAACGAGGAAGCGCAGCTCCTTGTGCGGCTGAGAGGCGTGAAGGACGAAGAAGACGAGGACGAGCGCCGCGAGGCCGCGGGAGCGCCACAGCGCGAGCAGGCCCAGCCCTCCAACGAGCAGCGAGATGCCGGGCATCGCCTTGAGGAGCACCCGGGTGTAGTAGCTGAAAGGGGCCACGCCCCAGGCCTTGCCTCCCTCTTTGACGAAGTTGAAGTCCAGGTACACGAAGGCCGAGTGGAACCAGCTGCCCCAGGTGAGCCGGTCCAGCAGTCCGAAGAGGCCAGCCCACACGGCGAGCACCCCAAGCGTGAGCCCCGCCGCTCGCCACTGCCGCCGCGCCGCGAGCAGGACCACCAGCCCCACGCAGAAGATGCCGCTCTGCAGGCGCAGCAGCACGGCCAGTCCCAGCAGCGAGGCCCCCACGGCGAGCGCCCGCCGCGAGGCACCAGGAGCCAGGGCCAGCGCCAGCCCCAGCACCACCGGGAAAGCGGCGGCGTTCTCGCTCATGGCCCGGGGGGCGAAGTAGAGGGGCACGGAGGCCAGGGCCATCAGGGAGGCGCCTGCCGCGGCGGCGAGCGGGCCAGCCCCCTCGACTCGGGCGAGGCGGTAGCTCCCCCAGGCGGTGGCCGTCCCCAGCAGTGCGAAGAACCCCTTCACGACGCCCAGGTAGCCGGCTGGCGAGTCCAGCCCAAGCACCCGCGCCAGCCCCATGAGCCCCGCTACCAGCCCAGGGAGGGCCCAGGTGCGCGCCCCCTCGATGAACTCCCACGGGATGAACCCAGGGCCGAACACGAGCCGGTGCGCGGGCTCCAGGCTCTGGTAGATCTCATCCGGCCAGTACAGCCCGTCGTCCATCAGGGCCAGCCACACCCGCAGGAGGCCCCCGGCGGTGAGGGTCAGGACGAGCAGGACCCGGGCCAGGCGAAGCTCGGCGGGAGGGTGTTCAGGGGTGGGAAGGGTGGCTGGCACGTCGAGCAATCATCGCAAACGGTCCGCCGGGTGATATCCACTTCCTGACGATGAGCACAACTCGCTCCATTCGAATCTCCGCCCTCCTCGAGGATCGCGACTACGACCTCCAGCTCACCCTGGTCGCCGGTGAGAAGGGGTTGAGCCGGACCCTCAACTCTCCGCGCATCCAGAAGCCCGGGCTGGCGCTGACCGGCTTCACCGAGCACCTCCACCCGCATCGGGTCCAGGTGTTCGGCAACACGGAGATCTCCTACCTGCGCACGCTCTCGGAGGAGCAGCAGCGCGAGGTCCTCGCGCGCCTCTTCAAGGAGGATCTGGCCTGCGTGGTGGTGACCAAGAGCCTGGAACTGCCGCGGGTGCTCGTCGAGGCGTGCGAGGCGTCCGGGCTGGCGCTGATGAAGACGCCGCTGCTCTCCAGCACCTTCATCCAGCAGGTGCAGGGCTTCCTGGAGGAGGCCCTGACGGAGACGAGCAGCATCCACGGGGTGCTGATGGACGTCTTCGGCGTGGGCATCCTGCTGCTGGGCAAGAGCGGCATCGGCAAGAGCGAGATCGCCCTGGACCTGGTGATGCGCGGGCACCGGCTGGTGGCCGACGACATCGTCGACGTGGCGCGTCGCAAGCCGGGCGCCGTCTACGGCGCGGGCAACCCGGTCATCAAGCACCACATGGAGATCCGGGGCCTGGGCATCATCAACATCAAGGATCTGTTCGGCGTGTCGGCGGTGCGCGAGCAGAAGAAGATCGAGCTCGTCATCGAGCTGCAGGAGTGGGACCCGAGCCAGGAGTATGACCGGCTGGGGGTGGAAGATCGCTTCCTGGACATCATCGGGGTGAACGTGCCGCTGTCGGTGGTGCCGGTGCGTCCAGGCCGCAACATGGCCACCATCATCGAGGTGGCGGCGCGCAACCACTTGCTCAAGCTTCAGGGCCACCACTCCGCGCGGGAGTTCGCCGAGCGGCTCAACCGCGCTATCGCCGAGGGAGCGATGCGTCGTACGCTGGGAGAAGAGGTCGAGTGAGCGCCCCCGCCAAGCACATCGTCATCATCACCGGGATGTCGGGTTCCGGTAAGTCCACGGCCATCCGGGCGCTGGAGGATGCGGGCTTCTTCTGCATCGACAACCTGCCGGTGCTCTTGCTGCCCAAGCTGACGGAGCTGGCCGGCAGTGGACAGATCGAGCGCATGGCGCTGGTGGTGGATGTGCGCGAGGGCATCTTCCTCAAGGAGGCGCCGCGGGTGCTGGACGAGGTCCGCCGCGCGGGGCACCAGGTGGAGGTGCTCTTCCTGGACTCCAGCGACGACAGCCTCATCCGCCGCTTCAGCGAGACGCGGCGCCGCCACCCGCTGGCACCCACGGGCACCGTGGCCGAGGGCATCAGGGCCGAGCGCGAGGAGCTGAGAGACTTGCGCGAGCTGGCCGACCAGGTCATCGACTCGTCCGCGCTGAACGTGCATGACCTGAAGCGGATGGTGCAGGCGCGCTTCAGCCCGGAGCCGGCGACGGGGCCCTCGCTGTCGGTGATGTCCTTCGGCTACCGGCACGGGGTACCGCCACAGGCGGACCTGGTGCTGGACGTGCGCTTCCTGCCCAACCCCTACTTTGTTCCGGAGCTGAAGGGGCTGACGGGGAAGAACGCCAAGGTGGCGGCGTACGTGCTGGACCGGGAGGAGACGCAGCAGTTCCTCGCCAAGGTGGTGGACCTCTGCCGGTTCCTGTTCCCCCGCTACCAGAAGGAGGGCAAGGCGTACCTCACGGTGGCGCTGGGCTGCACGGGCGGCAAGCACCGCTCGGTGGCGATCGCCGCCGAGCTGACGCGGCAGCTCCAGGAGGAGATCCCCCGCATCCAGCTCTGGGACCGCGACATCGAGAAGGAGTAGCCGAGAAGGCGTCGCGCGGCCCCGGAGCCCCTCAGCGCCGCTCTACCTCCCACCAGCCGAAGTACATCGTCCGCTGCTCCATGAGGTGCACCCAGCCCGGCGCGTGGTTGTAGCGGTACGGCAGCAGCCCCGCGGTGGTGAGCGCCGCGGCCGTCTCCTCGAAGGAAGGGAAGGAGACCCACACCGCCGGCCCCGCCGTCTTCACCTGACGCCGCGGCACCTCGTGCCCGTCCAGCCCCCTGCGGCGCTCGAGCACGGTGAAGAGCATCCGCCCCTCCGGCTTCAGCACGGCGCCAAAGTGGTTCAGCACCAGCCGCAGGTCGTCGCAGAAGTCCAGGCACCCCACGGCCAGCACCACGTCAAAGCGCCCCAACTCCTCGGGGATGGGCTGGTGGTAGCTGTGCACGCGCCAGGTGCCTGTGGGCCGCCCCTTCCTCGCCACCTCCAGCATCTCCGGTGACAGGTCCAGCCCCACCACCTCCGCGGACCCGTCAATGTCGCGCGTGAGCAGGCCCGTGCCGCACCCCACGTCCAACACTCGGCTGCCGGGCCTCACCGCGTCGTCCAGGAAGCGCGCTACCCGGTCTTCGTACCGGTGCAACGAGGGGAACAGCACCTCGTATGCGGGAGCGATCTCTCCGTACACCTGACGGACGTGGTCCTCGTTCCTGGGGGGCGCCATGGCGGCCCGCACCTTAATCGGAAAGAACTCACGGATAAGAGGGAAGAACTAGCACTTCCTGTATAGCCAGATTGCCATGGCCAACACTACGCACTAAGTTGGGTCTGCCAGGACGTCGGGTCCTGGATACATGGAGATAGGGGGTCTCAGCGGGAGGTAGGGAGTGCTCTTACAGGCAGAGGTTGGGCCTACCTGGCGCATTGGCTGACCTTTCAGCAGGACGTTTGGACCTGGGAGGGATGATGAGGGCCAGTATCGGCCGGAGGCTGTATGTGTCCTTCGGCTTGCTCGTGGTGGCGTTCGCCGTGCTCGGAGGGGCGCACATCGTCTCTTCCTACCGCCTTGCCCGTGGGGTGGAGTCCTCGCTGGAGCGCTCCTTCACCATGGCGACTTCGCTCTTCGAGCTGAGGATGATCCACCAGCAGACCACGGTCCTGCTCTCCTCGAATGGACAAGGGGCTCGGACCTGGCAGCAGGACGAGCTCGCCGTGCTGGAGAAGGGCTTTGCCAGCCGGATCGCCGCGCTGCGGGAGAAGGGCTATCCGCCGGCCCGGCTCGCCGACGTGCAGGGGCGCTTTACCGAGGCCTTGCGCCTGGGCCGCCAGCTCCTCACGGCCTCTGCGGAGGCGGAGCTCCAGGCCCTGTCCGAGCGCTTCCACGATCAGACGCGGGTGCTGGAGCAGCTCCTGGACTCCATGGCGAAGGACGAGGCGAGCACGGTGCGCGCCTCCTTCCAGGAGCTGCGGCTGAACTTCCGGCGGGGCGCGTGGATCTTCGCCTGCGGCGTGCTGGGCTGCATCGCCGTGGCGCTGCTGCTGGCCTTCGGGCTGCGGCGCTCGCTGGTCCACCCGCTGCGGGCGCTCACGGGGGTGGCACGGGAGATCAGCGAGAACGGGGACCTGACGCTCCGCGTGCCCGTGCGCTCCGGGGATGAGGTGGGGCAGCTGGCGGGCGCCTTCCGGGAGATGGTGGAGCGCCTGCGGACGATCCACCACGAGCTGCGCGCCTCGGGGGGCACGCTGGCCGAGTCCGTGGCGAACGTGCGCCGCTCCGCGGAGCAGCAGCAGGAGACGGTCAGCAGCCAGGCGGCCGCGCTCCACCAGACGCGCGTCACCGCGGAGGCGCTGCGGGAGACCTCCTCGCTGGCCGCCCAGCGGGCCGACTCCGTGCTCAGGGTGGCCGAGCGCGCGGACATGCTGGGCCGCGAGGGCGAGGCCTCCATCGCGCTGAGCGTCTCCGGCCTGGCGGACCTGGGGGCCCAGGTGCAGGAGATCGCCCAGCGCATCCGCAACCTGGGGGAGAGCACCCAGCAGATCGGCGCCATCACCATGACGGTGAAGGAGCTGGCGGACCGCTCCAACATGCTGGCGCTCAACGCCGCCATCGAGGCCGTGCGCAGCGGCGAGCACGGCAAGGGCTTTGGCGTGGTGGCGCGGGAGATCCGCTCCCTGGCGGACCAGTCCATCGAGGCCACGGTCCGGGTGAGGGAGATCCTGGACGCGGTGGGGCGCGCCGTGGCGGAGACGGTGAGCATCACCCAGCGCAACGCCGAGCAGATGCAGGGCGGGCTGGAGCAGGTGAGCGCCACGGGTGAGAGCCTGCGGGAGCTGTCCTCTCTCATCCGCGACAATGCCTTCGCGGTGAGGGAGATCGTCGCCGCCGTCAGCCAGCAGGACCTGGGGATTACCCAGATCTTCCTCGCCGTGAGCGAGCTCTCCCGGATGATGGCGGACACGGAGAAGGAGCTCGACTCCACGAAGAACGCGTCGGTGATGCTCGACGACGTCTCCCGCAAGCTGACGGATGTGGTGACGCGCTACCGCGCCTGAGTCCGCGCTTGACGGCATGAGGCCCCCAGACGAGCATGGGGACGTCGGGGCCGGCGGCTGCTCACCGGGGTATCGAGAGCACCCTTGCACAACATGTTCGTTCACTCGCGTCGTCTCGGGGTCCAGGCAAGGGCGAGCGCTGCTCGGCTCCTTGTCGTGGCCGGAGTGCTGCTCGCGGCCAGCGCAGGTGCCTACGAAGGGGCAGGCATCCAGCGGCAGGTCACGGACGGCGGAGTCCCGCCTCCACCCCAGCTCACGAAGGCGCCAGAGCTCCTCGAGTTCGTGGAGGCGGCCTATCCGCCCGAGGCGCTCGCTCGCGGTGAAGGGGCGGAGGTGGCCTTCTTCATCGACATCGACGAGACCGGCAAGGTGGCGCAGGCCGAGGTGACGCGCTCTGCCGGCCCGGAGTTCGACGCGGCCGCCCACGAGGCCGTGCTGAAGCTCCGCTTCTCTCCTGCCGAGGTGGATGGGCAGCCGGCGCCCGTCCGCATCGAGTACGTCTACCACTTCGTCCCGAAGCCGCCGCCGGAGCCCGAGCCCACCGCCGTCGTCGAGAAGCCCGTGAACTTCAAGGGCCGGGTCGTCCAGCGCGGGACGCGGGATCCCATCGCGAACGCCTCGGTGTACCTGCCCGAGCAGGGGCTCGCCACGGAGACCGACGCGGACGGCCGCTTCGAGCTGCGCGGTGTGACGCCCGGCCGGCTCAAGGTGGAGATCTCCGAGCCGAAGCACAAGAAGTTCTACACCGTCGAGGAGCTGAAGGAGGGCGAGGTGACCGAGCTCACCGCGTACCTCTGGCAGAAGGTCGAGGGCGGCTTCGAGACGGTGGTGACGGGCGCCCGGGAGAAGAAGGAGGTCGCCCGGCGCACGCTCCAGAAGCAGGAGCTCCAGAGTGTCCCTGGTACCTTCGGGGATCCGCTCCGCGTGCTGCAGAACATGCCCGGGATGGCGCGGGCACCCTACATCTCTGGGGCCCTGCTCGTGCGAGGCTCCCAGCCGCAGGACACGCAGGTGATGATCGACGGCGTCCCCATCCCGCTGCTCTACCACTTCGCGGGTGGCCCCTCGGTCGTCAACGCCTCCTTCATCGATCGGATCGACTTCTACCCCGGCGCCTATGGCGCGAAGTACGGGCGGGCGCTTGCGGGCATCGTGGACGTCGGGACACGGCCCCCCGAGCCGAAGCGCCTGCACGGCCTCGTCGACATCGACCTGCTCGACTCGGGCTTCTACCTGGAGGCGCCCCTCAGCTCGGAGAAGAACTACGGGGCGGTCGCGGTGGCGGCGCGGCGCAGCTACATCGACGTGCTCCTGCCCCCCATCCTGGAGGCCTTCCGCGAGCCCGGGGCCGCTTCGACGGTGGCCTCGCCGTACTACTGGGACTACCAGGCCCGCTATGACTTGACGCTTGGCAAGGACCGGTTGGGGCTCGTCGTGTTCGGCTCGAGCGACTTGCTGGAGATCTCCCAGAGCGGCTCGGAGGAGACCCAGCCCTTCTCCCTGGACACGTCCCAGGGCTTCCACCGGCTGCGCATGTCGTGGAGCCGCCCGACGGACTCCGGGTGGAAGCTTTCCCTGGCGCCCACCCTGGGGTTCACCCCCTTCCGGTTCCGGATCGGAGATCTGTTCAAGGGGAGCATCACCTCGCAGGACGTGAACCTCAGAGGGGCCGCCGAGAAGGAGCTCTGGAAGGGGCTCACCTTCGAGACGGGCATCGACCTCAACGCCGCTTTCTACAAGGTGCAGTTCGAGTTCCCGCAGGTCGCCAGGCCGGGGGAGGAACCGCCACCCCCCCAGGTCATCAAGCAGTACGTGGACGTGGCCTCTTACGCGGCCTATGCCGAGACGGTCTGGTCACCCTTCGAGCAGCTGAAGATCGTCCCGGGGATCCGGTTCGAGGCGTACGATCTCCCGGGCGGGTGGCGCCCCTCGCTCGAGCCTCGAATCGCGGCGCGCTACGCGCTGAACGACTGGCTCACCACGAAGGCCGCGTTTGGCGTCTACCGGCAGGCGCCGCAGCCGGCCGAGGTGGCGCCCCGGTTCGGCAATCCGGAGCTGGGGCTGCTGCGGAGCCGGCAGACGGCGGGCGGCATCGAGTGGAAGCTCACCGACTCGCTGCTGTTGGACCTGCAGGGCTTCTACAACTGGAGGGATCGGCTCGTCGTCTCCTCCCAGGACTTCGTGGAGCGGGAGGGCGAGCAGGTCCCCGAGCTCTACGACAACGATGGACGGGGAAGGGCCTACGGCATCGAGCTGCTGCTCAAGCACGATCTGACCGAGCGGTTCTATGGGTGGGTGGCCTATACGCTCTCTCGCTCCGTGCAGTTCGACGATGACGCGAAGGCCTACGTCCCCGTCGAGTTCGATCAGTCCCACATCCTCACGCTGGTGGGCTCCTACAAGTTCGATGGGGGCTGGGAGCTGGGGATGAGGTTCCGCCTCACGACAGGCCGCCCGGAGACGCCGATCAGCGGAGGCACCTTCAACTCGGACACCGGGGGGTACTTCCCCGTGGAGGGCGCACCCGGCTCCGCCCGTGGGGCCACCTTCCACCAGCTGGACTTCCGCGCCGAGAAGCTCTGGACGTTCGAGCGCTGGAAGCTGTCCGTCTATGCGGATCTCCAGAACGTCTACAACGCCGCCAATCCAGAGGCGACCCTCTGGGACTACCGGTATCGCGAGAACGCTCCGCTCCGGGGGCTCCCGTTCATTCCCACCTTTGGCGTCAAGGGAGAGTTCTGATGCCTGCCCGCCTGATCCTGACCCTGACGGCGCTCCTGGCGCTGACGGCCTGCTCCTACGACTTCGAGCGCTCGAGCGAGATCCTCGACCGCCGGATCCTCGCCATCCAGGTCGATCCGCCGGAGCTGGCCGGCGGAGCCCCGGCTCCTGACTCCGTGCAGGCCCGCGCCCTGGTCGTGGACCCCTCGGATCCGCTCGCCGTCACGGAGGTGCGCTGGTGGTCTTGCCTGCGCCCACCGCGTGCGGCCGACGGCGTCGGCACGGCCGAGAACACGCGCTGCCCTGAGGGTGAGGGCACCACCCTCCTCGCGAGCAGCAGTGCGGCCCTCGACGCGGTCTCCCTGAACGTCCCGCTCCCCCCGGAGCTGGCGGGCTTCCTTGCCACCGGGAGCGACCTCCCCTCGCCGCAGATCCATGTGCAGCTCGAGATCGACTCCGAGCGGGGGCCGCTGGTCTCCGTGAAGCAGGTGACGGTGACCGGGAAGCTGCCGGAGGGGCAGGAGCCCAACCGGAACCCGGCGCTCCAGAAGCTCACCCTGGACGGAGCCGACTGGCTCCCGGACGCGCCGCGGACCCTCAAGTACGGCGAGTGTCCGGACGAGAAGAAGAAGGAAGTCGAGGCGGAAGATGGGAGCCTCGTGAGGGTCTGCGAGCACGACATCGAGCCGCTCTTCGACGAGGCCGAGTCCCAGTTCTACGAGGCGCGGGGCTTCAGCGGGGAGAAGGAGCTGGAGCGCGAGCGGCTCCGGTTCGCGTGGTTCACCGACGCGGGCTCCTTCCGCCGCGGCACCACCCTCCAGTTCGACGAGAGAGATCCCTCGCCCGACAACGTCGGCCCCAAGGCCTTCTGGCGGGAGCCTCCCACCAGGACCGAGCGGGCCACCCTCTGGGTCGTCTTCCGCGATGGCCGCGGCGGCACCGCCTGGGAGCGCCGCGAGGTGCTCTTCGAGTAGGCCTCAAGCCCACATTGCTAACGTGTTTTTCGTACACTAAGTTAGTGTCGAAAATACACGAAAGGAAGTGGGCCATGCCCATCCGGTACATCAAGGCGGCGCCGACGACGTATGTCATCCAGTTCCAGGACGGGAAGGTGAGGCGGGAGGGGCCTGGGCTGTCGTTCCTGTACTGGGTGCCCACGACGACGATGGTGGCGGTGCCGCTGGCCAGCGCGGACGTGCCCTTCGCGTTCAACGAGGTGACGCAGGACTTCCAGGCGGTGACGCTGCAGGGGCAGCTCACGTACCGGGTGGCGGATCCGAAGCGGCTGGCGTCGCTGCTGGACTACTCCATCGCGCCGTCGGGGAA
Organism: Hyalangium sp.; assembly: GCF_035629615.1. Taxonomy (GTDB): domain Bacteria; phylum Myxococcota; class Myxococcia; order Myxococcales; family Myxococcaceae; genus Hyalangium. Next base: position 1,120 of record NZ_DASPHO010000161.1, on the reverse strand, counting down.
GCACCTCTCCAACGATCCGGAGAAGCTGGAGGAGCGGCTGGTGCAGGTGGCGCAGGTGCGCGCCCGCACGGTGGTGCAGGGCATGGGCCTGCGCGAGGTGCTGGGGCACTCGGAGGTGGTCGAGGGGCAGGTGCTGGCGGCGCTGGGGGCCTCGGAGGCCATCCGCATGTTGGGCGTGGAGGTGATGGGCTTCTCGCTGCTGTCAGTGCGGCCCACGCCGGAGATGTCGCGGGCGCTGGAGGCCGAGGCGCGCGAGGGGCTGCAGCGCCGCGCGGACGAGGCCGTCTACGATCGCCGCAACGCCGCCGTGGAGCAAGAGCGCCGCATCAAGGAGAGCGAGCTGTCCACGGAGCTGGCGGTGGAGGAGAAGCGGCGGCAGATCCGTGAGGCGCAGATGGCGGCGGACATCGCCGTGGAGGAGCAGCGCGGGGCGCTCATGGAGCGCTGGAGCCAGAACGAGCGCCAGGCCGCGGATGCGCGCGCCTACGCCCTGGAGAAGGTGCTGGCGCCCGTGCGCAGCATGGACTGGAAGACGCTGCTGGCGGCCAACGGCGGCGGGAGCGATCCCAAGCTGAACATCGCCCTGGCCTTCCGGGAGATGGCGGAGAACGCGCACAAGATCGGCGAGCTGAACATGTCACCGGAGCTGCTGAGCGGGTTGATGGGGCCGGCACAGAGGGAGCCGCGCTCCGAGCCACATTCCGAGCCGCGCACGCGCGGCAACAGGTGAGGGCGCCATGTTCGAGAAGATCGTCCTCGTCACCCGGAAGACACGGTTGGAAGAGCTGGTGGAGCGGCTGAACACCCGCGCGCAGGCGCGCTTCTACCTGGAGCACGCCGGGCAGGACTTCGAGGACTACGCGCGCGAGGACGACACCTACCGCCGGGCGCTGGATGGGCTGCATGGCGCACTTGCGGTGGGGCTGCCCGTGCAGCAGGTGGATCGCTCGCTGGTGCCCACCTTCCTCTTCAGTGGCAGGGAGCTGGTGGTGGCCATCGGCCAGGACGGGCTGGTGGCCAACGTGGCCAAGTATGTGAGCGGCCAGCCGCTGGTGGGCATCAACCCGGATCCAGTCCGCTTCGACGGCGTGCTGCTGCCCTTCCGCGTGGAGGGGGCGCG
>NZ_DASPHO010000160.1:0-11315 GCF_035629615.1 Hyalangium sp. | reverse complement strand
GGATCGGGACGCGGCCACCAGCGGCGAGCGCGTCACCGAGCTGCTGGCCGCCTTCGCCCGCCGGGAGCTCGACATCCTCGTCGGCACGCAGATGGTGGCCAAGGGCCATGACTTCCCGGGCGTCACCCTGGTGTGCGTGGTCATGGCGGACACCTCCCTGGCCATCCCGGACTTCCGCGCCGCCGAGCGCACCTTCCACCTGCTCACGCAGGTGTCCGGCCGGGCCGGGCGGGGGAAGGATCCCGGCCGGGTGCTGGTGCAGACGTACAACCCGGACTCCGAGCCGGTGAAGCGGGTGCTCGCCCATGACTTCGAGGGCTTTGCCCAGCAGGAGCTGGAGTGGCGCCATGCCCTGGCCTACCCCCCCTTCTCCCGGATGACGGCCGTCCGGATTGAAGGCGAGCACCCGGAGCAGACGGCCAGTGTGGCTCGGATGCTTGGAGATTTCCTCTCCCGGCGGATGCCACCCCCCTCTGCCGGGGTGCGCATGCTGGGGCCGGCGCTGGCGCCCATCTCCCGCCTCCGAGGCCGGACGCGGTGGCAGCTCCTCCTGAAGGGGCCCACCCATGCGGCGCTGTCCCCGTTGCTTGCCCGCCTGGAGGTGAAGCTGGAGGACATTCCGTCAGGGGTCAAGGTCACGATCGACGTGGATCCCGGGGCCATGCTGTAGACTCAGGCGGCTTCCATGGCCGCCCCGGTCCTCCTCGTCCACGACGACATCGCCACCATTGCCACCGTCCGTCGGCTGCTCTCACGGGAGGGGCACGAGGTCATCCTCGCTACCTCCGTCGCGGATGCCCTGATCGCCTTCGGGCACTACCAGCCCTCGCTCATCATCCTGGCGTCGGGAGTCGAGGGCGGCCGGGGGCAGCTGGTGCTGGAGGAGCTGGCCCAGCACCCAGAGGGTCACCAGGCGCGGGTGCTGCTGCTGGGAGAGCCCATTCCAGGCTACAGCCTGCCCGTGGCCTCCGTGCCGCTGGAGCCGCCTGGCTTCATCCAGACCGTGGGCGTGATGGTGAATGGCCCCACGCAAGCGGAGGACTGGCGGATCCAGGAGGCCCACACCCTCGCGGTTCCCCAGGCCGAGGCCTTGCCCGAGACCGATCCGTGGCAGGTTCCTCCTCCCTCGGAGCGGAGCAACCCCGCGCTGGCCAATGCCCTCTTCGGGGAGATGGGGGTGGCGCCGCAGGTGGACTGGGGGACGGAGACGGCGGGCGCGCAGAGCAGGGCTTCCCAGGATGAGCAGCAGCGGGCACGGCAAGCGGTCCAGGCAATGGACGCGGCCTTCGAGCAGACTCACCAGGAGGTGGAGGCCGAGGCGGTGGCCTCGCTGGAGACGAGCCTCGCTGCTCAGCCTGCTGCTGCGCCGGAGCCGGAGCCCCCTGGAGCGCAGGAGGCGGGCGCCGCGTTCACGTTTGTCGGCACCGAGCCCGTCACCGAGCAGGAGGCGCGGGCCGTATCGGGAGATCCGGTCCTGATGGACCCGATGGACCTGGAGGCGGACACCGGCCTGTCGATGGCGCAGGAGTCCGTCACCGTCGAGGCCTCGGCAGGGAGCGTGGATTTCTCCGCGGCCGAGGAGATCACCGTCCAGGATCCGGCGGCCGCCGAGCCTCTGGCTGAGCCTGAGCCGGAGCCAGTGGCCGTTGAGCCCGCGCCGGAGCCCATGGCGGCCGAGCTCGCGCCGGAGCCCATCGTGGCCGAGCTCGCGCTGGAGCCCGTGGCGGCCGAGCCTGTACCGGAGCCTCTAGCGGCCGAGCCCGCGGAAGAGCCCATGGCGGCCGAGCCCACGGCAGAGCCCATCGCGGCCGAGCCCGCGCCGGCTGCGGGCGGTGATGTCGATGAGGAAGAGCTGCGGCGCATGGAGGAGGAGGTGCGCAGCGAGGCTGCCGAGCGGCGGCGCCGGAAGCAGGAGGCGATGTCCTCGCTTGCCGCTTCCGAGGCTCCCGAGGAGAGCTTCGCCGCGGAGCCCTCTGTCCCGAAGACGGATCCGGGCGAGTCGTTCGTCTCCGTGCCCGCGGAGGATGCGTTCTCTCTCTCGGAGGGCGGCGCGCAGGAGTCCGAGACGGGCAAGTCTCGTGTGGAAGGTTGGGCGGGACTCGGCAAGGAAGCGCGCGCAGCGGGCGGGAGTGTGGAGGAGGAGGTCCGGGCCGAAGCCGCGCGCCTGGCTCAGCTCGAGATCGACGCGGCACTCACGCGCGAGCAGGAGGAGCTGGCGGCGAAGAGCGTGCCATCGCCGGCGCCGCCCGTGGCAGAGGAGACGCCCGCGGAAGCAGCGGCCCCCGAGGAGCCGGTGGCCGTGGCGCCCCAACTGGGGGATGAGGGCTTCTTTGATGTTCCGGCAGGGGATGATGCAAGGGCGAGAGCGCTCGCGGCGGCCGAGGCCGAGCTGCGTGCGCTGCGTGGAGAAAGTGGAGCACTGGCGGCCGTGACGGAAGAAGCTCCCCCGTCGGTGGTGATGGGGGGAGGCGAGGAGCCGGAACAGCCCGAGCCGACGGTGCAGGAACGGATGGAGCGGACGGCGCGCTGGGCCCGGTTCGGGGAGGGGCCCTCCACGCTGCAGGAGCGGATGGAGCGGACGGCGCGCTGGGCTCGGTTCGGGGACGCTCCAGGAGCTTCGATGCAGGAGCAGATGGAGCGGACGGCGCGCTGGGTCCAGTTCGGCACGCCTCTCCCGAAGGAGCCGGAGGAGGAGGCCACGCACTCCCTGCAGTGGGTGGAGCCAGGGGCTGCGCCGGCGGAGCCTTCGGTGTCGGAGGAGCTGACGTCGCAGCCGCTGGATGAGTTCGTGCCGGACATCACGCCACCGCCCGTGGCGGATGACCTGCCGGCTCCCCCTGTGGAAGAGGTGGATGAGTCGGCTCAGGAGGGGACGGCGGAGCCCGCGAGTGACGACTCTTCTCGCGAGCTGATGCGGGCGGCTCGGGCGGAGCTGGAGATGGAGTCCGTCCTCCGTCTGCAGGCCGAGCACGCGGCAGTGGTGGAGCGGAGCCGCACGGAGTCGCTCCAGGGTGAGTTCGAGCGGGAGGCCGAGCTCCGGACCGAGGCGGAGGCAGCCCGGGCCCTGGCGGAGGCGGCGCAGGGGGAGGCGGAGGCGGCGCGAGCGCGGGAGGAGGCGCTGCGGCGGGCGGAAGAGGAACTGCGGCGGGCGGCCGAGCAGCAGGCGGAGGAGCTGAAGGCCCGGGTCGCGGCGCTGACCAAGGAGAAGGAGCACGAGGCCCGACTCCGCGCCGAAGCGGAGCGGTGGGTGATGGAGTTCCGCGGGCGTGAGGCCGCGATCGCCAAGGCCCGTGCGGAGGAGGAGAAGCGCCGCAAGGCCATGGAGGCCGAGGCCGAGGCGGCGCGCGCGAAGGAGTCGCGGTTCCAGGCGCAGGAGGAGGAGCTGGCCCGCCTCCAGGCACAGGTGGTGGCGCTGCAGACGGAGACGAGCGAGCAGAGCCGCCTCCGGGCCGAGCTGGAGGGGCGTGCCCAGGAGGAGTCCCGGAAGCGCAGGGAGGCGGAGGCGCAGGCGGAGATCGCTGCCCATGCGCAGACCGAGGCGGAGGCGCGTGCGGAGGCCGAGGTGCAGCGCCGGGCCGAGGCAGAGGCTCGGGCCGAGGTGGCGGCCCATGCGCAGACCGAGGCGGAGTCTCGCGCGAAGGCAGCTCGGGCCGAGATCGAGGCTCGGGTCAGCGCGGAGGAGCTGTCGCGGTTCGACGCGCAGGTACGTGCGGAGGCGGAGGCGCTCGCCCGGAGCAAGGCCGAGGAGCGTGCGAGCGAGGAGGAGCAGAAGCGGGCGGAGATGGAGGCCCGGCTGCAGCGGGAGGCGAAGGCACGGGCGGCGACCGAGGCTCGAGTGAGCGCGACGCTCCATGCGCGAAGCGAGTCGGACGCGCGGGCCGAGGCGGAGGGGCGAGCGCGCCAGGAGGCGGAGGCGCGAGCAGAGGCCGAGGCGCAGGCGCGAGCGGAGGCGCAGGCGCGAGCAGAGGCGGAGGCGGAGGCACGAGCTGCGGCGGAGGCGCGAGCAGAGGCGGAGGCGCAGACTCGCAAGGACGCCGAGGCTCGTGCAGAGGCGGCGGAGGCGGCGCGCCAGGCGGCAGAGGCGCGAGCGGAGGAGGAGGCGCGAGCGCGTCAGGAGGCCGAGGCTCGTGCGGAGGCGGAAGCCCTAGGGCGAGCCGAAGCGGAGGCCCGCGCCGAAGAGGAAGCCCTGGCGCGCGCGGAGGCGGAAGCCCAGGCCGAGGCAGAGTCCCTCTCCCGGACCGAAGTGGAGGCACGGACCCAGGTAGCTGCTCTGACACGTGCGGAGGCGGAGTCTCGAGCCGAGGCCGAGGCGCGCGCTCGTGAAGAGGCGCAGGCGCGTTTCGAGGCGGAGCGGCGCCGCAGGGCCGAGGCGGAGTCCAGCGCTGAAGCCGAGCGGCAGGCGCGTACTGAGGCAGAGGCCAACGCTCAAGCGGAGCGGCAGGCACGTGCCGAGGCAGAAGCGAGCGCTGAAGCCGAGCGGCAGGCGCGTGCCAAGGCAGAGGCCAGCGCTGAAGCCGAGCGGCAGGCGCGGGATGAGGCCCAGGTGCGTGCCGAGCAGGAGCGTCAGAGCCACGCGGAGGCGGAGGCCCGTGCAGAACAGGAGCGGCAGGCCCGGGCCGCTGCGGAGGGCCGTGCGGAGGAAGCGGAGCGTGCCCAGGCCGAAGCCGAGGAGAGACTCCGGGAGGTGACGCAATCCCAGGCGGGTGCCGAGGAGCGGGTAGGCGCGGAGGCCCAGGCGCGAGAGCAGCTGCAGGCCCGGCTCACGGCCGAGCTCCAGACCCGTACCCAGGCCGTGGCCGAGACGCGGGAGGAGTTGGAGCGCCTCCAGGCGGAGGCGGAGGCTCAAGCCGCTCGCGCATCCGAGGAACTGGCTCACTGGAAGGCTCAAGCGCGAAGTGCCGAGGAGACCTCGAGCCAGGAGAAGGACGAGGCCGCCGGGCGCGAGAGGCAGCTCCAGGAGCAGCTCGCCCGGCTGGAAGCGGCGTTGGCCCGAGAGCGTGGCGAGCGTGAGCGGCTGTCCCAGGAGCTCGGGCGCATGGCCGCGGAGACGGTCCGGGTGGAGGTCGAGGCCGCCGAGCGGCTTGCCACCTCCGAGCGAACGCTCCGCGAGGCCGAGGACGCAGCGCGCCGCGAGGCCGAGTCGGTCGCGAAGGCGCGTGCTGAAGCCGAGGATCTGGCGGCCCGGATGCAGTCCGCGGTCCTCCAGATCGAGGCACCCGGACAGCCCCGGGTACACGTCCCTCGGGCCGGCAGCGTGACGCAGGAGGGGCTCGCCAACCTTCTCCTTCGGCTCTGCGAGGGGCGCGCCGAGGTGCGCCTGGAGCTCAAGACGGACGAGGCCCTGCGCATCCTCTGGCTGCGGAGAGGGAGCCTCGTGGGCGCGCTCTCCTCGGCGCCGGGAGAGACCCTGATCGACCGCGCGCGCCGGGACGGGCTCATCGACACACGCCAGGAGCACGAGCTGCGGCTGGTGCGCGCCGCCTCCACGAGCGCGCTGCTGGACGCGCTGCGAGGCCGAGGGTACCTGCGAGAGGCCGAGTCCGTGCCGCTCGTGCAGCGCTACACCGAGCAGGTCTTCCTCGACGCCTTCGCTGAGCCCTCCTCTCTCTACCGCGTAGCGGAGGAGCCGCCGCCTCACGAGGTAGCGCTCGCGGCGGCCACGCGTCCACCCCAGCACCTGCTGGCCGAGGCGCTGCGCAACTCCCTCTCCGTGGAGTCCTTCGTGACGCAGGTGGGCGGGCTGCGCGCTGTGGTGGCGCGCGGGGACGCGGGGCAAGCGCCCGAGGGCTTCGGGCTCTCCGCGCGCGAGCTCCAGCTGCTGGCGAAGGTGGACGGGGAGCGGACGATCGAGGAGCTGCTGCTGGGCGCGGGGTTGCCGCAGGAGACGGTGCTCAAGACCTTCGCCGTGGCGAGGGTGCTGGGGCTTGTGGCACTGCGGCTCGTGGCCGAGCCCACGGGCGAGCTACCGCCGGAGCTGGACATCCGTCGGCTCGAGGCCAAGTTCGAGGAGGTCCAGGAGGCGGACTACTTCACGGTGCTGGGGCTGGCGCGCACGGCGGGGAGCGAGGAGGTGAAGCGCGCCTTCGAGCGGCTCTCCACGGAGTTCCACCCGCTGCGGTTCGCGGGGCATCCCGACGCCTCGCTCCAGTACCGCGCCCAGCAGGTCCGCGACCTGCTGGCCGAGGCTGCGCGCGCGCTCGCCGACGACAGGCTCCGGGCGGAGTACGCCCGCAACCTGCTGGACTGAGGGGCCCATGGCTCCTCTGCCCGAGTCCTCTCCACTCCCTGGGCTCTCGAGCGAGCCCGAGGTCCTCATCGAGACGCCCCGCGGTTCCTGGGTGAAGTGGCGGTCGGACGGGCGCGTGGACTTCATCTCCCCGCTGCCGTGCCCCTACAACTATGGCTGCATCCCCGGGTTCGTCTCGGACGATGGGGACCCGCTGGATGTGGTGGTGCTCGGTCCCCGGCTGCGCCGGGGCGAGCGTCTCCGCGTCCCTGTGGTGGGGGTGGTGGACTTCATCGACGCGGGCCGGGGCGACCCCAAGGTCATCTGCAGTGGCAGGCCGCTCGGAGAGCGGGAGCGCGTGGGGGTGGAGCGCTTCTTCCGCGTCTACGCCCAGTTCAAGCGGGTGCTCCACCGCCTCCGCGGTCAGGTACCCGACACCCGCTTCCGGGGATGGCTCGTCGGCCCGTCCGGGGGGCCACAGGACAGGTAACGCCCGGCGTCAACCCGGGTTGCTCGCCCGGTCCAGGAGCGTTAAGAGGGGGCCTATGGTTCGTGAGATCCTGATCTGGCCCGATCCCATCCTGAAGCAGACGGCCAAGCCGGTGGCAAAGGTGAATGACGCCACCCGCGCGTTGGTGAAGGACATGTTCGAGACGATGTACGCCGCTGACGGTGTGGGCCTCGCGGCCCCGCAGATTGGCGTCCTGCAGCGCGTCATCGTCCTGGACACCACGCCCCGGCAGCCCGAGTCCAAGCCCCTGGCGATGATCAACCCGGAAATCATCGCCATGGAGGGGGAGACGACGTTCGCCGAGGCGTGCCTGTCCATCCCCGGCGAGGCGGAGGATGTGGACCGCGCCGCCGTCGTTACCGTGAAGTTCCTCGATCCGGAGGGGCAGGAGCAGACGCTCCGGTGCGAGGGGCTGCTGGCCATCGCGGTGCAGCACGAGGCGGACCACCTGAACGGCACCGTCTTCGTGGACCACGTCTCCTCGCTCAAGCGCGAGATCATCCGCAAGCGGATGAAGCGCCTCAAGTCCGAGCGCGATCAGCGTCCGTCGGCCTAGCCTGCTTCACGCCGCGCCGAGGGCACAGCGCTGCCACGACGCAGCGCTCACAGGCGGGGCTGCGGGCGAAGCATGTGCGCCGCCCGTGCCAGACGAGGAGCTGGTGGCCCGTCATCCAGCGCTCGGGAGGCACCAGGGCCTGGAGATCCTCCTCCACCTTGTCCGGGTCCTCCTGCCGCGTGAAGCCCAGCCGGTAGGCCAGCCGCTTCACGTGCGTGTCCACGGGGAAGGCGGCATCCCCCCCCAGGTGGATGCACACCACCCCCGCCGTCTTGCGCCCCACACCCGGCAGCTTCTCCAGCGCCGCCCGGGAGCGAGGCACCTCGCCGCCATGCTCGGCCACCAGCGCCTTGGCCGCCGCGACGATGTTTTTCGCCTTGTTCCGGTACAGGCCGCACGTCTGGATGTAGGGCTCGACGAGCTCGGGCTTCACCGAGGAATAGGCTCGCGCGTCGGGGAAGCGCTGGAAGAGCGCGGGTGTCACCAGGTTCACCCGCTTGTCCGTGCACTGCGCGGACAGGATGACGGCCACCAGCAACTCCAGCGGGGTGTGGTAATCCAGCTGGATGCGGACCTCGGGCATCTCGGTGCCCAGCCGGTCCAGCACTTCAATGGCCCGCAGCCGCTTCGCCTCGGTAGTCTCGCGTCCCACGCCTTGGCTGTATGACATAACCGCCCTCGTCCTAGAAGAGGGATCCCACCCACCAGGTAGGAAAACATGAAGCCCATCGACTTCCGCTCCGACACCGTGACGAAGCCCACGCCCGCCATGCGCCGCGCCATGGCCGAGGCCGAGGTGGGGGATGACGTGTATGGAGAGGACCCCACGGTGAACCGGCTCGAGCAGCGGACCGCCGAGCGGCTGGGGCTGGAGGCGGCCTTGTTCGTCCCCTCGGGCACGCAGGCCAACCAGATTGCCATGGGCCTGCACTGCCGCCAGGGGGACGAGGTCATCACCGAGGCTGGCAGCCACATCCTCCAATACGAGGGCGGCGCGGTCTCGGCCCTCTGGGGCATCCAGCCGCAGCCGCTGCCGGGCGAGCATGGCCTGGTGACGCCGGAGCAGGTGGCGGCGGCGGCCCGCGGGGAGAACGTGCACGCCCCGCGCTCGCGGCTGCTGTCGCTGGAGAACACCCACAACCGAGGAGGCGGGACGGTGTGGCCGCTGGAGCGCTTCCAGGCCGTGGTGGAGGTGGCCCGCAAGGCGGGGCTGGCCGTGCACCTGGATGGAGCGCGCCTCTTCAATGCCCAGGTGGCCACGGGCACCCCGGCGGCCTCCTGGGCGAAGCTGACGGACACCACCTCTGTCTGCTTCTCCAAGGGGCTGGGAGCGCCGGTAGGCTCGGCGCTGGCGGGCTCGGCGGCGCTGATCCGCGAGGCGCGGCGGCTCCGGAAGCGGCTCGGGGGCGGCATGCGGCAGGCGGGAATCCTGGCCGCCGCGGCGCTCCATGCGCTGGAGCACCATGTGGAGCGGCTGGCCGAGGATCACGCCCACACGCGCCGGCTGGCGGCGGGGCTCGCGGAGCTGGCCGGGGTGAAGGTGGTGGATCCCTCCCGGGTGGAGACCAACATCCTCCTGGTGGAGTTCACGCGTCCAGCGAGTGAAATGGTCTCGCGGCTGGCTCCCCTGGGGGTCCTCTTCAATGCCACGGGCCGGTACTCCGCGCGCCTGGTCTGCCACCTGGACGTCTCGGCCGCCGATATCGACGAGGCGCTCTCCCGGATCCGCCGGGCCCTGGAATCTTGACGGAGGAGCGGTCGTGGTAGGCTCCCGGGGCCGTGCTACGCCTCGTTGCCCTCTCGGTGATTGCCTTGCTCGCTGCGTGCGCCACTCCGCGCGCGGAGAGCAAGCTCAGCTTCGATGAGGCCTTCGGGCCGGCTCCCCAGGCTCTGGAGCCCACCGCTGCCCCTGCCACGGCGCCCGTCCGCTTGCGCCACAAGTCGCGAAAGCTGAAGGCGCCCGGAAAGGATCTGCCCACGGCGCGCACCTCGCCGGAGCTGCAGGCCGCGCTCGCCTCGTTCGTGAACCAGGCCCGGGAGTACCGCCGCCAGGTGAAGCGAGGCAGCCCCATGCCCTCCGAGCAGGCCGAGAACTGGGAGGCCGTGACGGGGGCCCTCGACTCCTTCCTGGAGCGCCCCGCGGAGAAGACCTCCTCACTGGACGTCATCCGCGCCCGGGTGACGCTGGAGGCGGAGCTGGAGGAGGACGCGCGGACCTACGGGGACATCCCCGAGGTGCTCGCTGACTCCGTGATCAAGCGCGTCACGCAGCTCTCGGTGCGCATGTCCGAGGTGCGCCGGTTGATGGTGACGACGGTCCGCGAGGTGCCACGCTTCTCCTGGCCCATCTCCCCCGTGTCCGTGACGAGCCACTTCGGGGAGCGGGCGCACCCCATCCTCGGAGAGCTGAGGGATCACCTGGGGATCGATCTCGCCGCGAGGCGGGGCCAGGGGGTGTTCGCCGCGGCCCCAGGGGTGGTGCTCAACGCCGGGTGGAACGGGAACTATGGCTATCAGGTGGAGGTCCAGCACGCCGCGCGGGTCACCACCCGCTACAGCCACCTCGCGCGGGTGATGGTGGAGCCGGGCGAGATCCTCGAGCGAGGGGATCTGGTGGGCCTGGCGGGGGACACGGGGCTGGCCACGGGCGTGCACCTGCACTTCGAGCTGTGGAAGGACGGCCGGCCGAGGGATCCGATCGATGATCTGGAGCGAGGGGTGGACAGCTCGGTGGAGCTCAGCTCCGCGTCGCTCCAGGAGACGTCGCCTCCCGCAAAGCAGCAGGGGCGCCGCCCGGCAGGACGACGCCCCTGAGGATGGGCCGCCGGAGCGTGCCAGAGCCCTGGCGAGCGCTTCGGGATGGGAGCCCGGACTACAGCGAGTTCTTCAGCTCCTTGGCCGGGCGGAACCCGATGGTCTTCGAGGCCTTGAGCTTCATCATCTCGTTGGTCTGCGGGTTGCGGATCTTCCGCGCCTTGCGAGAGCGCACCGACCAGGTTCCAAAGCCCGGGTAGCTGAAGCGCGCATCCCGCTTCACCGCCTTGCCAATGTTGCTGAAGACGATGTCGATGATCTCCGCCGCCGACTTCTTCGTCAGGCGGGACTGCGCAGCCACCACCTCCACGAGCTCTGCCTTGGTCATTCGCCCCTCCATCTACGGTTGTCTTGCGCTGAGCCGCAACCTGGTTGCGGTTGGTAACAAATCGCTCTTTTCCCTGTCAATGATAGACCTGCACCCCGCCTCTGAAAATTGGCTTGAACACTGGATTTTTGACGGCTGATACAGGAGGCGTAGAGAGGAAATGATCGCGAATTCGATGCAACGTCTCACGCGCCGCTTGTGATGCATTGAGAGGGATTGTGATCGGATGAGCTGGGTTTTCTGTGTTGTTTCGATCGCTTACGCACGTTCGCTGATCCGGTGGCATGGATGGGGTGGGCTAGAGTCGAGGCCCTCATGAGCCCACGCCCCCTCGTCCTCGCGCTGCTGGTGATCGCCGGCTGCCGCTCGTCCTCTCTGCCCCCCCCCTCGTCCCCGGGGCAGGCGCCTCGGGGGACGGAGGTGTGGGTAGATGGGGCACGGGGGGACTCCGGGGAAGGCACGCGGGAGCGGCCCTTCCGGACCTTGGCGGAGGGACTGGCCGTGCGTCCCGCCCCCACCGTGCACGTCGCTCGAGGGCTCTACGCGGGCCCCTTTCTGCTCCCGGAGGGCGCTCGGGTGGTGGGGGAGGGGGAGAGCACGGTGCTCTACGTGGAGGGCCGGGAGCCCGTGGTGCGGATGGAGGCGGGTGCCACGCTCGAGCGGCTGGCGGTGCAGGGAGGGGGGTGGGGGGTGAAGACGGCGGGGGCGCTGAAACTTGATCGCGTGGCATTCAGCGGGCAGCGGGAGGGGGCGGTGCATCTGACGCCGGGTGGCCGACTGGTGGCGGAGCGGGTCCAGCTCGAGGCGAGCCTCTCGGAGGCGGTGGGCATCGCGCTGGAGGGGGCGGTGAGCGCGGAGGTGAAGGGGAGCACCTTCCTGG
>NZ_DASPHO010000159.1:0-8655 GCF_035629615.1 Hyalangium sp. | reverse complement strand
GCCGGGCCGCGGCGGCGCATCCTCCACCTGAGGCAGCCCCCCACCCTCCACCGTCACCCGGGTGCCCAGCTCCGCGCCTGGCTCGGCGGTGTGCAGGCTGAAGCGCGACACGGCGGCGATGGCTGGCAGCGCCTCGCCCCGGAAGCCCTTGCTGGAGAGGTTCTGCAGATCGTCCAGTTCCCGAAGCTTGCTGGTGGCATGCCGCTCCAGACAGAGCACGGCGTCCTCGCGGGCCATGCCATGCCCATCGTCCGAGATGACGATGCGCTGCAGGCCTCCCCCCTCCAGGGACACCTGCACCGTGCGAGCCCCCGCGTCGAGCGCGTTCTCCACCAGCTCCTTCACCACGGAGGCGGGCCGCTCCACCACCTCGCCGGCGGCGATCTTGTTGATGAGGTCGTCACTCAGTCGGGCGATGCGAGCCATGGGCGCGGGTCAACCTCTCCGGGTAGTGCACGCTACACAACACCCAGGAAGTTGGCTCCTGTTTCCTACGGGAAGTGCTGACTTTCCCTCGGTTCTTGGATAACACGGCCAGCTCCGTATGGATGCGACCCAGGCAGGCAAGAGGGGGCTGCGCGTCGCCGTGACCGGCGCGAGCGGGGACTTCGGCAGGCTGCTGCTGCCGCTGCTGGAGAAGGACCCAGCGGTGGAGAGCGTCCTGGTGCTGGACGTGGCACGCCCCGAGGGCGACAAGGTGGAGTACCACCGGGTCGATCTCACCCGGCACGACGCTGAGAGCGAGCTGACCGAGGCGCTCTCCGAGCGCCCCGTGGACGCCTTCTACCACCTGGCCTTCCTGTTCGGACGGGTGCGCAACGGCTCGCTGGCGCACGAGCTGGAGGTGATGGGCACCCTCAACGTGCTGGCCGCGGTGGGGCGCGCGAGGATCCCCCGGCTCGTGGTGCCCTCGCTGACCGCCGTGTACGGCGCGCGCGGCCAGCACCCGGCCCTGCTGCGCGAGGAGACGCCCCTCTTGGGCTGCCCTCACAGCCGCTTCGTCTCCGACAAGGTGCAGGTGGAGGGCCAGGTGCGCGCCTTCCGTGAGCGTCATCCAGACACGCGCGTGCTCGTGCTCCGCTTCGCGCCCATCCTTGGCCCCACGGTGAACAACCCCGCGACGCGCATGCTCAAGCGCCCGGTGGTGCCCACGCTGATGGGCTTCGATCCGCTGTGGCAGGCCGTGCACGAAGAGGACGCCGCGCGGGCCCTGCATCGCGTGCTGACGACAGAGGCCTCCGGCGAGTTCAACATCGTGGGCCAGGGCGTGCTGCCACTCTCCGGCCTGGTCCGGCAGGCAGGGGGGCAGCCACTCCCCCTCCCGGGTCCGCTGTTCCGCGCCGCCCTGCACGCGCTGGGGGCCGTGGGTGCGGGGGGATTGCCCGTCGCCCTGCTCGACTACATCCATTACAGCTGGGTCGCGGACGGCGAGCGCGCGGAGACCGCGCTCGGTTTCATTCCCATCCATCACGCCCGGGACGCCGCTGCGGCGCTGAGGAGGAGCTGAGTCATGGCCACCAAGGGTGTGCTCGGGAACGATCCGTTCCAGCGCGGCGCCGCGGAGCGCCCCACCGAGTCCCAGTCCTCGAAGAAGGAGAAGGCCTCGGGCGGAAAGGCCGCGGCGAAGAAGAAGGCCAGGCCTGACAAGGCTTCCAGCAAGACGGGCAAGACCGTGGAGCTTCCGGCGGCCCAGAAGGCGAAGACCCGCAAGACGCCCTCCGCCGAGACCGCCCAGACCACCCAGGTGCCGGCGATCCAGATCGCCAAGACCCTCCGGGACCAGAAGGCCGCCACCGTGTCGACGAAGGCCGCCAAGGGCCGCAAGCCAGCTCCGAGCTCGGCTTCTCCCGAGGACGCGGCGCATCGGCTGAGAGAGCCGGGTGCTCCCGGGACGCCGCGTCGCCGCCCGCCCGCGCGTGTCCCCGTGGCGGGTGGCTCACCGGATGCGACCCTGCCCCGGACGCCTCGAGAGCAGGAGGTGGATCGGGTGCTCGCCACCGCCGCCGCCGCCGAGGCCACCGAGGCCGCCGCAGAGGCCGCCGCACAGGCCGCGGTGGAGACGATGCTGGCATTTCAGGCCCAACAGGCGGGCATTGCGGCAGCTCCGCCGGGCTCGCTGGAGGAAGCCTGGCACCGCGAGCTGGCAGCCGCGGTCGTCGCCGAGGCCGCAGAGGCCGCCGCCGAGGCCGTCCTGGATGCGGCGCTGTCGGCTGGCACCTCTGGATCGCCCCAGGCAGCTTCGATGGAGGAGCGGACGACCATCGGCTCCCCGTTCCTGGAGGACGAGGAGCCTCCCAGCAGCTCCCCGTCCGAGGTGACGGTCATCGACAGGGCCTACACCGGGTCCGACGACGAGCACGAGGGCGTCGACGCCGACAGCGCCGAGGTGAAGCCCGAAGAAGAGCTGCCGGACGAAGCCCGCGACGAATATCCGCCCGAGCGCGCAACTCCCATCTCGGTGGTGCCGCCGCTGCCGTCGGATCGGGATCTTCCTCGAGAGCCCTTCTTCACGGACCAGGCCCAGGGACAGCCAGACCCGGCCGCGCCGCGCTCGGCAGGGATGTTCTCGCTGGCGAAGGAGATCGCCCTCCAGGCCCTGGCGGGCGCGTCCATGGGCAAGGCGCTGGGCACGGCCCAGGGGCTGGTCGGCGTGGTGAGTGCGGGCCTGGGCATCAGCGGCAGCACGTCGCTGGACGAGTACGGGCGGGACTCGGAGCTGGTGAGCGAGCTCCAGCCCCTGCTGGACTTCCTGTACGAGCGCTATTGGCGTGTCTCGGTCCAGGGAGCGGACCAGATTCCCTCGGGCGGTGCCATCCTCGTGGCCAACCACTCAGGGGCGTTGCCCTACGACGGGCCGGTGGCCTCGCTGGCCATCATGCGCGAGCGGCCGGATCTGCGGGAGCCCCGCTGGCTGGTAGAGGACCAGGTCTTCCACGCCCCCGTGCTGGGCACGCTCTTCAACCGCCTGGGCGCGGTGCGGGCCTGCCCGGAGAACGCGCTGAGGCTGCTGGACGAGCAGCGCCCGGTGCTGGTGTTCCCCGAGGGCTACCAGGGGCTGAGCAAGCCCTTCGCCCAGCGCTACCAGCTCAAGCGCTTCGGGCGCGGCGGCTTCGTGAAGCTGGCCCTGCGCACGGGGGCGCCCATCATCCCAGTGGCCATCGTGGGCTCCGAGGAGACCTCGCCGCTGCTGGGGCGCATCCCCGCCAGCTTCCTGGGCGTGCCCTACTTGCCACTCACGAGCCCCCTGCCACTGCCGGCCCGGTGGACGCTGCGCTTCGGCGATCCCATTGGCATGGAGGAACTGGGGCCGGACGCAGCAGATGACCTGGCCGAGGTGCAGCGGCTGACCGAGCGCACCCGCGAGGCCATCATGGGCATGCTCCAGGCCCTGCTCAGGGAGCGCCGCTCTGTCTTCGCCGGCTGAGGATGGACTGGAAAGGTTCAGCAGTTACCTTTTCAGGGTTCCCCCCTTGGCATGCGCCTGGAAACGTGACACACGGCAGGCAGCGCGCTCGCATAGGGGCGGCTCCGGCTCAACTCAACAGGCCGGACAAGAAAGAAGAACGTAAATGGCAACCGGTACCGTGAAGTGGTTCAACGACGCGAAGGGCTTCGGTTTCATCACGCAGGACGGCGGGGGCGAGGATCTCTTCTGCCACCACACTGCGATCCAGACCGAGGGCTTCCGCAGCCTGCAGGAAGGGCAGAAGGTTCAGTTCGACGTTGCTCGCGGCCCCAAGGGCCTGCAGGCGCAGAACGTCCGCCCCGTCTAAGCACGCGCGTCTGGACACTGCACCCGGCCCGGTCTCCTCAAGAGGCCGGGCCTTTTTTCGTTCAGGCGGGTCGAGCACGGGGCGGTGACCGCTCAGCCAGCTCCCCGGCACTCCACGGCCATCAGACGCAGACGCGGTTACGGCCGTTCGTCTTCGCCTCGTAGAGCTTCTCGTCCGCCGCGCGCACCAGATCCGCGGCCTCGCGGTGATCGGGCTTGAGGATGGCCACGCCCAGCGACAGTGTCACCGGGATGTGGCTCTTGTCGAACGTGAAGTGCTGCTTCGATACGAGCTGCCGCACCTTCTCGGCTAACAGCTTCGCGCCCTTCAGATCAATCTCCGGGAGGATGACCGCGAACTCCTCGCCCCCGTAGCGAGCGAACACGTCCTCGCGCCGGATGCGCGTGCGCACCGTCGAGGCCAGCTGCTTGAGGACGTAGTCCCCCGCCAGGTGCCCGTGCTCATCGTTGATCTGCTTGAAGTGATCGATATCCATCATCACCAGCGACAGCGTCCGCTCGTACCGCCGGCTGCGCGACAGCTCTCGATCGATCTGCTCGTCGAAGTAGCGGCGGTTGTGGACCTGCGTCAGCCCATCCATCGTCGTCAGCCGGTAGATCTCGTCGTGGTAGGCCGCCTCGATGTTCCCGCCCGCGATGAACTTGAAGATCGTCCGGCCGATCTTCACCAGGTCCCCGTTGCGCAGCTCCTGCTCCCCACCGTCCTCCACCGCCTGGTCGTTCACGAACGTCCCGTTCGTGGAGCCCATGTCCCGGATGCGCACACCCTTCTTCGAGTTCGTGATCTGTGCGTGGAGCCGGCTCACCGACTCCTGATCGACGCAGATGTCCGCCTTGGACGAGCGCCCGATCATGACCTCCGCCTGCTGAAGATCGTACTTCCGGCCCAGATCCTGGCCGTAGATGACCACCAGCGCCGCATCCAGGTTCAGCGGCCGATCGGAGATCTTCGAGATCGCTGTGACGACGGTCTCATTCTGCGCCATAGCCGCCCAACTCTAACACCACGCAAATCAGGAAACGAGCCAGCCACTCCAGAGCAGGTGGGTACAGGTGCGCCCTACCCTCCAGGTCAAGGGAGGTTGACGAGGCGGGTGCTGGAGACCGGCGGGCGCAGCGGGGTTCCAGAGGGGTCCACGAGCGTTGCGATCATGAACATGCCCAGGCCGGAGCAACCCGGAGGCAGCTTCAGCTCCACCTCGCCGCGCCCCTGGGAGGCATCCACGTCTCCGCGAACAGTCTGTCCCTCGCAGCCGGTGCCTCCGGTGAAGGAGAGCTGGACGTAGCCGTCGTCCGTGGGCCCGCTCCCAATCCGGAACCCCGAGGTCCGCACGCGCACGGTGGACTCGCGCGGCACGCTCAGCCCCTCCGACTCCGGGGCGAGCCAGGTCACCTCCGGTCTGCGGTAGTCGAGCGCGGACCAGGCGCGCGTGACGTCTCCGAGCTGCTCGAGGTTCAGGTCGTCCGCCTCGGCCAGCGCCACCGGATCCAGCGCGCTGCCGTTGTCGGGCTTGTACGCGGCGAGCGCCTGCACCAGCAGCAGCGCGCGCGTCCCGGTGAGATCCCCGAAGTAGGTCCGGTCCGCGAAGGGAGCGGGCGGCACCGGCAGGCGGAAGCCCGAGGCGGCGCGCCCCGGATCCAGCAGCACCGTCCAGCGGTGGCCCAGCCGATTGGCGAAGACAACGCGCAGCACGGTGGCGCCGGCCAGCCCTGGATCGGCGAGGAAGCGGAACTGCCGGCCCTCCAGGCCCCGGTGGGGCTCCGCGTCGAAGTTGTAGCGAGCCCCGTCGGGGACGGACAGGAAGCTCCGGGAGAGCTGCACGGGCGAGCCGCCCCTGGGATCGAAGGAGAGGCTGTCCACCGGCTCCACCAGCGCGCTGCTGGCCGCTCCCGCCGAGGCATCGTTCAGGGCCGCGTTGGAGGTGGCCAGGACGAGCAGCCGGTAGCTGCTGCCCTCCAGTCCGTGGTGCGCGGGCGCCATGCGGACGCTGACGAGTCCGGGCGCCGGGAGCCCAGCCTGCACGTCCGTGTTGGGATCCGCCGGCGCCACGTTCACCGCGATGCCCAGGCCCAGCGGCACCAGCCCTTGCCCCGGCACGCTCGCCGTTCCCAGGACGAAGGCCCCATCCAGGAAGGTGCCTCGGTAACGCGGCAGCGCGGGTACGCGGACGGCGAACTGGAAGCCCAGCGGGAGCTGCTGGAAGTCGTGATCCACCGGGGTGAAGTGGGTGGTGTCGCGGAAGTCCGGGGTGCCGTTGGCGGCCCCGGGTGTGGGAACCAGCCGGAACTGCACATCACGGACGACGGAGGACTGGAAGCGCCGCAGCAGGGGGATGCTCTGCGCGAGCAGCTGGCTCACATCCAGAGTGGGGCCAAAGAGGCTCGGCGGAAGCTCCGTGGGGGGCACGTCTCCCGCCAGTGCCCACGCCGTGCGCCTACCGCAAGCCCCCGCGCGGATGGCCTCCTCTGCGCGGGTGATGCCCGAGAGGCTGTCGTCACACACTCCCGCCACCCCAGGCGCCCCGTACTCCGCCTTCACAGGGTTGGAGGGCAGCGCCAGGTACGCACCCGCCGGCGCCTCCAGCTCGCGAGACAGTCCGCCCAGGTTCACGGACACCGTCTCCGAGGGCCCGTTCAGCTGCTCAGGCGCCACCTCCAGCCCCAGCCCCGGCGCGGACAGGCCCGCGAAGCCCAGGTGGAGGTTCGGCGTGGCCGGCAGGTTGCTGAAGGTGCCCTTCGCCCCGCCATAGAGCTCCAGCGGGTTGCGCCGCAACGGCAGCGCCAGATCCCTCGAGCCCACCGCCGTATCGTAGTGCGCCAGCGTGAGGTAGCCGTAGTCCGCATGGAACGCGGTGAGGCTCACCCCGCCCGCGGCCTGCACGAGCGCCACCCCGCCCTCGTCCGTCTCGCCCGAGCCCAGAGGGGTACCCGCAGCGCTGGCCGCCATCACGAGCGCACCCTGCAGCGGCCGTCCGGTCAGCTCGTCCGTCACCACCACACGCACCTGTCCCGCCGGCACCTCCGAGCCCAGCACCGTCACTCGCGCAAGGCACACGGCCGGGCCCACCCGCGCCTCCACGGCCTCCGAAGCCTCGGCCAACGCCGCCAGCGTGAACGTGGCACTCGTCCCCGAGCCCCCCCCCGTCACCGCCGCGCCCGCCGCCGACCAGGTGATGCCCTCGGTCAGCACCAGGGGCTTTCCCTCGGCGTCGCGCACCGCCACGTCGAAGCGGACGTTCGTCCCCGGGCGGCCTATCACGAAGTCTGGCGTCACCTGGCACGCTGCCGCGGCTGACGCGGGCGGCGGCTCCACGCACCGCCCATCCCGGCACACCTGCGAAGACTGGCAGTCCGCGTCCCGCGAGCACAGGGACACCACGCACTTGCCCTGATCGCACTGGCAGCCCAGCGGATTGTTGTCGCACTCGGCCAGCGCGTACGAGCCCCGCTTCGCCGCGCTGCAGTCCTCCCGGGTGCGGCAGGCCGCCTCGCACTTGGAGGCCGCCGTGTTGCAGAAGAAGAACGCCGGATCCGGGCAGTCCTGATCCACCGTGCAGGCCGCGTCCGGGTCCCCCGGCGGAGTGGGGGGCCCTCCCGGCTCTTCATCCGTCGCGCAGCCGTTCAGCGCCGGGCCCGCACAGAGCACGGCCAGCATCAGCATCAGGCGAGTGAGGGGATTCATCGCGGACTCCGTCTTCGTTCTCGGGAAGCGCCCTTCGACCTTACAGGCAGGGGAACCGGCGCGCGACGGCCCGGCCAGCCGCTTCCCGGCGCTCCGGGCTCGCACGTCCCTCAGCCTGCCATTGGATTTCCTGCCGCGCCCGTCGATGATTCGGATCATGGCGCGCAAAGAGCCCAAGTCCTTGGAATCCCTCCTCCCCCGTGTCCTCGCTCGGCTCGCCGAGGAGTCCGGGAAGGGGCGCTCTCTGGCTCCGGTCTGGGCCGCGGCCGTCGGCCCGCAGATCGCAAAACACACCTCCCCTTACACACTGCAAGGAGGAACGCTGGTGGTCACCGTGGCAAGCGCCGAGTGGGCGCGGACGCTGTCCCTGGAGCAGTCCTCCGTGTGCGAGCGGCTCAACGACAGGATGGGGGCGGGAGCGGTGACGGCGCTGTCGTTCCGGCTGGGGTGATGATGCTCTCCCTGGCACTCACCACCCTGCTGGCCGCCGCGCCGCTGACGCCCGCCTCCATGGAGGCGCAGGCTGCCCAGCATGTGCTGCGCGAGTTCGAGCGCGTGGGGCGCCGCGCGCCCGTCCAGGACCCGGCGCTCACCGAGGCGGCCCGCCGGCTGGCCCGGGAGGCGCTGGGGCCGCAGATGCCCACGGGCGCTCCGGATCTGCACTCGCTCACCCTGGCGGTGAGTGACGCGGGCGGCGCGGACCCGAGCCCGTACAGGTATGTGATCCGCGCCTCGGCGCACGCGCATGCCATCGAGACGTTCGTGTCGCGCAAGGACTTCAGCGCCGAGCCCGCCACGCACTTCGGCGTAGGCGTGGTCACCGCGGGCGAGCGCGCCTCCCTGATCCTGCTGCGCACCGAGCGCAAGGCGGAACTCCAGCGGTTCCCGCGCAACCTCTCGCGCCCCCGTGCCACCCAGGTGCTGTGCGGCGAGCTGCTTTCTCCGCTAACCGGGGCGGACGTGTACGTCACCCTGCCGGACGGAAGCGTGGAGCGGGTGCCGCTCACGCGCGAGGTGGGCTCGAAGTTCTGCACACGGCTGCGCTTCCCGCAGGCCGGCGGCTACACCGTGGAGGTAATCGGCAGCTCCGCCAAGGGGCCAGAGGTGGCGGCGCTCTTCCTCGTGGACGTGGGAAGCCTCAGCCAGCGTGGCGAGGCGAAGCCTGTGTCCGAGCCCACCA
>NZ_DASPHO010000158.1:0-12058 GCF_035629615.1 Hyalangium sp. | reverse complement strand
GATCGTCAAGGGGCAGGATCCGCTGCGCATCCTGGGCGCCGGCGATCAGGTGCGGCACTACACCTACGGTGGAGACCTGGCCAAGGGCATCCGCGTGTGCATGGAGCACCCCGCGGCGCTCAACGAGGACTTCAACATCTCCACGGACGAGTCCACCACCGTGCGCCAGCTGGCCGAGGCCATCTGGAAGAAGCTCAAGCCGGGCCAGCCGGTGCGCATCGAGTCGGATCCGCCCTTCAAGTACGACGTGCAGAAGCGCGTGCCGGACGTGAGCAAGTCCACGAAGGTGCTCGGCTTTACCTGCAACACCTCGCTGGACCAGATGCTGGATGAGGTCATCCCCTGGGTGAAGCAGCAGGTGGAGCTGGGCAACATCTAGCACCGTAGCCCCGGAGGTGAGCGTGTCCGCTTCGAGCCCCCAGCGCCAGGCAGCCGAGCCCGAGCTGCACGTCGTGGTTCCCGTCTACAACGAGGCCGAGAACTTCCGGCCTTTCTACGAGAGCCTTGTCAGCAAGGTGCGCACCCCGTTCGACATCCTGGTCGTCTACGACCGGGACGAGGACACCACGCTGCCGGTGGCGCGGGAGCTGGCCGAGAAGGATCCGCGCGTCCAGCTGGTGAAGAACGAGGGGCGCGGGGTGCTGGGGGCGCTGAAGACGGGCATGAAGCGCCCGAAGTCCGGCGCCGTGCTGGTGACGATGGCGGATCTGTCGGATGACCATGGGTGCGTGGACGAGATGTTCGCGCTCTACCGGCAGGGGTACGCGGTCGTCTCGGCGAGCCGGTACGCGCGCGGCGGCGCACAGCGCGGGGGGCCGATGGTGAAGAGCCTCCTGTCGCGCACGGCGGGGGCCAGCCTGCGCGTGCTGGCGGGCGTGCCCACGTGGGACGCGACGAACAACTTCAAGCTCTATAGCCGCGAGTTCCTGGACACGGTGGAGATCGAGTCCCAGGGCGGCTTCGAGCTGGCGCTCGAGCTGACCGTGAAGGCGCACCTGCAGGGCCGCCGCATCGCCGAGCTGCCCACGGTGTGGACGGATCGGGTGGCAGGCAAGAGCAACTTCAAGCTGATGAAGTGGCTGCCGCACTACCTGCGCTGGTACACGCTGGGGGTTCGCGGCCGCCTGGCTCCTCGCCGCTCCTGAGTCCTGAGTCTTGACTTCAGGGCCGGGCGGGGGCCTCGCGCTTTTCCGCGAAGACGCTCAGCCCCAGGCGCTGGAGCTCCACCGCGTAACGGCGGACTTCGTGGCCGCGGGGATGCATGCCCTGCAGCTCCGGATCCGGCCGTGCTTCGTAGGTGAGCAGGGCCTCGCGGTAGCTCCGGAAGTTGTTCCGGTAGGTGAAGCCGGTGGCGACGCCCTCGGTGAAGGACCAGACCCCCGTGGCCACCGTCGCGGCGATGAGGACGCCCATGAGCAGGCCGCGGCGTCCAGGCTCCTGGAGCGTGAGCAGGGCCCGGTGCAGCCCGACGAAGCCCAGCAGCGTGAAGGTGGTGTAGCGCGAGGAGGCTCCGAACCACTGATCCAACCCCGCGCGGCCGATCATCACCAGCACGGCGACGCCACCCACGAAGAGGAGCAACCCCAGCGCGAACGCCTCCGGGCCCGGCGTCACGCGCCGCCGGCGCAGCTCGAGGAGCACCACCCCCACGGCGGCGACGAGCAGCCCGCCGAAGGCCACGGTGGTGGTGGAGGTATGCGACGTCGGCGCTCCCAGCGTGTTGAGCAGGAAGAGGACAGCGGCCCCCGGATCCTTGAGGAAGGTGAGCGGGTCCGGGTGAGTCTCCGTGCGTCGGAAGTTCCAGGCGTACATGGCGCCGGCGAGCGCCGCAGCCAGGCTCCAGCCGAGCACGGCCCGCCAGGGAGTGCGCCCCTCACGTCGGCCTTGCCAGAGCAGGACGGCGAGCCCCGCGGGCCAGAGGGCGATACCCGAGCCGAACGAGAACGTCGCGAGGAAGGCGGAGGCCACGGCCCCAGCCCAGCGCGCCCCGAGCCCGCGTACTTCCGTCAGCCAGTACAGGCTGACGACGCAGCTGAGCACGCAGAGGGTGATCTGGAGCTGCCATCCCCAGATCAGGTTCTCGAACTGGCGGAAGGTGAAGACGAGCCAGGGGATGGGCAGGAAGGCGAACAGCGAGCGGTTCGAGGCGCCGAACGCGCGCACGTGGGCGTGGAGCAGCACGGCGCCGAGGGCCACCAGCAGCCCCGCGTTGAAGTACATCTCCGCCACGGTGTTCCACCGGGTGAGCGCCGCCAGCCCCAGCATGATGAGGCGCGGGAAGAAGAGGCGGTGCTCGTTGTGCTGGGCCGTTAGCGCATCGAGCGTGAGCTGCCCCTCGTGGAAGCTCACGAGGGTGGGGATGAACTCCCACTGATCCCAGTAGGGGAGGTTCACCCCGAAGCGGTAGACGAAGTTGAAGGGGAGGAACGCGGGGAAGGCCAGCGCGAGCAAGAGGAGGTACCGGACCCAGCGCGCCTCCACCCAAGCTGAAGACGGGTCGCCCGCTTGCGTCTGTGGAGTCTCCGAGGCCCTCACGGTGGGCGAGGGCTGTACCTCAACTGGGGAGGGTGCGGCAATCCAGCGCTTAGGGCTTGGTCGCGATGATGAGCTCGAAGGGGCCGGGCAGCACCTGGGGCGCGCGGAAGCCCAGGTCCTGCAGGGCTAGCAGGTAGTACTCCACCTCGCGCAGCCGGCTCACGCAGCTGTCCACGCCCATGAGGAAGTAGGACCAGAAGAACTGCGCTGTCAGCCGCTCGGGCGTCCGGAACTCCTCGCAGATGAGGATGTGGCCCCCGGAGGGCAGCGCCTCGTACGCGGCCTTCATCAGCGCACGCGCCGTCTCCGCCGGCCAGTCGTGCAGCACGCGCACGAAGGAGAGCGCGTCATACCCCCGTGGCAGCGGCTCTTTCAGGAAGTCTCCGCCCACGAAGCCCAGCCGCGCACCGAGGCCATGCTTCTCCCGCGTGCGCGCCACCAGCGCCTCGGTGGCCGGCAGGTTGTACACATCCACGGTGAGCCCGGGGTGCTCCTCCAGCAGGTGCGCCGCCAGCGTCCCGTCCCCGCCGCCGACCTCCAACAGCCGCTGCCCGTCCCGCCACAGCTGGCTTCCATAGGTGCGGAACACCTCGAGGATGGGGCCGAGCCCCGCGGCCATGCTGGCCTCGAAGCCCGCCACCTGAGCGGGCGTCTGCGGAGGCCAGTCGAAGGACTCCCGGGGCATGCTCTGCTCTCCGCGCAGCACCTCCGGCAGCTTGCCGTGCAGCTCGCGCCACTCGTACTTCTCCCGGTCTCGCTCCAGAGACCTCGGACCCACCACCTTCGCTGCCGCCGCTACCAGCCCCGGCACCGCCGCGTAGCGCGCCTCGATGAGTGCGTCCGTCTTCTGCTCGCGATGCACCAGCCCCAGGCTCTCCAGGCAGTCGAGGAACTTGTAGAGCCGGCCCGGCACCATGCCGTACTTCTGGCTCAGCTCCCCCAGCGTCACTGGCCCATCCTCCAGCGCCTCCAGCATCCCCAGCGTGTAGGCCGTCTCCACCACGTCGATCGCCCGCGCGCCGTTGAAGAGCAGGTGCAGCAGCGCACGGGGAGTGAACTCCAGGGTGCTCATGCCATCTCCTTCCGGGCCTCTGTCACCAGGGCCTCCATGAAGCGGTCCACTTCCTCCAGCGTGTTGTAGAAGTGCGGCGCCACGCGCAGCGCCCCCCGGAAGCTGCAGATGAAGCCCCGAGCCACGAGCCGCTTCGTCACCTCCGCGTCCCCCGGGAAGCGCAGCGCCACCACGCCGGCGCGCTGCTCGTCCTGCCGCGGCGTTACCACCGTGAGGCCCGCCTCGTCCGCCCGCGCCATCACCCGCGCCGTGCACCGCAGCGAGTGCGCGCGAATGGTGGGCATCCCCACCGCCGCCAGCAGATCCAACCCCACCCGCGAGAGCAGGGAGGGCAGCACCGCCGGCGTGCCGCTCGCCATCCTCCGCGCCGTGGGCGCCCAGTCATGCGCCGGCTCGAAGGTGAGCGGGTTCTCTCCGGCGATCCACCCCGTGGCCGCTGGCCGCAGCGTGGAGAGCAGGGCCGGGCGCACGTACAGGAAGGCGCTCTCGATGGAGCCGCACATCCACTTGTGCGCGCCCCCGAGCAGGAAGTCCACCTCCAGCGCCCCCACGTCGATGGGGACGGCGCCCACGGACTGGTACGCGTCCACCGCTACCAGCGCTCCCACCTCGCGCGCGCGTCGCACCACCGGCGCCAGGTCCACCAGCGCCCCCGTGGCGAAGCTGGCGTGCGAGAGGCTGACGAGCAGCGTGCGCTCATCGATGGCCGCACACAGCCGCTCCTCGTTCATCCTTCCGCCCTCGGAGGGCACCACCACCGCCTCCGCCCCGTAGCGGCCGAAGCCCTTCCACAGGAAGGGCACGGTGGGGAACTCCAGGTCCGTCGTCACCACGCGGCGCCGCTCGCCCTGGAAGTCGAAGCAGGTGGCCAGCCGGCCCAGCAGCGTGGTGAGGTTCGTGTCCGTCACCACGGAGCCGTCCGGTGCGCCGATGAAGCGCGCCACCGCGTCCATGTAGCCGAGCCAGTCCGCCCACCAGCCCTCCCACGCCTCGTCCCGCCAGTTCTGCAGCGTCTGCCCGTAGCGCTGCAGCACCGCCTCCATGCCCCGCGGGAACGCCCCCGTGGAGTTGCTGTTGAGGTAGGTGACCTTCTCCAGCAGGGGGAACTCGGCCCGTACCGCTGAGAGCGTCGTGTCCATGTCAGTACTGCCCCCGATCCTTGGACGGCGGCGCTCGCCGAGGGCCTGTCCCCACCGGCTCCTGAGCCTGGCTGCCCGGAGAGGTTGCATCCTCGAGCATCTGGGCGGCTCGGCGGGAGGTGGGCGGCTCGGGCCTGGACCACGGATCGTCCGGCTCGGCCATTGTGGAGGGGGGCGCGGGGGGGAGCTCGGGCTGAGGGGCCTGTCCCCGGCGAGGCGGCTCAGGCCTGGACCACGGATCCTCGGGCGGGGCCGCGGGGGCCGCGCTTGCCGCGGCGGACGTATCCCCCTGGGCGGCGGTCGAGGCAAGGGCCTGGGCGGAGACCGCCACGGGCGAAGGCGCTGCAGGGGGAGCGGCGGCGAGGGTGCGCTCGAAGTGCGCAATGGTCGGAGCCGGAGGGCTCGGCGCCTGGGCAGCAAGAGCCGGAGGACTGGGAGCCTGTGCGCTGGGAGCGGGAGGGCTGGGCACCTGGGCGTTCGGAGCCGTCGCGGGGACCGTGGGGTGGGAGTCCGAGGCGCGATGAGTCCCGGGTGTGTAGCCGCCGTCGCGACGCCACGCGCTCGTCATCTCCACACGCACCTCCCACAGCTTGCGGAAGAGCGGCAGCGTCATGCGCCCGGCCAGCACCTGCGTAGGCAGCCCGTCCAGCGCCTTGATGGAGCGGTCCACACCGATGATGCGGCGGACCATTTGATAGTGCGTGTACAGCCACGTCTGGAACAGCTCATCCAGGTCCACGAACTGCTCGCAGATGCGCTTCAGGTCCTCCGCGCCGTACGCGCCGACTTTGTAGACATCCAGCAGCCGGAGGTTGCGCCGCGCCAGCGCCCGGTCCAGCGCCGCCTCCATGGCGTCCGCCGCCAGACGCATGGCGTTGTACCCCGGAGACTCCTGCCCACTGCCGTTGCCCAGGCTGCGCCGGATGATTTGATACGTATCCGGCGTCATCGTCTCCAGGATGTTCATCTCCGCCACCAGGCAGCGCATGGCCCGCAGAATGCGCTCCATCCGCCCCGTGGCCGGCCACAGCACATCCCCGTCCAGCTCCGCCACCACCTCCACCGCTTCCTGGGTGATGAGCTTGAGCCAGAGTTCCTGGGCCTGGTGCGTGACTTGGAAGAGGAGCTCGTCATGATGGACGAGCTCTTCCGAGGGCGTCTGCAAATGCAGCAGCGTCCCTGTCTTGAGATAAACCTCGTAATCCAGGTCTCCTTTTCCTACCCACTTCTTGAGTAGTGGGTTGAACATAGGAGCCTCGAGTTGACGGCGTAACTTTTCAGCCTCACTGTAGTCAGGGGTACGCAAGGCATAGCCCTCCAAAGAGCACGGGCATTTCAGAGAAATCAGACAGCCGAGTCAGCGAAACAGACAGAACTCAGACGGGCGGCACGGGCGTGGGGCGAGTCATGTGACGGAAGGACTCCAGCTTCCGCGCAAGCTCGTCTCCCTGAACACTCTTGGAGAGATATCCATCCGCGCCCGACGCCATGGCGAGCGAGCGCAGCTGGGTCTCATCCGAGGCTGAATACAGAATGAACTTGGTGCCGGAAGGCGCCTGGGAGCGCGCCAGTGACACCACCTTGTCCCCTTTGAGAGCGGGGAAATTCACGTCGATGAGGACCACGTCCGGCACGGTGTCCCGGATGCGGGTGGAGACGCCCAGCGCGGAGATGTGAGTCTCCACCTCGAAGTCGTGGGCCCTGAGCGAGCGCGCCACGAGGTCCAGGAGGTCCGGGTCGTCATCCACGACCAGCACGCGGAGCTTGCCGTCAGCCATGGCTCTTCCCCAGGTGCTTGCGGATGGTGTCGAGCAGCTGGTCCCGATCCAACGGCTTGGTCAGGTAGGCGTCGCAGCCCGCCTTGAGGGCCCGGTCCTGGTACTCGCGGCCGGCATGGGCGGTGACGGCGATGACGGGGACCTTGGAGATGGCCGCCGGCAGCGCACGGATGCGCCGGGTGGCCTCCCAGCCGTCCACGCGAGGCAGGGACAGGTCCATCAGCACCAGGTCCGGCGTGTCCTTCTGGGTGCGCTCCAGGCCCAGCTCGCCGTCCTCGGCCTCCAGCAGCTCGAAGTTGTTGCCGAGGTAGCGGCGGACGATGTCCCGGTTCTGCGGATTGTCCTCGATATAGAGGATGCGGGGCGGGCGCCCGCTGAGGGCCGCGCGCTTCTGCAAGAGCAGCGTCTTGGCCTGGCCAATCACCTCGTCAATGGCGTGGCCGCCCTTGCGCACGAAGGCGATGAGCCCGTCGCGCAGCGTGCCCTGCTCCTCGAGGTTGAGATCCTTGCCGGTGAGCACCACCACCGGCATGTGGAGGTTCTCCGAGCGCAGCCGCCGCAGCACCTCGAAGCCGTCGAGGTTGGGCATCATCAAGTCCAACACCACGAGGATGGGCGGAGAGACGCGGGCCTTGAGGAGCGCGTCCTCGCCGTTGTGGGCCTCGGCGGTGGAGAAGCCGGCACGGCGCAGGCTGCGGCTGACGAGCTCGCGGGTGCTGGGGTCGTCATCCACCACCATCACCTCGCCGCTGCCCAGGGCCTGAGCGCCCAGGGTGCGCGTCACCACCTCCACCAGGCGGTCCGGCTCGACGGGCTTGACCAGGTACTCGCACGCGCCCAGCGAGTAGCCGCGCGCGCGCTGCTCCTCCACGGAGACGAGGATGACGGGGATGTTGGACAGCGTCGGCTCGCTCTTGAGCTGGCTGAGCACGGACCAGCCGTCCAGCCGGGGCAGGTGGATGTCCAGGATGATGGCCTGCGGCTTCACCTCGCGGGCCAGCCGCAGCGCCGTCACTCCGTCCCCGGCCGGTACGACCTTGAAGCCCGAGGGCTCCAGCTGGCCTACCACCAGCTGCTGCATGAGTGGGTCATCGTCCACCACCAGCACCGTGCTGCCGGCCGCCAGCGGGGCCAGCTTCGCCGCCACGTCCTCCACCGCCACGGGATCCTGCTCCGGCGCGCTGACCGTGGGCATGGGGGCCGCGGTCTCCAGCACGCCCTCCAGCCGCACCGTGAAGGTGGAGCCGCGGCCCAGCACGCTGGTGACGTTGACGTTGCCGCCGAGCACCTTGCTCAGCTCGCGCACGATGGCCAGCCCCAGGCCCGTGCCGCCCACCTTGCGCGTGTGGGAGCCGTCCACCTGGCGGAACTTCTCGAAGATGTGCTGCACCTGGTCCGGGGGGATGCCCACGCCGGTGTCTTCCACCGTGAGGACGACCTCGTTGCCCTCGGCCCGCGCCCCCAGTGCCACCTCGCCGGACTCGGTGAACTTGGCGGCGTTGCTCAGCAGGTTGAGCAGGATCTGCCGCAGCTTCAGCGCGTCCGACTGCAGGTAGCGCGCACGCTCCTCGATGTTGAGCGTGAGCGCCACGTCCTTGCCCTTGAGGTACTCGCGCACCGTGGCCTGGCACTCCTCGGCCAGCTCCTGCACGTCCACGCGCTCGACCACCACCTCCACGCGGCCCGCCTCGATCTTCGACAGGTCCAGGATGTCGTTGATGAGCGCCAGCAGCGTCTTGGCGTTCGTCTTCACGACGTTCAAGTCCCGGCGGCCGTGCGCGGTGAGCCGGCTGCCCTCCTCGCGCATCAGCAGGTCGCAGTAGCCGATGATGCCGTTGAGCGGGGTGCGGATCTCATGGCTGAAGTTGGCCAGGAACTCGCTCTTGAGCCGGGCGGCGGCCTCTGCCTCTCTCGCGCGCTCCTCCTCGTTGCGCTTGGAGATGGCCAGGTCCGTGGCCAGCCTATCCAGGTCCTCGTTCTGCTGACGGATGATCTCCATCTGCAGCGCGCGCTGCTGGTAGCTGGCCAGCGAGCGCGCGGTGGCGGAGCGCGAGCGCTTGAGCTCCTCGAGGCTGTCGGCCAGCTTCTTGTTGGCCGCCTGCAGCGCCGTCTCGTCCCGCTTGCGATCGGTGATGTCCTCGGTGACTCCCATCACGTAGAGGACTTCACCGTGCTCATCCATGAGCGGCACCTTGCGGGTGCCGAACTGGCGATCCTGATCAACGACGCGCGCCACCTCGTCGAAGACCTTGATCTTCTTGCTGGTAGCGACCTCGCGATCAATCGCCACGAAGGTGTCGGCCTGCTCCTTCGGGAAGTAGTCGTGATCCAGCTTCCCGAGCAGAAACTCCTTGGTCGTCTTGAAGGAGTCCGAGAACGTCTTGTTCACCACCTTGAGCCGCAGCTCCTTCGCGTCCTTCACGAAGAGGATGAAGGGCAGGCTGTCGATGATGTTGTTGAGCAGCCAGAGGGTCTGCTTGAGCTCCGCCTCTGAGGCCTCGCGCTGCCGCAGGCCGCTGCTCACCCGCACCTCGCGCGCCAGAATGAGCCCCAGCCGCCCGAGGTGATCCTCCGTGACGTAGTCGCTGGCGCCGGCCTGCGTGGCCGCCGCGAGCGTCTCGTCACTCCACTGGCGCGACAGCACCACGAAGGGGGCTGTGCTGCCCTTCGCCTTCCACAGCGCCTGGATCTGCGGCAGCGAGAGTCCCGGCTGCTCCGTGCCCAGCACCACCAGCGCCCAGGGCTTCGCGAGCGCCGAGCCGAGCGCATCGGCGCCAGAGACCCGCTCCACTTCAGGCTGGGGCGAGAGTCGGCGCAGTGCGTTTATGACCTGCTCGGTCTCGCGTTCGTTGGTGTGGAGGAGGATGCGGTGGGTAGGGCTTTCGGTTTGCGCAGGGGGCGAGAGGCTCATCAGTTGGATCCGAACGCCAGCACGGTCAGCGTGGTGTTGATGTGGAACCCCGAGTAGATCTCGAAGTGCACATTCATTCCAGCCGCCGTCGGCGCGGAGCGCAAGGTCTCCGCTAGCTCCGGTATCTTACCTGTAGCGCTCGCGTACCACATACGCCCACCACAATGGAACAAGAGGACGGCCTGGGGGTTCTGTACCCGCCTGGGCAGCTCCTCAGTGAAGAAGGACTTGGTCATCCCGGCCATGTCGCCGATCTTCATCAGCTCCAGCTCGGAGCCCTCCTCGAGCAAGTTCGCGAAAAGAATGGAGTTGTCCTCGAGGACAGGCTTCCAGGGCGCGCGGATGAAGTACTCGCGTCCCACTCGGAGTGCGGTCGGGCGGACGGCGAAGCCCTTGGGCGTGCCGAACTCGAGCTCTGCCGGCTGGCACCCGAGCAGGTCTGCGTAGCGCAGGGCCGCCGGCTTGCCGTCGATCTCCAGAGCGCGCGTGTGCGTCTCGTCAACCTTGGTGATCGTCATCCGCTCGCCGGTGGGGATGTACCAGTGCGAGCGCAGGGCGGCGAACGGAGCGTTGGTGCGGAACAGCGCCACGAGCACCGAGTCCGTGGAGACCTCGCCGTCCACGTGGAGCGCTGCGGACTGCTTGCTCATGTCGCGGTTGTCGTCGCTGGCGCCGCCACCCACGAGCACCAGCGTCTGGTTCTTCTCGAGGATGCCCAGCAGCAGCTCTTCCTTCTTGTAGCGGAACCCGTCGTCAATCACGAGGCCGACGTACTTGCGCGGGTCCAGATCCGCCTGGCGCACGCCGAGCTCCTCGCAGGCCTTGCGGATGGCGGTGGCACCGGCGGACACCGCGTCCGTGCTCAGGCCGGTGCCCAGGCCCACGCCCACGTCGAAGTCCCCGTAGAGGGCGCCAATCACCACGGTGCCGGAGTGGATGCCGGTGTTGTCCAGCTCGCCGGCGGTGGTGGCACCCACCAGGCGGCAGCCCTTGGGGAGCCGCTCGCGCAGGGCGTGGTTGAGCGCGACCTGATCCCGCTCGCGGGAGGCGTACAGCATCACCAGCTTGGGGGTGATGGACCCTAGCTGCTTCATCAGGTCCTCCGTGGCCGCGACGGGCTCCTTCTCTGAGGTACGAGCCGTCTGCATCTTCACTTGCGCCATGGAGGACCTCCGGGATGAGCAGCGCGGCTAGAGGCCGCTCTGCGGGTGTGTAGTGTGGCAGGTACTGGTGCACTGCTGGAAGGACTCGCGTCCGCCACCCACGTAGATGCTCTCAAGCGGCCCGAACTCGGCCTGGTGCTCCGCAGACCAGGTCTTGTGGCACGAGAAGCATGCAGCCTTACTGGTGCGCTGGATGCTCTGCCGGTTCAGGTGGCAGCTGCTGCACTGGGCCGCGCTGGTATCGTACCGGTCCGAGCGCGAGTGGATGAAGTGCACGCGCACGAAGATGGGGCCCTCGAGCTCAAAGGCCAGCGGCGCGTGGCAGCCGTTGCACGCGGCCCGGTTCTCGTTGCCGTGCAGCACGGAGTTCAGCTCACCGCCCTGGGTGTGGCAGCTGCTGCAGGGACCGGTGGTCGGCACCGGCTGGGTGCGCTGACGGGTGCCCACCTGGATTTCAATGGTGCGGCTGTAAGGCAGGTCCTCGCCCAGGTAGGTGCGGCGCCCCTTCACCGTCACGAGGTAGGTACCGGGGACGGCATTGGCGGGGATCTGATAGGTCCACGTGTCGCTGACCGGAGCGGCCCAGCCCGCGTGCGAGGGATCGAACGCGCCGCCGAAGAGATCATTGCCCGGCGGGAAGGTCTGCACCTGCGAGAAGAGGTTGTCGCGCTCGAACGTGGCAGGGGTCTGCACGTCCTCGGGAGCGAGGAAGTCGCCGAGCTCGATGATGGAGCGGATGGGCTGGATGTTCTGGGCCGGCCCGATGATCTGCGTCATCAACATGCGCTCGCGGTGCTTCCTCCGGTAGTACGTCGCCGACGGGTCGAAGAACGCCCGGTAGTACTGAATGCCCGGCTCGTTCTCACCGAAGACAACCTCATTATACGTCGGAAGGGAACCGCGTGGGTGGAGGCGCTTGCCGGAGCCGTCCTTGAGGGCGAGCTGGAAGCTGATGGCCGTACCGGGAGCATAGGTGCCATCCGCGCGGGGTGGGGTGACAGCCGCCACGTCAATGGAGAAGCCGTAGCCATACTGGGGGCGAGCCACCTGCTCCACGGGGATGGTGTAGGGCGCCACCGGACGCAGCGACCAGCGCACCCGGAGGGCGGTGGTGCGCGGGTGG
Organism: Hyalangium sp.; assembly: GCF_035629615.1. Classification (GTDB taxonomy): domain Bacteria; phylum Myxococcota; class Myxococcia; order Myxococcales; family Myxococcaceae; genus Hyalangium. Next base: position 337 of record NZ_DASPHO010000158.1, on the reverse strand, counting down.
AGGTTGAGCAGCTTGCTCTTGCAGGGCGTGCGGGCGTGGCGCAGCTCCACCAGCGCCTCCTCCATGAAGTTGTTGGCGCCAGCACAGTCCGTGGCAGAGGCGCAGTCGTACGTCCACTGGATGGCGCGGAAGCGGCGGACGAAGAAGTCGTCGTCCTCGCGGCGCCTGTCGTTGGCGCCCGCGTTCAGCAGGAGGGGCGCGGCCGTGGTGCGGCCCTGGGCGTCCACCTGCTCCACCCAGAAGAAGCTGGGCACGTTCATCCACGCTGCGTCCCGGTAGAAGCGGCGGCGCTTGAAGCCCTCGGGGCCGGCGAGCAGCTCGAACTCCTGCTCGGCCA
>NZ_DASPHO010000157.1:0-18110 GCF_035629615.1 Hyalangium sp. | reverse complement strand
CATGGCCGCCTCGACACTCTCTGGCGTCCGGAGCCAAGCGACAAAGCTCGTATTCTGATTGTTGGCGGAGGAAGTTCTGGCGTTGTCCGTCCCATGCGAGCCCCCCAACCCCTGTCCTACAACATCCTGTCAGCAGAGCCTTGCGTGGGAGCCTGGACGATCCGAGTCTCGACCCGCCAGCTTCCCGAAAGCATGGAACCGGGCATCAAGCCGTCGGAGTACCACTCCTACTCTGCGGTCGTGGGCCAACGCCCCACTAGCGCACCATTCATTTTCCACGGCGACAGGACCGATAACTGCCACCGCGCCATCGCACATCTGGCCTCTAGAAAAGGGGACATCCTTCGCAATTTCATCTCCATCGTCGAGTCACCTGAATACAGCCATCCATCTACTGCCAAGGTGGGCCAACGAATGGCGGATATGGACGATGTGGAGAAGTCATTCAAGGCGCTCCACCCAGAATGGGAACCAACCCAGCGGGAGCCCAACCTTGCGTGGCGTCCCCACGCGGACGTCCACACTCACGGCTACAAATTCCAGCATGGGCCACTGATGTTCGGCTTGCCTCTCTCCAAAAGGGCCCCGGATGCCTTAGGCCCAGTCCAGCGCGCCCTAGCCAGCTTGGATGGAAATAGCCGCTCACGCGCGTATGTTCCGGTAGCCCATGTCGATCTCACTAGTCCTGACGCACACGAACTCCTCACTGGGCTGACCGGCATCCAGTTCATCGAGGACGAGAAGGAGCCTTTCCTGGACCTCGTCGCCACCTTCCGAAAGCTGGAGCTTTCCTTTTGGTGGGCAGTCAACATGTATGAGTGCTGCAAGCTGCTCCAATGGGCGGCGACCCAGCGCCGTAATAAGAAGCCGCGCCGCATCACCTTTTTCGCAGCCTTGGCTGAGTGGAAGCCCATTCCCGAAATCCCTTCCATCGCCGAGTTCGACACCCTGGGCTTGGAGGGACTTACCCGAATCGCCTTCCAGGTCAGCACCCGCGATATCTCCGCTAAGGCGAAGCTCGCGAGATTGCTGCAAGAGAAGGCCGACTACACCAACGATATCAACATCGACCATTCCGGCATCCGCACGCTGGTGCAAATCATTCGCGGCATTCGCGGCAGTACGACGGAGGGGTCCGCCTTCTCCTCGGTCTTTCTCGAAAAGCTCGTCGATGCGGATGTGCTTCTTGAAGATGCCCTGCAATCCCCGAACAAGCGAGGCACCTCAGGAAAGCTCACCCGCGCCAAGACGGCCCTGAATGAGGCAGCCAGTTACTTGGTTGCCGAAGGGCAGGCATCATGAGGCGTCAGCGAGCGGACTGGAGTCGGCAGTAAGGGCCTGCCGTAACAGCCGCACAGGGACGAACTCTTCCTCTATGCACAGCCGCGCAGCGTGTATTGCACCGCCCCGGATCGAGAGCCCCATGAAACTCGTCGGCCATGGCATTGATATCGTCGAGGTGTCGAGGATTCGCCAACTGCTCGCCAAGGACCGAGGGGATTTCGAGCCGGCTTGGTTCACCTCACTCGAGCAGGAGATCGCCCGGCAACGCCCGGACCTCGCGATCTTCTACGCGGGGCGCTGTGCGGCAAAGGAGGCAGTGGTCAAGGCCCTAGGGACAGGTTTCGCGAAGGGCATCGCACCGACTGACATTGAGGTACAGGCTCAAGACTCAGGAGCCCCTCTCGTTGTTCTCTCGGGTGATGCTCTTGCCATGGCGAACCAACTTGGCATCGGTCGCTGGTCGCTTAGCATCAGCCACACAGAGCAACAGGCGATCGCGACCGCAATCGCCCTCCAAGATGACGGCTGAAGGAGACTGATCACGTGGGCGAGTCAGGATTGAAGGTGACGGACGCGGCATCCAGATCGACCAGGATCCTGCCACCGTTGTGGTCCCGGATCTGACGCCACACGTCGAATCCCATCAGGATCGCCTTCTCCCAGTCTCCGGCGGAGCACCGTGAGACCTCCAAGTGGGCGGTCATCATTTTGATCGTCCGGAGAAGATCAGACCGAACCCCCTTGGCGCCCATCAAGAAGTCGTTCTCCGCGGCGTAGCCGAAGATCATCGCGGAGATTCCCTCCTCCAATGCCGCAGCTCGTGCGCCGTCCTCGACCTCATCGACCAGCGCGTTAGCCTTGCGCTTGCGACCGAGAAGCCTCCCGCTCCTGAGAACTGGCGACCAGCCGAGGACCGCCGCGTAGACGAAGTGGAAGATGTCGTGGAAGCGGTAGCCGTCATCCGTGTAGGTGTTGTCCTTCAAATCATCACCAACCTGCTTCCCGTCGATGAGCACCTGGATCCGCGGCCTGCCCTGTGCGTCGACGGGCCGGATCACAACCTCCATCTTCCGAGGAAGCCGCTGCTCGGGCGGGTACCCCTCGTCGAACGCGTAACTGCCGTTCAGGAGTGCCAGTTGGTTTCCGCCATGCTCGTCCCAACGATTGCGGCACTTGGCTAGGTTGTCCCTGGCAATCTTGTCTAGGTCGAGACCAAGCTTGCTCGCGACGTTCGACAGGTACCAGAGCAGGTCTCCAAGCTCCTCTCCGATACGCTCGTTAAAGAGCTTGTAGGACGCGCCGTCGCGCAGGTACTTCTTGTATTCACTGAGTAGCTCGCCGGCCTCTCCAGCGAGCCCGAGCAGCGGCATCATAATCTCCGGCCCAGTGGGAGGATCGCCGCTCGTCTTGTCGGTCGGCATCTGATCAGTGCGCGAAGCTGATAGCTGGTATTCACGGAAGTCCATCGTTAGCTCCTCTCTACTTGATGTGCCGAGGTGCCGCTCGCAGTGTGGATGGTGGGACCGGCGCCCGTGTCACCGGCGAGAGACTCGTTGATCTTCCACTTAGGGGGGTACCAGAGCGTCAGGGGCGCTTGGTGCGGCGTGAACCGCTGCTTGATTCGGGTTCTTCCTGAAACCCCCACGATCTCTGGGTGATGCACACGGGCGTATTTATCGACCTCGCAGAAGAGGTTCTGGCAGTCGATGAGTTGGAGGCGTCGCCCCCAAAGCGACTGGAATTTTAGCTCTAGTCGGTCAAACTCCTGCTCCTGACGGTCCGCGATGAACTTGATGATCTCGGACTCGTTCAACCCGCCAAGGTCTGTGAAGCACTTGCGAATGCCGTCAAGCGCACCAGGCCCCGGAACCACAAACTCCATCTCGCTAAAGTCGGTCAGCTCGCTGTAATTGATGTCCGTGATGTACTGATAGGCTAGGAAGTTGCCAATGGTAGGATACGCCCTCAAGAGAGCAAATCCGGCTTGCATGGTGCGTGCGTCGGTTAGGCGCTGAGGCAGGTCGCCTGCGATCATGCGCTCAATGAGTTGCAGGTGGTTGCGGTGCTTCTTTGCATGCCCGAGCGAACTGCTACCCGAAGGCATGATGTAAGCGGCAGAGTAGATCCTCTTACCCTCCGATTGAGCATCCGTGAGGATCTTGTCGAAGCGGGCGAACGAGTAGTTCTCGAGCGTGATCGCTCCGACACGCCTCTCCAACAACTCCCATGTCTCGATCTTATTGAAGATCTTGAAAAGGATGATCCGGAAGAATACCTCAGGGGCAGTTTCTGAAAGATCATCACGGTAGATCACGCGGCGGATAAGGTACTGACTCACCCGGTCGGACGCGCGATAGGCGTTCGTGAACTTGTGCTCGGTCAGGATCCTGTCGCTGGTCCACGGAGGGAGTTCTCTGCGGAACCTCTTGAAAAAGATGTTCTGGCGCTCGACGGCGAAGCGCCAATAGGTGTCATACGCGGCGGTCGGCTTAACGGGGTGGAGGTGTACGTAAGTCGTCGGCGCAACTCTCACCGGCCGTTGAGGCGCAGCGAAGCCGATGCTGAGTTGGGCCGCCGTGGGGGTGTCCGCCGGTGCCCCCATACGTGCGGTCCCTGATTCGAGGACGTGACGGACCTCCGCAAGAGTCTTCGTAAGTGCGCCACCATTCTCGATTACCACCACCGGATAGTTCCCCCCCTCCTGCTTCGCAAGGCGGTCGTACTCGTCTCGCAACCTGAGCCACTGCGACAGCGGCTCGTCGCGGTCGATAGGGACCTCCCGGCGTAGCAGGATCATCACGTCGGGGAGGACTGATCCCCAGAGGAGCCTCTCCACGGCGATGAGCGCCTCAAGGACCTTCCGGTCCATCCCGACGACGGTCCCGTAGACCAGAGTGGACCACCAGAAGCGATCAAGGATGACGGTCGTCCCCTGCCGCAGGGTCGGGACGATCCGGCGCTCGATCACATCTAGATGCGCCGCAATATGCAGGGTCTCATTGGCGGCAGCGGTCATGCTGCGAAGCCCAAAGCGTGCGGCATCGTGATGGATCTCGTAGACCAGGTGGCCGAGCGTTCCGGTTTCTCTGCCTGGAAACACTACGAGTTCTGCCCGGTGGCCTCGGGCGCTAAGATCGCGGACGAGTTCCGCGGAGATGGTAGACTTGCCGACTCCATCGGGTCCTTCGAGAACGATGAGCCGACCCGCAGGCGTGTTCCTGGACATGATGATTATCTGGTCTCAGGTCGTGGTCTGCGTGTCCGCAGCCACGACGAGGTTCTGTGCGACGGTCTTGAGTGCCACCCACGTCGATTCGTTGTGCGGTGGCCGCTCGTCCATCTTCTCGATCCCTGCAAAGCAGGTCATGCGCTCGAAGGTTAGACCGGCCTCGTGGGCGACGAATTCTCCGAGGCGGCAGAGCCCGAGGAAGTTTCCGTAGGCGCGCTCGAATGCCTGCTGGGTGGCGTAAAAGGCGTTCAGCATAAGCGTCTTCGCTGCGAAGTCCGGCACGAAGCTCACATGCTGGAGGCACGGAAAGCCAAGTTGGGCGGAACGGGTATGGTCACGCAGCGGGTCGAAGATGGACGCCTGGAACATCGACCGCCGCTTGCCGGAACGGCAGTTCTCGATGATGAATTCGAGCTGGTTGCCGTCCGCTGGTACGACGCTCGGCGGCACGTAGGGAAGCCGCTCCCCGGTCTTGGGGTCGGTGTGAAAGGCGATGAGCCGTGCGAAGTAGAGCCCACGATTGTTCTTGCTGGACGCCATCGCAACGTAGCTAGGCAGGTTCTCGAGATACGCCGCGTAGAGATCCTTCCGGTCGCCCTTGGCCATCTGCCAGAGAGACTGCGGGAAGATGGTGTTCGCGACGGTGTGAACGGGCTGAAGCCCGTTCGTTTCCAGGCAAGTGTCTAGCGCCTTTCGGAGCGTCTCATCCTCCACAGGCTCGCCGTCCTTGAACCTCGTGACGCTCACGACGAGCGGCGCGATCTCCGCGTCCGACCGCACGGTGAGCCGCAGGAACATACGGGCCCATGCGACCGAGAGATTGGTATCCTTGATGACAGGTGGATTATTCATCATCGCCCTCTTCCTCCTCGACGTGTCGATATCTAGCGAGTCCCTCATACTGAAAGCGCGCGATCCTAACGATGATGGCCCATGCACTGTTCGGGTCATGAACCCGGACCAGACTTGGCTTCCCAGCCTGGAAAAGGCGTCCTCCGGGAAGATCTTCGAGAAGGCCCAAACTCGGGCTGTCGGCGACGACGCCGGCTGGTAGGAGGATCTGTGTCCCAACCTCCGCATCTAGCGTCGGACGCCGGAAGTCTCTGTCGGCGACAATGAGCGGTCGGTCCGATGGGTGCCCCAGGATCGACCGGCGAATGGTAGGAAGCTTCATCCTTCCCAATTCCTGGACCCGGATCGGGGAGATTTCGTTGATGCTGTAGCCCAGGTGGTTTGCCAGCGCCTCGTAGCCGACTCCAAAGTTGCAGGCTACCGTGAAGACCTGCTCCGGCGATGCTGCCCTAATATTCCAGCCGCGTACGCGAAACGCGTTGCGCACGCCCACCTGCGGCATCAGAAGAAAGCCCGAGAATGCATCCACCAAGAATTCATCAGGCTTGAATACTGGGTTGGCTTCATCCTCCTTCCTTAGCTCGTCGATGGCGGACCCATGCCCGAAGACATGGTGGCCTACCTCATGGCCGCAGGTGAACGCTCGCCGACCTAACGGTCGCAGTGACGACAAGTAGATCTGCGGACGCACGCCCGCGATATAAGTTCCCTCCATGCTCGCGAGCGCGGCAAACTGCACGCGGATCTTCATCTTCTCGCACAGTTCGTAGACGCAGATGGGGCTCTCGTCATCGAAGTCCGCTGTCTCCCGAACCTCCAGCGCCTTCTCGAGCGCTCTTTTCGCGAGTTCGCGGCGTTGCGCACTCACCGCTTCTTCTCCGATTGCCGTGTGGCGGCCAGCAGCGTGAATAGCCGCTCCTGATCCTCGGGCTTCAGCTTACTTAGCTCACGCGCAGCGAGCTGAATCTTGTCGTGGTGGGGGTCGAGCCGCTCCGCCCCTTCACCCATGAGCCAAGCAACGGGCACCTCGTAAATCTCGGCCATGCGCCCAAGTTCCTCGGCAGACACGTTGCGATTCCCGGCCTCAGCCTCCGAGATCGAAGGGCGGTGGAGTCCGAGCATCTTGGCGACCTGCCCCTGGGAGAGACCGGACATCTCGCGGGCCGCGCGGATACGGCTGGCGATGATCATCTTTCTGCTGTCGTTCGACCCCATGGTCAGGCCGCCTTCGCGCTGAAGCGCTGGAAGAACTCGCCGGCGATCTCCGCGATCGTGAGCCGCCGCCGACCGCCCTGGGTAACATAGAGGTTCGGGACACGGTAGTCCGCCGGCAGCGTGACTCCGAGTTTACGTGCCACCCTTCGGAACACGACCGGGATGAGCAGGCTGTCGAATCCAGGCAGGTCCAGCAACGGGCATGTGCTGGCCTGGACCGTCGCAGAGGCGAATCCTCCGCTCGTCTGAATGTCCTGGTGGACCTGGATCAAAGTGCTCTCGATGTGGGTGATGTCCATGAGTCGAGCCTCTCCTTACACGTGGTAAGATAATCTTACCAGACGGGCCGCACCGAGGCCCTCTTACGGGTCGTAAGATAACCTTACCAGCCTGGCTGCGCAAGCCCCTTCGTCCTCAAGACGCATAGGCCAACTGGAAAACGTGTTGCGGGCGGTGGACGGGTGCACAGAGTCAGAGGCGGACCGCTCACAGGTGCCATAAGGGCCGCACCGGAGCGCCGTCCGGCACACGCGTGTGGAAGCGCGGCGTTACCTGAAGCGCGAATCCGAAAACCGGGACGAACGAAACGGTCCTGACCTGCCCACCGCAGAAGCCATGCCGCCACGCCTTCCGACGCTGCAGGACCCCCTACGTTCTCCCCAGACCGGTAAGCGGAGTGGATTCCTGGCCACAGAGGCGCAGCCCACGGTGGGAACGTAGCAGGTAGGGTGGTAGCGTGAGGACCCATGAGGAGGGGTGCTGCCATGGGCCTGCTGCACAATCTGCTGCGGAGAGCCCACCCCGCGCAGCCGGTGTCTGCCAGCGCGCTGCCTCAAGGCGCCAGGGTGGGTCCCTGGCGGGTGGTGCGCAGGCTGGGTGCGGGGGGAGCCGGGGTGGTGTACTTGGTCAGCCGCTGGGGCCGGCTCCACGCGCTCAAGCTGGCCACGCGCCCTGGTGACAAGCGCCTGCTGCGAGAGGGGCGCTTGCTGCGGCGGGTAAAGCACCGGGCGCTGGTGAAGTTCCACGGCCAGGGCTGGTGGCTGGGGCGCCGCACGGGCTTCCCCTATCTGGTGATGGAGTACGTGGAGGGGCTGCCGCTGTACTCCTGGGCGTGCGGCACCAACCCTACCCCGCGGCAGCTGGCCGGACTGCTGGCGCAGGCAGCTGGAGCGCTGGCGGCGCTGCACCGCGAGCACGCCCTGCATCGCGATGTGAAAGGCGCCAACACGCTGGTGCGCCCCGGGGGCCAGGAGCTGGTGCTGATGGATCTGGGCGCGGGCGGCTACGAGGGGGCCACTCCGCTGACCAGTCACGTGCTGCCGCCGGTGACGGAGGTGTACCTGAGCCCGGAGGCCATGGCCTTCGCTCAAGCCCATGTGGCTCAGGCGGGCGCGCGCTACCAGGCCCGGCCCACGGATGATCTCTACGCGCTGGGGGTGATGGCCTACCGGGTGCTGGTAGACGAGTACCCCTTCCCGGTGCACCTGCCGAGGGACATGTACTGGGCGGCGGTGCAGTCCAGGCCCGCGCCCCAGGTGCGCGAGCGCAACCCACGGGTGCCCGAGGCGCTCGCAGCCATCGTGCAGCGGCTGCTGGCCTCGAGGCCGGAGGAGCGTCACACCGACGCTCAGGAGCTGGCGGAGGCGCTGCTCCAGGCGCGGGAGGCAGGAGGAGCAGAGTGGGAGTTACCCGTGTTCGAGTGGTACCCAGAGCCCGGGCCCGCATCGCGCACCACCCGGAGCGGAGCGCCTGCCGGTCCGGTGGCGCCAGGGCAGGAGGCGGCGCTGAGTCTGGCCCGGGCGGAGCACCGCGAGCAGCAGGAGTGGATGCGGCTGCAGCGCCAGGTGCGGCGGCGTCTCCCAGGCATGGAGCAACAGCAGGAGGACAGCCCGGCGCCAGCCGCCCCCACTCCCACAGCTCGCGGCGCTGGCTGGCGTGGGTGGGTGGGGGCCGCGCTGGCCGTGGCCATGCTCGGAGCCTTCGTGCTGGGGACCACCCTGGAGGCAGTGCCAGCAAGCCCTACCCTACACGTAGGAAAGCCTGACCAGGAAGTAGCGGGAGCGGAGTTGTCACCAGATGCTGACCCTGGCGCGGTGGCCTTGGACTCCGAGGCCTCTACCTCCGTGCCCGCCGCTCCAGTGGCGCAGCCTCAGGAAGACCCTCGCGTGAACCCGCCCACCCCGTCTGCTCCCCCCTCCCCTCAAGCACTGCCCAAGCCCAAGCGGACCCGCCTCGCCAAGACACTCCCCTTGTGCATGGGGCTGGCTTGCTCTGGCAGCACGCAAGCCCTGAACCCCGTACCCGCGGCGGAGGAGTGTCCTCGCGGCGCCGTCCAGACCATGAAGGACCTGGGCATCCGGATAGGCGGTATCTCGGGTATCGTCGCATTCGCCGTACACTTGAGTGCGCAACCCCTCCCCGTGAATGAGGGGCCCTTCACGCTGTCCCTTCGGGAAAGCTTCGGTGATCTGGCCCCCACGACAGAGGTCCATGGACGGCTCCTCTTCGGGGCCGATCGCATCTACGGCCGCTTCACCGTGGCGCGGGTCCCCGATGGCCAGACGTTCCCGGTGTGCCTGGATTTGTATGATGACTTCGAGAGCAAGCGCGGGTTCGCGAAGTGGCCTGGCTCCACGGAGGACCGCGTGCTGATGGTCTCCACCGTGCAGTTGATGGCCGTGGACCGCTTCAAGTGAAGGGAGGTTGCGCCTGTGTCCGCCCCTCTCCTTCTGGTACTCGCGCTCCTGGCAGGAGCGGATGCCGTCGTGCACCCCAAGCCCCTCGCTTGCGCACGGGGAGTGCAGCGCGTCGAGCTGAGACCCGAGCCACTGGGCAAGGTGCCCGAGGTGTGCCTCTCTCCGAGGCTCGCCACGGTGTTCAGCTTCGACGCGGAGCTTGAGCCAGGCTCCTTGTTGCTGGAGGGCGCGGACCGCTTCGCCACGATCGAGCCAGGGGGTACCCTGCTGAAGCTGGTGCCTTCGGAGAAGCTGCTTGCAGGGGAGCGGCTCCGGTTGGTGCTGCGCATCAAGGATGGGGCAGTCCCGGCCAGCGCGGTGTTCTGGCTGGTGGTGGACCCTGACAGCGCCGGGAGCCTGGTGCAGGTGTACCGCCACCCGCGCTCGGTGGAGTCCCTTCTGCAGAAAGTGGAAGAGCAGGACACCCTGCTCCGGCAATGCTGGGAAGAAAACTCGCGCCTGCGCGCCCAGGAGCCGGTAGTCGAGGGGCTCATGGCCCTGTTGGAAGAGGGGCTGCTGAACCTAAGAGGCGTCGCCACCCACAACCTCACTGCAAAGGCCTCGCTCGCGCAGCCAAGCGCGCACAGACTGCGCCTCCTCCACAGCTATCTCTCAAGTGGGCGCGTGGCTGTGGAGCTGGGACTGGAGCCGATCCAGCCTGAGCGTGAGTGGACGGCCGCGGGCGCTGAGTTGATAGGCCCGGAGCGCCAGGGGCTGCGAGTGCTCCGGCTGCGGCAGCGGGAGTTACTGCGTCACGGCACCGTGAGGCAGCGGATCCTAATCGAGGCGGAGGCCTCGCCGGAGCAGGCCCAGGGCTCCTTCACCCTCAGACTGTGGGGCGCGGACGGCACCGGTGAGGTGCTCATCCACGGGGTGACGTTCCCGTAGCCCTCACGTGCTGGCGGCTGACCTCGTCATCGGCCGGGGGGCAGTCCTCGGGGCCCTGCATCGAGTGAGGAGGGCGGCGGTCCTGGCTCGAATGGCCCCTCGGGTTCCCCATCTACGACACGCCGCAGGATCCGGCCATCTGTGCTGATGGCGTACTTCGCGCCCGAGTCCAACGAGATGTAGCCCCCTCCGCAGAATGCGGAATCTTCGTCGATCCGGACAAAGATGATGTTGCCTTGGCGAATGACCGGTATCGATGCGCCTCTTGCCGGTCCCAGCAGGGACGCTCCTTAGCACTCGGGGGAAGAAAGTCATTCGCGGCAAGCATGATGGCTTGGAGCACGACACCCTCCAACTCGAACGGTACGCCCTGAGGGTCCAGCTCGGCTGCCGTCTGCTCGAAGAACTGAGGAAAGACGATCGAGCGGTCATTCTCGACCGGCACCGGGCGAGGGCCTGGGCGCTGAACGCAACCGGAAAGTGCACAGCCCAGTACAAGTGGCAGGATTCTTGTCCTCATCAGACACCCTTCACGGCAATGACAGGAGCGCAATCAATTCGAGCCTGTTCTCTCCTCGCGCGAACGAGAGGATGCTCGGCGTATCGAGGCCGGCGAAGGCGAACCCCCGGTCGAGGACGGACGGTTCCATGAGTGCAAGCTTGAGTGTCTAGCTCCTATGTCTCGACGGGAACAGGGATGCCGACCTCGGTCGCTACTGGGGTCCACACGTCCACGTCCTCCTCAGAGGTCTCGATCGAGACGATAAGCGAGTAGCGGGCCCCGAGTGCGCTTCTGTCTCGACGTGGCTGCTCCTTCCACCAACCAGCGACGGGGAAGATGCCAATGCAGCTGCGGTGCGCCAACTCTGCCGCCGTTCCCTCCCAGATGTTGGAGTGAAGGGAGCCCTTCGTCTGGGCAGCCGCGCCAAAGGTCCAGCCCTTGCTGTCCTCGGAAGTCGGCTTCTTCTCGCCCTCCTCCAGCGCAAGGTGGTTGAGCCGCTTCCGGAACTCGGGGACAGAGAGTTCCAACGGCTTGAGCTTGAAACGAAGCCCATGCGAGGCATAGCTATACCGCCGCTTCCACCCCAGCCGAGACGGGTTCGGCTCAACGAAGTATGAGAGCGTCACGCGGAGGCGCACCGACACCTCGCCAAGGCCCTCGAGCACCTCTGTCGGCCAGGGGAGTTCGTGCAGGTGGATCTGCCCGTACTTGCCCTGCAAGAAGGGCTGGACGGAGTCCTGGACGACCAGGGTGAGCGCGTTCCTGGCGCTCCGGAGCGCTCGCTCCAGGTCCGCGACCCCGAACCCATACCGACGGAGCATCGCCTCCTTGGCGCGCGCGCTGCTCTTCGCGGAGACCTGGCTGCGCATCTTCGGCGTCCACTCAGCGGAGTGCACGATGAGTGCCCGTATCGTCTCCGGCCAGAAGCCCGGGTACTGCGCGGAGATCTCCGCAGCCATGCGAGCGGCCTGCGCGGTAGCGGCACTGGTGGCCCACGAGGCTGACAGCAGCCGCTCGGCGGGACGGAAGTGCGTCGTCAGCAGAGAGAGCGGATCCGCCGTCCGGAAGCGGGTGCCAGCCGCGTTGGTGGCAGTGTTTCCACCCTCAAGGACCACGTCCGGCTTGATTGGCCACGGCGGGTCAAACGTGACCGACGTCGAGCTAAAGGGTGAGAGCTCACCCACAGGGGCCAGCGCGCTCCAGCCGTTCCACTGAGGATCGGTCGGATCGAGGTGGCACAGGGCGGTGCACGCGCCCACGGTCAGGGCGTTCCACGCCTGAGCAGGGTCGAAAACGGCGGTGTTGTCGCTCTGGGTGAGGTGGTTCTTCTCGAACTCCTCGATGTTACCCGCGCTGACAACGAAGAGCCTCCGCGCGTTCTCCTCTGGGCCGTCGAGGTAGATGAGCCCTTGATTTGTCTGGTCAAAGGAACGGCCCGCCGCGAGCGCGTCCATGGCCGCGGACCAAGATGTCGGCTGTCCAGCATCGCACGAGTCGACTGAGGTCACCGCCATCGAGAAGTAGCGGCGGCGGGTCGCCTGTGTCTCGGCGAGGCTTGTGCCTTGGGCGGTGATGCTGCCGTAGAGCTCCGGTTCGGTCGGGGGTTCATGGCGCGGAGGGAGGATCTTCACGGACTCCAGCCGGTGCCTGAGCACCACTGGGGCACTCGACTGAAGCAGCGGGTTCAAGTCGCCGTAGAGCGCAAGGCCAGCTATCTCGGTGCCGTGCCCATCGTGGTCGCCCTTCTGCCAACTGGGATCGACGGTGTGCATGTCGGCCGATGCGAGGGCTCCCTCTAGCAAGGGGTGGCCTCGCGTCACGCCAGTGTCGAGGATGCACACTGCGGGTGCGCCACCATCAGGGCCGCTGGTGCGCTGCTTGAGTTCCTGCACCCAGTCGGCCTGCTGAGGGACGTCCATCTTCAGGAAGGTGGCTGCGGTCTCCGCGGCATGTCGCACCTCAGCCAGATCGTTGAGGACGTCAAGCGAGGTGCTCAGCTGCTCCTGCGTGCCGAAGAGCAGGGTCACGATGCGGTCCTCGAAGGCAAGCCGCCTCGCGCCGAGCCGCATGTTCGTCTTTGCGGCGAACTCCTTGAGGCGCTGGAGTTCTTGACCATCATGCTTACGAAGCCATACCTCCCACCAGAGGGCGGCGCCGGCCTTGGGGTACGCTTTGGGATCGTCCGTCCAGAGCGCTCGGAGGGTCGCAAGGCGAAGGTTGGTGATGCTCTCCACGAGCGGCTTGTTCTTTGGCTCTCCCTTCTTCGTCTTCTCCGCGGCGTAGTCCTCGAAGCGGGTGACGAAGTGCTTCACCTGCCCTCGGGGGACGAAGACGGTTGCACGCTGAACCTTCGCGGTCTTTGTCACCGCGACGAGCTCGATGCCCTTCCTCTTGCTCTCGAGGCTCTCCAGTTGCAGTTCGAACTCCGGCTGACTGTCGAACTGGATGTACAGACCGGGCTCCGCGTTCGTCACCGAGAGACCAGAATCCTTGCGCCTTTCGTCCGCGAGCGCCGCTGCCTCGGCAAGCGCCGACTTCAGCGTCTGGCCGTGCTTCCGCCTATCCTTTGGGGATGGGGGGACAGGGAGGTCACGCATGTCGCGCGGGTGGGGCTTATAGCTCTCGGCGTCGGCCTTCTTGCGGACGAGGATGTGTTGTCGATCTCGGGGCGCCATTCATCGCTCTGCGGAGTGCTACCGGTGGGTCGTTTTGCGCTCGCTCAGTGCGGCGATGAGCGTCGCCGTCTGGATCACAGTCGTGTGCTCGAGGATCGCGTTCTTCGCAGCGTGCTCACACGCGCGCGCAATCTCCGCGTGACTGAGCCCATCAGCTGCATCAATCGCTGAGGTCCAGTCGACCTTCGAGGTGTCAAGCAGCGCGAGCCGAGCGCGCATGACGTGCTCCGCGACCGACCCAGCGGGCAGCACGTACTCGATGACCGTGTCAAAGCGGCGGAACAGCGCACGGTCCAGGAGTTGCGGATGGTTGGTGGCGCCCACCACGAGGCTGTCCGATTCGTCCTGCTCGAGGAACTGGAGGAAGGAGTTGAGGACTCGCCGGATCTCCCCGACGTCATTCTTCGATGCTCGCTCGCCGCCGAGCGCGTCGAACTCATCGAACAGGTAAACCGCAGGTGTCTGCTGGATGGCGTCGAAGACCAGGCGCAGCTTGGCGGCCGTTTCCCCCATGAACTTGGTGATGAGCCCGTCTAGCTGAATGGTGAAGAGGGGCAGACCCAGTTCCCCGGCGAGTACCGCCGCCGTCAGTGTCTTCCCGGTCCCCGCCGGGCCTACCAAGAGCAGCTTTCGTTGCGGGGCGAAGCCGTGCTCTTTCAGGCGCTCCGACTGGCTCTGCTCAAGAAGGACCCGGTCGATGCGCTGCCGGACCGCCTCATCGACGAAGAGGTCCGCCTTCCGAACCTTGGGGTACCCGACGGTCAGCAACCCAGCGAGCTCTCCTCGGGGTTGAACGAGCGGAACCGGTCGAATGCGAGCGACTCCCAGAGCCTCCTTTGCCTTGATCTTGGCGTCCTCGACGAGCTGCCGCAGTTCCTGAGCGAAGCGCGTATGACCGCTCCGAGCCGCCTGAGCGGCTACTTGGAGGGCGATCGAGTAGAACCGGGTCTCGTCGCCCTCTGCGTGGCTCCGAATGAGCGCCTTGACCTGGTCTGCCGTCGCCATTGTGCTGTCCGAAGCCCTTCTATCGTGAACGTCTGTCGCCTGCGTGCCGGAAAAAGGAAGCAGCGGACCTCTATTCTGCCCCGGCACGCAACTATTGTATTTTCTTGGCTGGCAAACGGGCTACGGAACCGCGAGGTCATCCAAGGGTGGATGTGCCTGTCTCCCACCATCACCCAGCGCGGCTCACTGTAGGGAGGGTTGCTCCGCCTCGACCCCGGTGCGCTCCTGCATGCGTGGGGCGATCCCCTGGTCGAGCTGCCGCAACAGCGCCTCGCAGAAGGCCTTCAGATCGCCCGGCTTGCGCGAGGTGATGAGGTTGCCGTCCTCCACCACCTCCCGATCCACCCAGTCGGCGCCAGCGTTGAGGAGGTCCGTCTTGATGGAGGGCCAGGACGTCACCGTCCGCCCTTCCACGATGTCCGCCTCGACCAGCATCCAGCCCGCGTGGCAGATGGCGGCAATGGGCTTGTCCGCCTCGAAGAACTCCTGGACCAGGTCCACCATGTCCGAGTCCAGCCGCAGGTGGTCCGGCGAATAGCCGCCGGGGATCACCAGCGCGTCGAACTCGTCCGCGGCCACGTCCTTCGCGGCCTTCTCAGCAGTAATCGTCTCCCTGCCCTTCTTGCCCTTGAGCTCCTTGCCGGCCTCGATGCCGACGATGACAGCCTCGTGGCCCGCTTGCTTCACCTGCTCGTACGGCACGCGGAACTCCGAGTCCTCGAAGTCCGAGTCAACGATGAACATGATGCGAGCCATGGTTCCTCCTGGTGGCAGCTGGAGACTCCGTCACAGTGCAAAGTGCCCACGCGCTGAGCACTGACAACCAGCGCCCCTCGGCACAACGGGCAGCGCCTCGGCCGTGCGCCCGCCCTGCCTCCATCCAGGTAGACCCCTCCTCAGCGCCTGGAAGGCCCCGGCAGTCCCGCCTGCGGAGTCCCGGTGCTTCCCTCGGGCTTGGGAGCCATGACGGGCCAAGGAACGACGCCCAGCTCGTCGGCGGCCAGGAGGTACTCGCCCACGAAGCGCCCTTGCGAGGCGATACGGAGAGCCGTGGAGATCCCCGCGAGCACCTCGCGCCCACGCTCCCGCCAGGCCAGCTCCCCCGTCAACGCGTGGAGCGCAGCAAGGAAGCGCGCGGCCCCTACGTTCTGGGCGAAGGGCCGCTCCCGCCGGGCGAAGACCCCCACCGCATCCGAGTCCGGAGTGGACTCGAAGAGCGCCCCACCCTCCGGGCCCGCGAAGTCCCGCAGGAGCCGCTCCCCCACGCTCAGGGCCGCCTCGCGGTAGCGAGCCTCCCCCGTCCGTTGCGCGAGCAGCGCAAGCGCCCGGCCGAGCGCCGCCGCGTCACCCAGGTAGCGCGAGCCAGAGCGGTGCGAGGCCTCACGCCAGACCGTCCCCCCTTCGCGCACGTGGCTGCTCAGCAGGACGTCGGCCGCCTTGCGCGCGCGGGCGAGAGGCTCGGGCTCGCCTGTCACCTCATGGAGCGCGAGCAGCGCGGCGATCGCCAGTCCGTTCTCACGGGAGTAGACGTGGGTGTCCACCCAGGGAATGCCGAGCGCGCGGCGGCCGGCCTCATCCTTCTCGTAGTACACATGGCCATCGACGAAGGGAATGCTCCGGTCATGCGAGCCCACGTCGGCATCCTGGTTCGTATAGAAGGTGCCGTCCGGTGCGCCCAGGAAGGTCTCCATATACCGCGCGAGGGCGCGAGCCTCTGTGAGCACCGAGGCTTCCTTCGTGAGCGCCCAGGCCCGCGCGTACGCCTCCAGGTTGGAGGCCTGGAACGTCATGAGCTTCTCGTAGTGCTGCGCGTTCCAGTGGCTGGCAGCCGAGTACTGGTAGACGCCACCCCACACGGGATCATGGATGGGACGCTGACGAGCCAGGGTGAAGACCACCCTATCGCGTGCCTCCCGATCCCCTCGCGCGGCGCGGCGCACCTCGAGCTCGAGGTTCTCGCCGATGGGCGCCTTCTGCCGGGAGCCCCAGCTTCCCTCCCGCTCATCGTAGGCCGCGTCCATGCGCTGGAGCGTGGAGGCAGACACCCAGGGCAGCATGGCGGGCGTGGCCGGCACATCCACCGGGAGTGAGACGGTGGCCTCCTGGCTCTCCTGCGCAAGCACCTCGACGCGCCGGAGCAGCGTGAGGAATCGATCGGGGGGGAGGTAGCCCCGGTACTTGCCCACCTCTTCGGCGTCGGGGCTCAGCAGGATGGTTGCGGGCCAGCCGTAGTCCGACCAGCGCTCGGCGAGATCCGGGCGCGCATCCACGTCCACGCGGATGGTGACGAAGCGCTCGCGCAAGAGGCGGCCGACCTCGGGATCGCGATAGGTCGTCTCGTCCATCACGTGGCACCAGTGGCACCACTCGGCGGCGCCGTCGATGAGCAGGTAGCGCCCCTCGCGCTTCGCCCGAGCGAAGGCCTCGGGCCCCCACTCCTCCCAGGTGAAGGCCTGGGCCAGCCCCCGCTCGCGAGCCCGGACGATGTCCACCTGGGGAGGAGTCCCCGGGCGGACGAGGCCTCCAGGGCCCGTGGGCGGACGGCAGGCAGCAGCCAGGAGCAACAGCATCGAGCAGAGCCGGAAATTCACGCGGTCAGAATACGGGAGAGCGGCTCGAATGGTTTCATCATGGAACGCCGCGCCCGAGCAGGCCTATGAAGGCGCATGCGCCTCCCCCACCCGGTCCTCCTGGCCGCTCTGGCCGTGCTCACCTTCACCGCGCCCGGCTGCCGCAAGAGCCAGCCCCAAGGCGGCCACTGCACCCTCGTGGAGGACAACTGGGGACCGGATGGGACGGTGCCCTTCACCGTCGAGGTCGTCGCCGAGGGGCTCCAGGTCCCCTGGGGTATCGCCTTCCTCCCGGGGGGTGACGCACTCGTCACCGAGCGGCCGGGCCGCGTGCGCCTGCTGCGGGGCGGAGTGCTGCAGGCCCAGCCCGTGGCCACCGTCCCCATCGCCAGCACCACCGAGGGCGGACTGCTGGGCATCGCCGCGCACCCGGACTTCGCCACCAACCGCCAGTTCTACCTGTACGTGACGACCGATGCGGACGGACGCGACGAGAACCGCGTGGAGCGCTGGACGCTCTCGGAGGACCACGCCTCGGCCACCTTCGAGCGGGTCATCTTCGGCGGCATCCCCTCCGCCGCCTTCCACGATGGCGGGCGGCTGCGCTTCGGGCCGGACGGGATGCTCTACGTGGGCACTGGCGACGCGCGTGACCCGGACCTCTCGCAGAGCCCGAGCAGCCCCGCGGGCAAGCTGCTGCGCCTCACCTCGGACGGGCAGGTGCCTGCGGACAACCCCTTCCCCGGCTCGCCCGCGTTCCTCCTCGGCATCCGCAACACCCAGGGCTGGGACTGGAAGGATCGCGAGACGCTCTACCTGACGGACCATGGGCCCAGCGGCGACACCCTCCGGCGCGCACATGACGAGGTCAACGTGGCCCGCGCGGGCGACAACCTGGGCTGGCCAGAGATCTACAGCTGCGAGTCGAGAGCGGGCATGGTGACACCGTCGCTCACCTTCGAGGACGCCATGCCTCCGGGGGGCGCCTCCCTCTACACCGGTGACGCCATCCCCGAGTGGAAGGGCTCGCTGCTCATCGGCACGCTGGGCTCGAGCCACCTGCACCGCGTGGTGTTCGACGCGCAG
Source organism: Hyalangium sp. (assembly GCF_035629615.1). Taxonomy (GTDB): domain Bacteria; phylum Myxococcota; class Myxococcia; order Myxococcales; family Myxococcaceae; genus Hyalangium. Next base: position 69 of record NZ_DASPHO010000157.1, on the reverse strand, counting down.
GATCCTCTCCGAGTCGCGCAGCACGAGGTGTACCTGCGCAACACCCACGGCCGCCTGCGGGACGTCCTC
>NZ_DASPHO010000156.1:0-5746 GCF_035629615.1 Hyalangium sp. | reverse complement strand
GAGCACGGTACCGACGCCCCGCTCTGGAGCCCTCGAGGGTTCTGGGCGGGGCGTTCATTTTGTATTCTCCACCCAGATGAGAATGGCTTCCCTTCCTCAGAGAGTCATGGCGTTGAGCCTTGTCCTCCTGCTCGTGGCCTGCGGTGCGACCCGCTCAGCCTACGGTCCGCAGGAAGGGGACGAGCTCTCCCGCCTCGTGCTTGTCATCCAGGAGGCTCCGGATGCTCGGGTCACCCATGGATGGGAACCTGTGAGCCACTTCGACCTCTCGAAGTACCCCTCCCGGGTGATCGACGGAGGCCTACAGGGACGCTTCATCCGCGCTGCATGGACTCGCGATTGCGAGGAGGAATTCGATGCTTGCACCGCCATGCGCGTGAAGTCCCTCACAGGACCGAACTGGAGCCACGCGAACCAAGGCTCAAAGGCCAGGATATGCCGCGATAGGTGCAGGCCGGCATACAATGACTGCTCGCGGCTCCGCGACCAGGCCGAGGCGCTGAGCTTCCCGGTCATTGATGAAGCCGTGGATTGGTTGAAACGGCACCGCCGAGAACTGCGAGTAGGCGCAGTCGTTGTCATCGCGGGAGTGGCTTTTGTCGCTATCGTCGCAGGAAGTGGAGGCAGCGCCTTGATCCTCGCCCCGGCTGTCTTGTTCGTGTCGGCGGATGCCTCGCCCACTCCTTCAATTGCAGCGGCAAAGCCATGACCGATAGTTCTGCTCTCTCGGATCCACAAGAGGTGATTGGCAAGCAGTGGAGCAAGAACTCGTCACCTGAGCGGCGGCAACTGCTGGAGCTGGCGCGAGACGCGCTCTTCTTTATTTCTGACACCGGACTGCGGCACCGCTTCGAAGACTTTCGCGAGAGTCTTACGGCTGGCGTTCCACCTCGAGCGGAGGAAATTCCCGCCGCCTCTAGCGCCCCGGAACTGGTGAGCCTTCAGGAGCGATTGAACTGCACGAGAGAGTTCTTCACGACGCTCCTTGACGAAGCCGAATCCATGGCGGAGCGAGGCCTGATCCAGATCATCCTGGACACACTTCACTTCATTGCTGGGACCGGTCAAGCCAGCGCCTTCAGTGAGTATCTCAAGCATGTTGCCGCAAGCGGGCCCCCTTATGCCGTGGCCTCTTTCGGATCGAGAGAGGAAGCGGAGCTGTGGCTTCAGAGCCATCCCCATCCCCCCGTTTCCGCAAACATCCTGGTCGCGAACGCCTATCACGATGTGGTCCATGATCGCGTAACTGGAATCCGCCGCCTGCCACGCAACCGCGACCTTGAGTATTATCTCGCCGGGCACCGAAGAGCGAATCCCCCCACTGCCGTGGCGTCCTTCAGCAGGTTTGAGGACGCAGACGCATGGCTGCAGTCACAACCCAAGCCAGCATCCTGGGCGTGGGTGTCGATTGCGGGTGAGCCCTACCTCGCAGCGTATTACCCCAACCTCGACCATCGAGCCCTCTACCCACTGTCTTTGGCCGATGGTTATGAGATGGAGATCGGCGACTCACCGCAGCAGTGAATAACGGATCAGAAGCGCTCGCTGAGCCGCACTTCCTGCAGCTCGCGCCGCAGCATGCGGTTGAAGAGCGAGGGCCCTATCCATGTGTAGGCGACGAGGGCAATCCAGATGAGGCTGATCAGCGTCGCCAGGCCCGGCATCTGCAGATCCTTGGCCGCCAGGGTCGCGACTCGCTGGCCGGCGTAGGCGCCCAGCAGCACGAGCATGCCCTTGCCGTCCCCCAGCGTCTCCATCCACGTGGCCCAGCGCCACCAGAGGCCCAGCACCCAGCTTCGGCGCGCCTGGATGTTGACCAGCAGCCGCAGCGCGCCCGGGTCCGTCGCGTTCTGGCGCAGCGCCCAGATGGCGTGATCCCGCGCCTCCTCCAGCTGGCCTCGGCGAAGGTGGACCTGGCCCATGAGGACGAGCCCATCGAGGAACTGTGCGTCCGCGGCGAGCGCCTCTCGGGCCCGTTGCTCTGCAGCCCTCAGGGCGCCACTCTCGAGCGCTTCTTCGCCGAGAGCTACCAGCACGTGCGGATCATCCGGCGCGAGCGCCAGCGCCTGCTTCAGCGTCTCGTGCCGCTGCTGACGCTTGCCCGTGAGCTCGAAGAGCTGGGCCCGGAGGAGCAGGTGTCCCGCCTCCTCGGGCTCCAGCTCCAGCAGGCGGGAGAGGTGCTGCTCGGCGCGGGGGAACTTCCGCTGGGCGAGGGCCACCGAGGCGGCGGCGGTGTGCGCCAGTGGGAGGTCCGCCTCCAGGGCGAGGGCGAGTCCCACTTCGTGCTCGGCGGCGTGGAGCCGCTTCTGCCGCAGGAGCACCAGAGCCAGCAGGGCGTGGGCCTTCGCGTCGTCCGGGTCCTCGCTGAGGGCGCGGCGCAGCATGTCCATGGCACCGAGGTTGTTGCCATGGGCGAGCTGGAGCTGCGCCATGTGGAGCCATGCGGAGCTGGGGGAAGCCTTCGTTCATGGTCATCCTCAGCTCGCCACCATCTGCCACCACCCCGAGCCGCCGAAGGCCTTCAGGACCACGCCTTTCAGCAGGAAGCCGGCGGCCATCACCGGCAGGCCGTTGCGCACCGGGCCGCCGAAGTACTCATGGAGCGCGAAGCTGCGCTTCTGGAGATCGAACAGCCAGTAGGCCACCGCCAGCTTCCAGACGACGAGCAGCACCTGGAAGTACGGAAGGCTGCCCTTGGGCAAGTCCAGGAGCACGTAGAGCAGCCCCAGCCCGAAGGAGAGAGCCATCATGCCCAGTGGCGCCGCCACGACCAGCAGCAGCTCCTTGCGGCGGGTGGGGCTGCCCAGGGCGAAGGAGTTGAAGGCGAACCACGGCAGCGCCAGCCACGCGCCCGCGAGCATGACGGAGAGCAGCGGGAAGACGGGGTTGACGATGAGGTGCCCCAGGCCCGAGGGCGCCGGCTCGTCCTGGATGCGGTAGGAGGCCTCGTGAGCCATGGCCTAGGCCTTTCCGTGCTGCTGGAGGAATGCGAGCACCTCGTCGTACTGGCCGGCCTCGTTGGCGTAGCGTGCGTAGTTGCGGGCGGTGGTGAGCCACTCCAGCGCGGTGGGCTTCACCTCCTGGAGCGCCTGCTTCAGGTCCGCGGTGGAGATGGGGGACTCGGCACCGAGGGTGAGCGAGCGCTCGATGGCGGCGTCACTGGCGGTGTCCACGATGTTGCCCAGGTCAGCGCCGGAGAAGCCCTGCGTGTGCTTGACGAGGAAGCCCAGCTCCAGCTCGGCCTCCTGGGGCCGGTCCTTGAGCAGCAGGCGGAGGATCTCCTCGCGCGCCGGGGCGTCCGGTGGGGGGACGAAGAGGACGCGATCGAAGCGTCCGGGGCGGCGGAAGGCCGGGTCAATGGCCCACGGCACGTTGGTGGCGCCGAGGATGAGCACTCCACCGTTGGCTTGCGCGAAGCCGTCCATCTCCGTGAGGAACTGGCTGACGAGCTTGGCGCTGGTGCCCTCGCGGCTGTACTGGCGCTTGGCGGCCAGGGCCTCGAGCTCGTCGAAGAAGAGCACCGCGGGAGTCGTCTGCCGGGCCTTCTCGAAGAGGGTGTGCAGCTTTCGCTCCGACTCGCCGATGTACATGTCGAGGATGTCGGAGATGGCCACGTTGTAGAAGGTGGCGCTGCACTCACCCGCGGTGGCCCGGGCCAGCAGCGTCTTGCCACAGCCGGGAGGGCGTACAGGAGGATGCCGCCGCCGGCCTTCTTGCGGAAGCGATCGAAGAGGATGGGCTTCTGGAAGGGCAGGATGATGCGCTTGCGGATCTGTTGCTTGATGTCCACCAGACCGCCCACGTCCGCGAAGGTGAGGGGCGGCTGGGGAGGAGCCAGCGCGCGCTCCACTTCGTTGGCGGCGGTGTCATCGTTGGCGATGACGCGGAGGCGTGGGCCGCCGGCGGGGGCCACCTCGCGCACCGTGGCGGTGAGCTGGGCGAGCAGATCCTTGGCCTCCAGGGTGGGGTTGAGGCCGATGGCGCGCTGGTAGGCGGCGCGAGCCTCGTCCTTGCGGCCCAGGGTGGACAGGGCGCGGGCGAACAGGAGGCTGGCCTCGGCGGACGGGGCGGCGCAGAAGAGCAGGGCGCGCTCGGGCTCGCCAGACTGGAGCAGGACGCGGGCGGCGTAGAGGCGGTCCAACGCGGGGAAGGCATCCGGGGTGTGGCTGCCGAGCACGCTGCGGGCCTGCGTCACGTCGTTGCGATCGAGGAGGACCTTGAGCACGAGCGCGCGCAGCGTCCCATTGTCGGGGCTCGCGGTCAGTGCGGCCTGGAGCGAGGTGAGGGTGGCGTCATCCAGGGCGAGCGGCGAACCTTTCCACAGGCCTGTGAGGCCATCAACGAGGGAAGGGAAAGGGAAGAGCTTCTCGGCTTGTGCGCTCCGCAGGTCTCCCCGAGTGGGAGAGTTCAGAGTAGACTTGAGGAGCTGGTAGGAGGGAGCGTCATGCGCTGGCGTATGCTTCTCATCGGGATGCTCTCCATGCATTCGCATGGATGCAGCCATGGAGATGGCCGCACCAACCCAGATGCCGTGTACGAGGATGGCATCCGTACCAAAGGCGGGTCCGCGAGCGTCCGGATCTGGGTCCTGATCGGCAAAGGGCAGTTCGCCGAGGCTCAGGTGCTCATTGCTGAGAGCACCGCCGGTGGGCTGATTGGCAGGGAGACAGCGCAGAAGATGCTCGAGCGGATCTCCGTGTTGAGCACCAAACTCGGCGAAGTCCACGCGAAGCTCCAGCGGGTTCGCGACTTCCCTTCGCAGCTCAAGGACTTCACATGCTTCGAGAGCAGGAAGATGTTGGAGGCGGGTGACTACAGCCTTGCGACCGAGGCGCAACTGCGCAGAGCAGTGAAGATCATCGAGCAGCAGGATCGTCTGATGGACAAGCTGTAGGGTACGCCATGCCCCATCTCAGCCCCGAAGAGTTGATGGAGCGGCTTCGTATGGCCCGTGATGCGGGAAAGGGAGAACACGGTAGTTCTCAGAGGGTGAAGCTTCAGCGAGAGTTGGCTGAGGCTTGCCCTGCTTTTGCGCCCAACCTCCTCTATCTGGCCCGATTTCTACTCCTGAGCGACGAGCCTGACGCAGAGGGCCAGGATCCCTTCGCCGAGATCCAGCGATTGTTGGAGCAAGCCGTTCAGGCTTCAGATCGGAGTGCCCCCGCGCTTGTCGAGTTGGCGTACTTCCATGATTCCATCCATAACGATTTCAAGAAGGCGCGAGGGCTCTATGAAGAGGGCGCAGCCAAAGCCCTGGAGACTCTGGAGGATGCCTGGGCGGGGCTTCTCAACTCGCTCATCCTCGAAATGAAGCTTCAGGAGGCACTCACGCTCGCCGAACACGCAGAAAAGGTCTTCCCTGACTCGGGACGCATCATGGGGGCCGTCCATGAGGCGCGGCAGGCCGCCGTCGCCGCTGGCCTGAGTCCGCCTCAGACCGTGGACTCCTGAAGCGGGCGCCCAGATGCCGCGCATGGCATGCCTGCTGCCGACTGCGATGCTCGCCGAGAGCTATACCTCTCAACAAACTGGGAGATTCTCTACAAGGGAGGGACCGGGATGCTGACTGCCTGACCTCCCTCGCTGCCCACGACAACATCCGGAGGAAACGGACGACGCATCGTGATGAATGCGCTCAACCCGTTCCCGATAGGTCCTCGCGCACCGACGAGCCATAGCTTGTTGTCGGCCGAGGGACACTCAACTGGAGAGAAGAGCCCGCCTCCATCCGGTGGAGTCCCGGCCG
>NZ_DASPHO010000155.1:0-10255 GCF_035629615.1 Hyalangium sp. | reverse complement strand
CCTCCCAGCCCCGAGGCCTTCCTCGAGCGCGTCGCGGGCCTGCTCTCCGCCCAGGCGGCGCTGCTGCTGCTTCAGGAGGAGCCGGGCGCTCCCCTCTCCCTCTCCGCGCAGGTGGGGCTGGAGGCACAGGCACAGGGCGGGGCCGCGCTCTCCCTGGGGCAGATCCTGGGCGAGGCGGCCATGAAGGCCGGGCAGGGCAAGCTCTCGGGGCAGGCCGAGGATCGGGCGCTGAGCGAGGCCTCCGATGGCCGCTTCGGCAGCGGCGCGGCGGTGCGCATCACCCGCGGCGGCCAGGTGTGCGGCACCCTGCAGCTGCTGCGCTCACCCGGCAGGCCCTTCCAGGTGGAGGACCTGCGGCTGCTGGGCACGATGGTGGAGCTGCTGGTGACGTTGATCGAGCAGCACCGCCTGCGCGCCGAGTCCGCGCGGCAGCTCTCCGAGACGCGCCTGCTGCTGGACCTGGCCCGGACCACCGCGGGCGTGCTGGACGCGGCGGGCATCCTGGATGTGGCGGCGGACTTCCTCGTCCGCCTGATGAACGTGTCCAACTGCTACATCCTGCTCTACGACGATCAGGCCAAGGTGCTGCGAGCGGCCGCTAGCTCCGCCACCCACCGCGACTTCTTCCGCACCGTGACGATCCCCTTGGACAGCGAAAGCCTGGCGGCCCACGTGGCCCGGGCCCGCCGCTCCATCGCCATCGAGGACCTCTCGAAGAGCTCCGAGGGCTTCAACCTCGAGCTGGCCCGCCGCTTCGAGGAGAAGGCGATCCTGGGGCTGCCGATGACCTCGCGTGACGAGCTCATTGGAGTGGTGATCGTGGACGACACCCGCGGCCCGCGGACGTTCGGACCCGCGCTCATCGAGCTGGCGGAGGCGACCTGTGGCCAGCTCGCTCTGTCCATCGCCAACGCGCGCCTCTACGAGTCGCTCTGGATGTCCTACGCGGAGCTGGCCGCCGCCCGCGCGGAGATGGTCAAGCGTGAGCGCCTGGCCGCCCTGGGCGAGCTGTCCGCCATCGTCGCCCACGAGGTCCGCAACCCCCTGGGCGTCATCTACAACGCCGTGACGACGCTGCGGCGCCTGCTCAAGGTGGAGGGGGACTCGGCGATGCTGCTGGACATCCTCTCTGAGGAGAGTGACCGCCTCAACCGCATCGTGGCGGACCTGCTGGACTTCACCCGGCCCCGCGAGCCCATCCTCCAGCCGGAGGAGGTGGGCCGGGTGGTGCAGGACGCGCTCGAGGCGGCTCGCGTCCAGGGCGGGACCGAGTCCCAGGCCGTCTCCTTGCACATCGAGGTGGAGCCGAGCCTGCCGTCCGTGCACATGGACCGGCGGCTCATCCACCGAGCGCTCGTCAACGTGGCCGTCAACGCCATCCACGCCATGCCCCAGGGGGGGGTGGTGAAGGTGAGCGCTCGCCGGGAGCTCCATGATAACCGGGACCACGTGCGCATCGACGTGTCGGACCAGGGCATGGGCATCCCCACCGAGTTGCTGCACCGCGTCTTCGAACCTTTCTTCACCACCAAGGCCCAGGGGACCGGGCTGGGGCTCGCCGTGGTCCGTCGTATCCTCGAGGAGCACCGCGGCGAGATCGCCGTGGACAGCATTCCCGGCCGTGGCACGACGTTCACCATCCGGCTACCCTTGCTTCCCCCCTCTCTCCCGTGACCGACGACAGCTCCTCCAGCCCCCCCAACCCTCCTGCGCACCGGGGCCGCATCCTGGTGGTGGATGACCAGCGCAACATGCGCACCACCACGGCCCTGGTCCTGCGCACGGAGGGCTACACCGTCTCCGAGGCTGCCACCGGCCAGGAGGCGCTCGACTTCCTCACCAGCAACAGCGTGGATGTGCTCCTCACGGATCTGAAGATGGAGCCCATGGATGGGCTCTCGCTGCTGAGGAAGGCGCTGGAGGCCGTGCCGCGGCTGCAGGTCATCGTCATGACGGCCTTCGGCTCCATTGACAGCGCCGTCGAGGCCATGCGCCTGGGGGCGTACGACTACATCACCAAGCCCTTCAAGGACGGGGTGCTGCGCCACCGCGTGGAGCTGGCGCTGGAGCGCGCCCGGCTGCTGTCCCAGGTGAACCTGTTCGCCGACGAGTTCAACGAGCGCCACAACCTGAACGCGCTGGTGGGCACCAGCCTGGCCATGCGTGAGCTGAAGAGCCGCCTGCTGCGCGTGGCGCAGAGCGACGCCACCGTCCTCATCCAGGGCGAGAGCGGCACCGGCAAGGAGCTGGTGGCGCGCGCGCTGCACACCCACAGCCGGCGCAGCTCCAATCCCTTCGTGCCCGTCAACTGCGCCGCCATCTCCGAGAGCCTGCTGGAGAGCGAGCTGTTCGGCCACGCCAAGGGCGCCTTCACGGGCGCGGTGAAGGCCCGGCGCGGCCTCTTCGAGGAGGCGGACGGGGGCACCCTCTTCATCGACGAGGTGACGGAGACGAGCCCCGCCTTCCAGTCCAAGCTGCTGCGCGCGCTGCAGGAGGGCGAGGTGCGCCGCGTGGGCGAGTCCACCTCGGTGCGGGTGGACGTGCGCATCGTCGCCGCCACCAACCGGGACATCGAGATCGAGGTGCGCGAGAAGCGCTTCCGGCAGGATCTCTACTACCGCCTCAACGTGGTGACGCTGCGGGTGCCGCCGCTGCGCGAGCGGCTGGAGGACGTCCACGATCTGGCCCGGCACTTCCTGGAGCGCGCCAACGCTCGCAACTCCCGGCCCCGGCGGCTGTCCGGCTCGGCCGTGGCGCACCTGATGGACTACACCTTCCCGGGCAACGTGCGCGAGCTGGAGAACCTCGTCGAGCAGGCCGCCGCGCTGGCCGAGGGGGAGGAGCTGATGCCCGAGGACTTCCCAGTCCGGCCGCAGGCGCAGATCACTCCGTCTCTGGGGGAGGTGGCCGCCGCCTTTCGGGCCCCTGGAGCGCCTGCGCAGACCCTGGCCGAGGTGGTGGAAGAGGCCGAGCGGCGAGCGATCCTCCAAGCCTTGGAGCGTCACGAGAAAGATCTGGCCCGGGTGGCCGACGAGCTCGGAGTCTCCTCTACGACCCTCTGGCGGAAGATGAAGCGCATCAAGCTGCTGGAGACGGGCACTGGGAGCGAGCCCCACGGCAAGTAGCGGATGCGCAGGCCTGGGCTCAGCAACGTCAGTCTCCTGGTGAGCCAAGCAGCCCACTGGAATCACACTGGATTTTCAGTGCTGGAACGACTGGGCGCAGGAACGGGTGCAGATATTTCAAACCTGCAAGGCGATCGGCAATCTTCAGATCTGCAAGCCGGGTTTCAGCGCTGCAATGGCGAACTTGAAATCGCAAGGCCGCGGGAGTGTTGGGCACTTCTACAAGTGCCTGAGAAAACTAGAGATCCCCCCGGTTGGGGCGTTGGCACGCGTGCTGCTAAGACACTCCTCGGGACGCATCGAAGCGAGGCTGAAGGTGGTTCCCCCCCACCCCTTCAGCACTTCCGGTGAGTCACTTTTAGAAGACCCGCGGCCCGACTCCCTTCTGGGGTGTCGGGCCGCCTTCTTTTATACGCTCCCCCTGTGCTGCCTTTGCGCGGCACTTCCTGGAGCTTGGGGGGCGAGAGCCACCCCTCCCTCAGTGCAGCGTCCTCGCCTCCTGGCTCTGCCGGTAGGTGGGCAGGCGCAGCGCGTGGACGAAGCCCACGGGGGTGAGGCCCCGCCCGTTGCGGAAGGGCCAGAAGCGCAGCGAGACGGGATTCAGCTCCACCTGCGCCACCAGCCGCAGCTCCGCGAGCGGGTACCAGCGGCCCGCCGCCTCGCCACGCAGGGGCCTCACCTCGAAGGTGAAGCGGGCCTGCCCGGCCCGGAGCGCAGCCTCGAGCCGCTCCACCCGGCTGTGCCCGGGAGCATCCGCGTGGCTGGCGACGATGCGCAGCTTCGCCCGGCCCAGCCCGTTCACCTGGAAGGGAGAGACGGCGTAGTAGTCGTTCTCCAGCCAGTCATGGGTGTCCGTGGAGAGCGGCGCCAGCCCCAGCGTCCACGGGGAGCGCACGGTGGCGAAGAGGAGATCCTGATCTCCGGGAGCAGGCTCCTCGGTGACGGCCTCCTCCGAGCGCAGCCGCACCGCGAGGCCGAGGATGTCCGGCCACTCGCGCTGCCCGCGCCAGAGCGCGGTGGACAGGCGCACCAGCGCGGGCCCGGCCAGCCGCGACGCCAGCGGCAACAGGCTCGCAAGCGTGGTGACCTCCTTCACCTCGGCGCGGTAGGTGACGCCCTCGGGGTGGAAGAGGCGCGCGTGCCGCAGCGCCGCCCCCACTCGGACGGCAGGCCCCCATAGTGTGCCGATGACTCGGCCCAGCTCCTCCGAAAACGACATGCGGAGACTCCTCCCGGGCCAAAGGTGGAGCATGACCTGGGCGGGGAAAAGCGGCAGGGAAGCCAGTCCGCCTGCCTGCTCGCAGGGCGAAGGGAACCTGCGGAGGGGACTGGTGAAAAGACGACGCCCGCCCGAGCGAGGCGCTGGGCGGGCGTGGGGCTTCGGTGCGGGCGCCGGGTTTAAGGGCCGGTGAAGAGGTTGCCAGCCTGGGTGAGCCACTCGGTGATGGAGCCCGGGAGGATGCCCAGCGCCACCACGGCAACGGTGGAGAGCACCAGGGTGAGCTCCGTGGCCCAGTTGCGCTCCAGCGTGTGGGCGCCCTCGGGGGCCGGCCGCATGAACATGTAAACGACGACGCGCAGGTAGTAGTACACGCCGGCGGCGCTCGAGAGCACGCCGACGATGGCCAGGCCGATGAGGCCGGTGTCCACCGCGCTGCGGAAGATGAGCAGCTTGGCCATGAAGCCGATGGTGGGCGGAATCCCGCCGAGCGACAGCATGAAGGCGGCCATCGCGAAGGCCCAGCCCGGCCGCCGCTGCGCCAGCCCACTGAACCGGTCCAGGTCCCACGCCGTGCCCTTGTCCTCGTCCTCGCGGCGCTCGATCGCGGAGACGAGCGCGAAGGCGCCCACCGCGGTGACGGTATAGGCCAGCAGATAGAAGAGGATGCCGCGCAGCGCGTCCGCCCGGGCCACGTCCAGCGGCGAGCCCTCGCCGAGCACCGTGGAGCCCAGCAGTCGGAACTCCTCGCCCGGCCTCGAGGCGAAGAGCGCCGCCACGCCCACCAACAGGTAGCCCGCGTGAGCAATGGAGGAGTACGCCAGCATGCGCTTCACGTTGCGCTGGGGGATGGCCAGCAGGTTGCCGACGATCATCGTCAGGAACGCGAGCGTGGAGAAGATGATGAAGGGCACCTGGGGATCCATGCCCTTGGCCACGGCGAGGAACACGCGCACCAGCGCCGCGATGGCCGCCGCCTTCACCCCGGCGCTCATGAGCGCGGTGACGGGCGTGGGCGCGCCCTCGTACACGTCCGGCGTCCACATGTGGAAGGGCACCGCGGCCACCTTGAAGGCGAAGCCCGCGGCCACCAGGACGACGCCGCAGTACACCAGCGCCTTGTACTGCACCACGCCCTGTCCCAGGGCATGGCTCAGCTCCGTGAGCTGCGTGGTCCCGGTGGCGCCGTACAGCAGCGCCGCGCCGTACAGCAGCACTGCCGAGGAGAAGGCGCCCAGGATGAAGTACTTGAAGCCCGCCTCGCTCGGCCGGGTGCCGCGCCGCAGGTACGAGGTGAGCGCGTAGGTGCCAATGGAGAGCACCTCGATGTTGACGAAGACGGTGATGAGCTCGTTGGAGATGGCCAGCAGGCTCATGCCGGCCGTGGCGAACATCATCAGCGCGTAGAACTCACCGCGCTCCGCCCCGCGCCTGTGGAGGAAGCCCGTGGCGCTCAGGGCGGCCAGGCCCAGGCTCAGGCAGAGGATGAAGGACAGGAAGCTGGAGAACGGATCCAGCACCGCATACCCGAGGAACACCTGCTGCGCCGGCTGGAAGATCAGCCACACGGAGACGATGCCGCCCGCCAGCGCCGTTCCAGCGGTCATCACCGCTTGGTACCCACGCGACGAGGTGGCGGAGAGGAAGACCTCCGAGAGGAGCAGGATGGAGGCGCCGACCACCAGGATGATGGCGGGCAGCAGCGGGAGGAAGTCTGCCGAGGTGATGTTGGGCAGGATCATGGCGGGAGGGGATCCTTACGGCCGGGGCGTCGAGGGGAGCACCGTCGGCGCGGCGGCGAGCGGACTGGAAGGACGAGAGGGGACGGCGGCCGTCTTCTCGGCGGGCAGCGCCATGACCTCCACGGGCAGCTGGGAGGCGTCCGGGATGGCGCCCGGGGTGCCTACGCTGGCGCGGGCGACGAAGCGGTTCGTGGAAGGCGCCAGCCGGTCCAGGAACGGCTGCGGCATCAGGCCCATCACCATCACCAGCACCAGGAAGGGTGCCACGGTGGCGATCTCGCGCAGGTTCAGGTCCGGGAGGAACTGGTTCTCGCGGTGGGTGAGGCTGCCGAAGAACACCTTCTGCACCATCCACAGCATGTAGGCCGCGCCCAGGATGACGCCCGTCGTGGCGAGCGCGCTGAACCCGATCCACAGGGTGCTCTTGAAGCTGCCCAGCAGCACGAGGAACTCGCCGACGAAGCCGTTGGTGCCGGGCACCGCCACCGAGGAGAAGGTGATGATGAGGAACGAGGCCGTGAAGAACGGCATCACCTTGGCGATGCCGCCGTAGTCAGCCATGAGCCGGGTGTGGCGGCGCTCGTACAGGAAGCCGAACAGGAGGAACAGCGCGCCCGTGGACACGCCGTGGTTGAGCATCTGGTACGCGCTGCCCGAGGCGCCCTCGGCGGTGATGGCCAGCATGCCCAGCATGCAGTAGCCCATGTGGCTCACGGAGGAGTAGGCGATGAGCTTCTTGATGTCCCGCTGCGCCAGGCACATCAGCGCGCCGTAGACGATGCCCACCACCGACAGCGCCGCGAGGAGGGGCCGCGCCTGCTGGGTGGCCACCGGGAACAGGGGGATGGCGAAGCGCCAGAAGCCGAACGTCCCCATCTTCAGCATCACGCCGGCCAGGATCATCGAGCCGGCCACGGGCGCCTGCACGTGTGCATCCGGCAGCCACGTGTGCACCGGCCACATGGGCACCTTGATGGCGAACGCCAGCGCGAAGGCCGCGAACATCACCGGGCCCCAGGTGTGCAGCGTGCGCGCCAGCCCGGTGACGCTCTCACATGTGCCGGCGGCGGTGCAGCGGGCCAGCTCCTGGTTGGCCCCCAGCAGCGCGTTGTAGATGGCGGCGTAGTCGAACGAGCGGTTCCCGGACGAGCCGCTGAGGAAGTACAGGGCGACGATCGCCACCAGCATCAGCAGCGAGCCCACCAGGGTGTAGAGGAAGAACTTCACCGCCGCCATCTGGCGATCCTCGCTGCCCCACACGCCCACCAGCAGGTACATGGGGATGAGCATCGCCTCGAAGAAGACGTAGAAGAGCAGCACGTCCAGCGACACCAGCGCGCCCACCATCGTCGTCTGCAGGACGAGCAGCGCCAGGTGGAACTCCTTGATGCGGTGGCTGATGTACGTGGTGGAGGCCATCACCACCAGCGGGCCCAGGAACACGGTGAGCAGCAGCAGGTTCGCCGCCAGTCCATCCATGCCGATGTGGTAGCTCAGCCCGAACTCGGTGAACCAGGGCACGCGGTACTCGAGCTGGAACTCGGCGCCGCCCGGCTGGTAGCGCGCATAGGCCCAGGCCCCGAACACCAGGTCCACCAGCATGCCAATGAGCGTGAAGGTCCGGATCTGCCCGTGCTCGCCCGAGGGCATCAGCAGCACCAGGGCCGCGAAGAGGAGCGGCAGGAAGATGACGAGGTTGAGCAGGTGGGTGTCGAAGAAGCCCATTAGAACACCTTGAGGATTGCGTAGATGACACCGCCCAGCAGTGCCAGCGCCATGACCGCGGCGTAGGCCTGCGCATCGCCCGTCTGCAGGTAGCGCAGCGCGCTGCCCACTCGCGCCGTGACCCACGCGGTGCCGCGCACCGCCACCGTGTCGATGAGGAGCGAATCCACCACCCGGTAGAGCACGAAGCTGAGGAACTTCACCGGGCGGATGATCAGGAACTCGTACAGCTCATCCACGTAGAACTTGTTCTGCACCACCCGGCGCACGGCGCGCAGGGGCGCCGGAGCGGGCTGGCCCGCCTGCGAGGGGAAGAACTTCAGGTACAGGAAGGCCGCCACCGCCCCGCTCAGCGCCACCCACACCCACGCGAAGAGGTAGTCCCCGCCGGTGGGCTTGCTGGTGTCCAGCTGCACCGTGTTCGCCGAGCCAGCGATGCGATTGGCCGCCTGGAACACCGGGCTGAGGAAGTTCTCCATCAGCGCCTGCGGCGTGTTGGGCAGCCAGGCGCCCGCGTACACCGCGGAGCCGATGCTGAGCACCGCCAGGATGAGCAGCGGCAGCGTCATGTACCAGGAGCTCTCGTGCGCGTGCGGCACCCGGGCCTCGGGCGAGCGCTTGCCCTCGAACACCAGCAGGTACAGGCGCGTCATGTAGAAGGCCGTGCACACGGCGATGAGCACGCCCACCGGGTAGAGCACCTTGGACACCCACTCCAGCCCGTGCAGGTGGTTGTGGTGCACGCCGTGGAGGATGGCGTCCTTCGAGAAGAAGCCAGACAGCGGGATGATGCCGGTGATGGCCGCCGTGGCGATGAAGAACGTGAGCCACGTCCAGAACATCTCCTTGCGCAGGCCGCCCAGCTTCTTGATGTCCGTCTCGTCCGCGTTGCCGTGCATGACGCTGCCGGCCCCGAGGAACAGGCACGCCTTGAAGAAGGCGTGGGTGACCAGGTGGAACACGGCCGCCCAGAAGACACCCATGCCCACGCCCATGAACATGATGCCCAGCTGGGACACCGTGGAGTAGGCCAGCACCTTCTTGATGTCGTCCTGCGCGAAGGCGATGAGCGCGGCCAGCAGCGCGGTGCTCGCCCCGACGAACGCCACCGTGGCCATGGCCACCGGGCTGAGCACGAGCAGGAAGCTCATGCGGCTGAAGAGGTAGACACCCGCGGTGACCATCGTCGCCGCGTGGATGAGGGCGGAGACGGGCGTGGGGCCCGCCATTGCGTCCGGCAGCCACACGTACAGGGGCAGCTGCGCGCTCTTGCCCGCCGCGCCCAACAGGAACAGCAGCATCGCCACGGTGAGCGCGCCGCCGTAGGTGCGGCCCTCCAGCGGGCCCGACTTGATGGGCGTGTCCAGCTTCACCACGCCGCTGGCCTCGGGCATGGCCCGCGCCAGTGTCTCCAGGCCCTGGAAGGTGACGGGGCCACGCTGCTCCAGGCCGTTGGCGTACCGAGCCACGTTGCTGCCCACCGGCTGCAGGTCCGTGTCATTGGCCTGCTTCACGAAGGCATCCACCATCAGCACCAGGAGGAACGTGCCGATGAGGAAGGCGAAGTCACCGATGCGGTTGGTGATGAACGCCTTGCGCCCCGCCCACGCCTTGGCCGCGTCCGTGTACCAGAAGCCGATGAGCAGGTAGCTGGCCATACCCACCCCCTCCCAGCCCACGAAGAGCAGGACGAGGTTGTCGGCCATCACCAGCGTCAGCATCATCGCGACGAAGAGGTTGAGGTAGGCGAAGTAGCGCCAGTACCCGTCGTCGTGCTCCATGTAGCTGGTGGAGTACAGGTGGATGAGGAAGCCCACGCCGGTGATGACCAGCAGCAGGGTGCCGGACAGGTGATCCACCAGCAGCCCGAAGTTCACCCGGAAGTCGCCCGCGCTGAACCACGTGCCCAGGTCGTTCCACAGGGCGTAGCGCGCCGGCGAGCCGCCGAAGGTGTTCACCACCGAGACGGGCACCCCGTTCTCCGCGTGGCTCGTGGCCCAGAAGGCCAGCACCGAGAGCACGAAGGAGCCCGCCACGGCGGAGCAGGCGATGAGGTTCACGTTCGCGCGGCCCAGCTTCCGGCCGAACACGCCGCAGATGAACGCGCCCAGCAGCGGCAGCGCGATGATCATCCACAGCGATTGGGACAGGACGTCCGGGGCGATGGGCGCGGTCTTGAGGAGGCTGGAGAAGTCCATGCGGAAGCTCTCGAAGGGCGGGGGACCGCGTCAGTGCTTCATCGTCTTGATGTCGTCGATGTTGACGCTGCCTCGGCTGCGGAACACAGCGATGACGATGGCGAGGCCCACGGCGGCCTCGGCGGCCGCCACCGCGATGACGAAGACGGCCGACACGTGGCCGATGTTGTCGCCGCGCATGCGCGCGAAGGCGAGGAACGTCAGGTTCGCCGCGTTGAGCATCAGCTCCACGCACATGAACACCAC
>NZ_DASPHO010000154.1:0-3640 GCF_035629615.1 Hyalangium sp. | reverse complement strand
GCTCACCCTGGCCTTGCCCCTCCAGGGGGAGGCGGCAGCGGACTGGGGCGCCTTGGCGGGCGCGGCTGTGGGCTTCCGCACCACGCGCTCTGGGTCGGCCCCTGGGCCGGTGCCAGTCTCTGCGGCTGCGAGGGTAGGCCCAGGTGTTCCAATATCGCGCGCACGCCATGGCGGGCCGTCACATACGCCAACACCCGGCGCCTGCCCCCGCAACGGCTACACGCGAACACATCCAGCTCGAACGTCCGGCGGAGCAACCCCGCCCCATCCAGCTGCGGCGGCCTCTTGCTCGTGTGTTGCACCGCGCCTGGCTCGGCAGTCGCCACCTGCGCCTGGCTCTGCTCGGGCCCCGGCTGGGCCTGCTGCCCAGGGCGCACCCATGGCCCCAGTTTGGCTCCCGGGGCAAACACTCCGTGGTACCTCGTCAGGTTCACCCGGGGCGCAGGTATCAGGCTCGCGGTGCGCCGTAACAGCGTAAGCCCGGTGAAGGACAAGTGCGTGGTGCCGTCCGGTAGCGGTCGCTTCATCCTCCAGGAGATCCGATGAGCGCGTTGAGCGCCGCGGCGAACGCGCACCGTGCCATCCTGGCTCGCGCTCGCGACCCACCGTCCCTCCGGACCGAACGCCAGCTCGCCCCGCGGGTGCACCGGCGCGCGCTGCTGAACCTGGCACACGTGACGAGGCTGGAGCCGCTGGAGACGGGGGGCTACATCGCGCGAACGCCGCGAGGGCACTCGGTGGAGGTGAGCCGCCAGTCCGCGCGCGAGCTGCGCCGGATGCTCGGCCTGCGCCGAGGCCCCGAAGAGGTGTCAGGGACGTGAGCCCCCCAAAACCCTACCCGCGCTCCGGTAGAGGGCGAACCACTTCGAAGAGAGCCTCCTCAACCGCTCCACGTGAATGGGCTCGGTTGGTTCAGGTCGTGCCTGTCACCGCTTCCTGCATCACATCCAAGCGCAGGCGAGGGGCCGGCGGCGAGAGCAGGGGCAGGCGCCTCCGCTGGCTCCACAGGATCGGGCGGCCATCCGTGCCTCGCGCCAGCATCGCTCGGCGCTCCAACCGCAGGCCGGTGCTGGGCACCGTATACAAAGGAGCATAAGGCGAGCCTGGAGAGAGACAGGAGTCCTCCCTCCAGGCTCTGTCTGCGAGGAGGAGGGCCTACGGCCGGCGCCGCCTCAGGCCCAGCGCTACCACCAGCAGCGGCAGCAGCCCTCCGAAGGCGCCACCACCCGTGGAGCAGCCATCCCCATCAGGCTCGGGCAGCGGCTTGCTCTCGGCCACCTGGAACACGGCCGCCTCCGACCAGCCGCTCAGTGCGCCCCGGCTGTCCTTCGCCCGGGCCCGCCACGTGTAAACGCCCGGTGAGAGCACCTCCGCCACCTGGAAGCGGGTGGCACCGTCACCCGAG
The DNA here is from genome assembly GCF_035629615.1 of Hyalangium sp. Taxonomy (GTDB): domain Bacteria; phylum Myxococcota; class Myxococcia; order Myxococcales; family Myxococcaceae; genus Hyalangium. The sequence goes on along the minus strand of NZ_DASPHO010000154.1, from coordinate 2,235 downwards.
GCCACCGCGCTGGCGCTCGACACTCGCTCGCCGTCCATCGCGCCCGCGTACACCTCGAACTCGTAGGTGAGCGCGTCCTCGTCCGGATCCTTCGCGTTGAGCACCACGAGGGTGGGCTTCCCGTCGAAGCTCGCCATGCCGGACGAGGGGCTGATCGCCACCGGCGCCCCGGGCACACCGTTGTTCGGGTTCTGCTTCGCGGTGACAGTGAAGCTCCCCGTCACCTCCGCGCCGTCATCGTCGCTGACGGTGACAGTGACGGTGTGCGGCTTGCCGTCCGCCGCCGTCTGCAGGGGCGTGGGCACCCACTGGATGAGCCCGCGCTGGCTCACGCTCATTCCCGCGGGGCCGCTCGAGAGCTTCCACGTCAGCGGGTCGCGTGCGCCCGCGGAGTCCGTGGCGGTGAGCTGGAGCTCGAACGCCTGGCCCGCGGTGGCCTCGTGCGTGGGCGCCACGGCCGTCAGCACCGGCGGCGTGTTCTTCACCACGATGGCGAAGGTGTGCTCCGTCCGGCTGTCCTCGTCCTCCACCCAGACGGTGGCCTGCCAGGTGTCGCTGCCCACGGGGTTGTCCAGGTAGCGGAACACCGCGCGCGGATCCGAGCTCACATGGTCCACCTGCCCGTCGCCGTCGAAGTCCCACGCGTAGTAGCGCACCGGGTCCATGGCGGCGGTGGGAGAGCCGCTGGTGGCCGTCACGCGGAACTCCACCGTCCGAGGCTCGTCCCCGGAGAGCGAGCTGGCCAGCGCCTCACGGATGTCCGGGCTCGGATCCTGCACGCTCAGGTTCACCGTCCGCACCTCGGAGACGCTGCCGTCCGCGTCCACGATGCGCGCGGCGATGACACGCGCCCCGTCCTTGTCGAAGACGTGATCCAGCGCCACGTTGCCACCCGCCGCGTAGGTCTGCTCGCGGTCCGCGTCGAAGGTCGTCCCGTCGTAGTCCAGGTCGAACTGGACGGTCCATGGCGAGGCGCCGTCACCGGGGTCCGTGAAGGAGGAGGCCAGCGCGTACGGGGCGCCCTCCAGGAGGCTGGCGACGCCCGCGAGCGCGCTCAGCACGGGCTGCACGTCCGAGATGGTGACAGTGGTGGTCTGCAGGCTCGAGGCGCCGTTGTCCTTGTCCACCACGCGCACGGCCACCGTGAAGGTGCCGTCGCGGCGGAAGACATGATCCAGGGTGATGGGGCCCTGGGCGGTGAGGCTCTGGCTGCGGTCGGGCCTGAACTCCGTCCCGTCGTAGTCCATGTCCCACTCCACCCTCCACGGGTTGTCGGAGGCGCCTACGTCGCTGAACGAGGCCGTCAGACGCACGGACTGACCCTCGCTGGTGCTGGACGGCGTGGCCGTGGGCACTACCGCCACGGGGGCCACGTTCTCCACGTTCACCACCAGGGTGCGGATGGCGGAGGTGCCTCCATCCCGGTCCTTCACACGCAGGCCGACGATGTAGCGCCCGCTCTGAGGATAGGTGCGGCTGCCGGTGATGGCGCCCTCGGCCGTGAAGGTCTCCGTGCCCTCCACGGTGAAGGTGGTGCCCACGTAGTCGTAGTCGAACTCGGCCGTCCAGTTCGCGTCCGCCGCGCCATCCGCGTCCGAGAAGGTGGCGGTGAAGTCCAGCGTGCCGCCCTCGGCCACCGAGGCCTGCACCCCGGCGAGGTTGTTCACCACCGGCGGGGCGTTCGTCCGGAACAGCAGGGACAGGTTGTTGGCCAGGTTCTTGGCGTTGTAGCTGAACAGCGTCGCGTCCGTGGAGATGACCTGGACGCCCACCGTGCCCGAGCCGGCGCGATCATACGTGTCCGTCCCGTCCCGGAAGTCCACGTCCAGGTAGTTGAAGCGCACCTCGGAGCTGTTCTCCTTGAACACCACCTGGAAGGTGACGGTGGGGTAGGGCACATCCGTGCGCCGGCTGAAGTTGCCGATCTCGCGCCACTCGATGACCCACTCGCGGTCGGGCGCCGTGCCCAGCACCTCGTGGTACACGTTGCCCGGCGGCGCGGTGGCCGTGTGGAGGTTGTCCCAGAAGGGCGACACCAGCGTCGCCCAGTTGGTGGTGGGCAGACGCACGTTGGCGCTGCTGAAGCGTGAGTCGGTGAAGCTCAGGTAGCCCTCCGCGGACACCCACGCGTTGGCGAAGCCCAGGTGGTTGCCGTACCGCACGGGGAACGGCGTGGGCACCTGCACCACCGTGCCGTCCACCACGTTGAGCGGCGTGCCCGTGATCGTCCGCCAC
>NZ_DASPHO010000153.1:0-14788 GCF_035629615.1 Hyalangium sp. | reverse complement strand
GGGAGCGCCAACTACCGCACGGGCGGGGACCTGAACGACTTCGCGCACCTGTGGCTGAACTACCAGATCGAGCACCACCTCTGGCCGGACCTGCCGATGCTCAAGTACCGCGAGGTGCAGCCGAAGGTGCGAGCGCTGTGCGAGAAGTACGGTGTGCCCTACGTGCAGGAGAGCGTCTGGACGCGGGTACGGAAGATGGTGGACGTGGTGGTAGGCAAGGCCTCCATGCGGAGGCTCGCGCCGGAGTGGACGACCTTCGTCTGATGTCAAGTCGCAACGCCGCGATTCCGGTGGATGTCTTGCAGTGAGCATTTCCGCCGACGTACCCTCTCGGCCCGTCACCGAAGGGGAATGAATGATTGTCGAGTACAAGCTCACGATTCGCACCAGCGCGCGGCTCGGGGCGGGGACGAACTCCGAGATCTCTGTCGTCCTGGTCGGCACGAAGGGCGAGAGCGAGCAGTACAAGCTGGACAAGCGTTTCCACAACGACTTCGAGGCCGGGGCGGAGGATGTCTACAACGTCAAGAGCCACGACCTCGGTGAGCTGCTGCTGCTTCGGATGACCAACGCCAGCGGCATCGCAGGCGACTGGCTCCTCGACTCCATCCAGGTCACCAGCAGCGGGCGGCTCTGGTTCTTCCCCTACTTCCGGTGGATCCTGAGTGACTCGACGGCCGAGGTCCTCGAAGGCACAGCGCGGCTGCCGCAGCAGGCCCGCAGCGAGCGCGAGGCGGCGGCCCGCCTCGCGCAGCTCAAGCTCCGCCAGCAGCTGTATGCGTGGCGCCCTGCCGAGGCGACCGCCCAACTGCCTGGCGCGCTCGACATCAGCAAGGAGCAGCCGCTCCCGAAAGACGAGCTCTACCGGAACCTGACCGAGGGCAGCTACGAGGCCGTCATCGCCAAGACGCTGGCGGCGATCAAGCTGAACCTGCCCGTGCTGGCCAGCGCGTGGAATGGGCTGGTGGACATCTTCGACTTCTTCAAGCGCATCGAGCTTCCCCAGCTCGCCCAGCGGTGGAAGGACGACTACGAGTTCGCGCGGCAGGCCGTCCAGGGGATCAACCCCATCCACATCCAGCTCATCACCGCCCTGCCACAGGGGCTCCTGCTCTCGGACAGAGAGCTCCACGGCCTCCTCTCGCCTGGCAGCTCGCTGGCGCAAGCCCTCGCGGCCAGGCGTGTCTTCCTGCTCGACTTCGAGATCCTGGACGGCATTCCGATGTTCCGGAAGGTCGACAAGGACGGTGCCGAAGAGCGGCGCTGGGCGCCGGCGTGCCGGTGCCTCCTGTACCTCGACGACACCCGTCAGCTCCGGCCCATCGCCATCCAGCTCGGCCGAGATCCGGAGCGGGATCCGGTGTTCACCCCGAATGACAGCGAGTACGACTGGCTCGCCGCGAAGATGTTTGTCCGCTGCAGCGAAGGGAACACCCACCAGATGGTGGGGCACGCGCTGCGGACACACTTCGTGGCGGAGCCCTTCGTCATGGCGACGATGCGCAACCTCTCGGATCCGCACCCTGTCTACAAGCTGCTGCGCCGCCACTTCCGGTACACCCTGGCGATCAACGAAGGGGCGCGCAAGGGCCTGCTCGCCGAGGGGGGTGTGTTCGACGACTTCATCGCCACCGGGGGACCCGACAAGGGGCACCTGGAGCTGGGCAAGAAGGGTTTCCAGCGCTGGAAGCTGACGGACAACGATCCTCGGCGAGACCTCGAGCGCCGTGGCGTCCTCGATCCCGCGGTCCTCCCGTACTACCCCTATCGGGACGACGCGCTGCCGCTGTGGGATGCGATCGAGGAGTACGTCGGCGGCGTACTCGGCCACTTCTACAAGTCCGACGCGGACCTCGTGAGTGACACCGAGATGCAGGCCTGGTGGGCCGATCTCACTGAGCGGGGACTGCCTCCCGACAAGCTTCCCTGCGCGGAGCTGGTGCGCGTCGCGGACCTCGTCAACATCCTCGCCACCGTCGTCTTCACTGTCAGCGTCCAGCACGCCGCGGTGAACTATCTCCAGTATGAGCACTACGGCTTCGTGCCGAACGCGCCGCTGTGCGTGCGCCAACCGCCGCCGACGAAGAAGGGGGAGATCGGCCCGGACGACATCACCGCGATGATCCCGACCCGGTCCCAGACACTCTGGCAGATTGCCATTGGACGAGCGCTCTCCAGCTTCGGGGATGACGAGGAGTACCTGCTCCACGAAGGTGGGTGGCGTGAGGACTACTTCCAGGATTCCCAGCTGGCCGCCATCCTCGAGCGGTTCCATGGCCGGCTGCGGACCCAGCTCGCCGCGGTGAAGGCCCGCAACGCGCAGTCCGAGGTGCCTTACACCGTCCTGCAGCCCGACAAGATCCCCTGCGGGATCACCGTCTGAGCAGCCTCCAAGGAGATCTCCTTTGCCGAACCTGCTCTCTCGCAGCCTGTTCAATCTGTTTTTCGGAGCCCGGCGCAGAGCCCTGGGGAAGCTGCCCGGGCCGCAGCCTGGTGTGCTCGGCACCATCGGGGACTTCCTCGGTCACGCCCCCTGGGACGTCTGCGCGCGGTATGGACGCGAGTACGGGGGCATCACCCTGATCTGGATGGGCCCCAGCCCGGCCCTGGTGCTCAACGATCCCGCGCTCATCGAGGAGGTGCTCGAATCCCGCCGGCTCGAGTTCGAGAAGGGCGCCGTCATCGAGCAGGTCCGGCCGACGGTGACGGACGACACGCCCTTCATCGCGAAGCAGGGCGAGGACTGGGCCGGGAAGCGCCGGGTCGATCCCCTCGCTCAGCCATGGTCCGAAGACTGGATAGCCGCCCAGGTGGGCCCGCTGCAGGCGGCGGTCGCGGAGTCCGTGGATGCGCTCATCCGGGAGACGTCGATCGATCTCACCCCCGCGCTGCGCCGGCTGACCTTCGACGCCTTCGCGGTCGTCACGGTGGGCGAGAAGCTGCCCACCTCGATGTTCGACGACTTCATGCTGCTCGCCAAGGGCGCTGACGCTCGAATCCAGGCGAAGCTCCCCCTGAAGTTCGTCTCCCTGCCCAAGGGCTTCGAGGCCGCTCGAGCCCGCTTCTATGGGCACTTCGCCGAGCGGGTCAGCGCGGAGCGCCGGGCCCCGAACCCGAGCGCGGTCCACCTGCTGGCACGGACGCTGCGCGAGATGCCCACCCTCCAGGACCAGGTGCTGGCCCACCTCCTCGGGGGGTTCTTCTATGGTGGCGTCTTCTCGTCGAGCACCATCCTGGTCGGCGCCTTCCACCAGCTCCAGAAGCACGCCAGCGCCGAGGAGCGTCTCGCGGCCGAGGCCGCCACGCTGGCCAGCGGCGCACTGACCCTCGAGCGGTTGCGAGACGCGCGCTGGACCGAGGCTGTCGCGTATGAGGCGTTGAGGATCCTTCCGGCGGTCCGCATCGTCACCCGCACGCCCTCCGCCGATACGCAGCTTGCTGGCGTCACGCTGCCCGCGGGGACGACGATCCTGATCTCGAACCAGCACCTGCACCGCGATCCGGCCTACTGGCCCCACCCGGACACCTTCGATCCCGCTCGATGGCTGGACGGCGGCGTGGCTCGAGACCCTCTCGGAAGCGGTCACTTCTTCCCATTTGGCCGAGGCCCGCGCGCGTGCGTGGCGGGCGCCTTCGCGATCATTTACCTGCAGACGGCGCTGGCGACGATCGCCGCTCGCGCGAAGGTCCATGTGGATTCGACGGCCCCCTTCGAAGAGGGGTTCTTCTTCGGGGTGGTCCTCCCGAAGGGTGTCACTGGGAGGCTCGTCTCTCGCTCCAACTCCTCTGTGAAAGCTGCATGACCTTGTTCCGGCATCCCAAGGATCGCATCCCCGTCCTGCTGTTTGTGTGCGTGTTCGCGCTCGACCTGACGGTGTACTTCACGGCACGCAGTGCATGGCTCCCTGTCCTGTGGCTCCTCTTGGGGGCGATCCCCAAGGGGTGGATCAGCGCTTGGAATCACCACCACCAGCATGTGCCGATGTTCCGCCAGGCCCTCCCCAACCGCCTCCTGGAAGTGGTGTTCGGCTTCCAGACGGGGGTGATCTCGCACGCGTGGTTCCTGCATCACGTGCTCGGCCATCACCGCAACTACCTGGACCAGGAGAAGGACGAGGCGCGCTGGAAGCGCCGTGATGGCACGGACATGGGGGAGTGGGAGTACTCTGTCCTCACGACACTCCTGGCCTATCCGCGAGCGTTCCTCGTGGGGCTGCAGCACCCGCGAGTCCTGCGCCTCTTCCTGGGGATGGGCGCGCTGCAGCTGACGCTGCTCGGCCTGCTGTTCTGGCACGACTGGTACAACGCGCTCTTCGTCTTCCTTCTGCCCATGTGCCTGTCCCTCTACCTGAGCGTCTGGGCCACCTATTTTCACCATGTGGGGCTCGAGGTGACGGAGCACACCCAGGCCTCGTACAACATCCTGCACAGGGGCTATAACCTGATGACGGGCAATCTCGGCTACCACACCGCGCACCACGCCCGTCATGGCCTGCACTGGTCGCAGCTGCCGGAGCTGCACGCGCAACTGGCAAGGGACATTCCGCTCACGCACTACCGTCAGCCGGGCATCCCCTTCGTGTGGTTCGGCGCGGAGGCCAAGGTGGAGCTGAGCCCCGCAGAGGCCGAGGCTCTCGCTGAGTGCAGTCCTACCGCGCGCACCTGAGTGGGATCGGGCCGCCCACTGACTCGAGGACTTGGGTGATGCTCGCCGCACTGAGACGCCTGCTGTCGACCCTGGGGTTCAAGAACCAAGACGTCGAGCCGGACCTCCTCGAGCCCGACGAGCTGGCCAGGTGGTACTCGAGCCTGGGAGCTGACGAGCGCGTAGCCGTCAGCCGCGAGCTGGCCCCGCGTGTCCGGGCCCCCCGGGCGCACCGGGATCCCGCCACGCTGCCGGCCGTCGCCACCGGACGCCTGGTCTTCGAACAGGACGGCCCCCAGGGGCCCATCCCGCTGCACCACCTCAAGGTGGAGCTGTGGGACCGGGATCCTGCCTCTCCAGATGACTTCCTGGGCGAGGGTTTCACGGACGCCGAGGGGCACTTCGCGGTCCGGTATGATCCCGCCGACGCGGGGGCGGGGGACCTGCCGGACCTGGAGCTTCGCTTCTTCGAGCCGCAGCACACCTTCCGGAAGGACGGGCGCGTGGTGGAGTCCTGGCGGCGCATCGGTGCGGAGCGGGGCCCCGAAGATCACGGCGGGCTCCACTACGACTTCGGCACCCTCCGACTGCCCTACTGGGAATACGATCCGGCGACACCCCTGGCCCGGCTGCTCGTCACCGAGGAGGGGACTCCGCCGACGTCCTATGCCCCCGGGCGAGCCATGGCGATGCTGAAGGCGGTCGCCCCCATCGAGCTCGTCAAGCGCCGGCACCTGCTCCAGGTCAGCCTCGGTCGAGCCCCCAGCGTGGCCGATCTGCAGGCCGACTACCCGGAGTCGATGACGGTCCGCATGGAGCGGCAGGCGCCGGGCTCCTCCCGCAGCGATGCTTTCTTTGGCGACCGCCTGCTCAACGGCATGTTCGCGACCGTCATGGACCGCGATCCCGAGGTGCCCGGCGACCCGACGGCGTTCCGGCTCTATCATCCCTGGAACGCCTACGAGCAGGACGGCATCCACTGCCTGCCCGACGTCGACGTGAGGCTGCGGCTGGTGGACGGCAAGGTGCTGCCCGTGCGCATCGTCCTGGGGCTGCGGGAGCCGGGGGTGACTGCGCCCGGCTCGCCGGTGACACGCCGCTCCTTCACGCCGGCGGATGGCGCCGCCTGGGAGGCCGCCAAGCGCATGGCACGGGTGAGCGCGACGCTGGACACCGAGCTGGGCAACCACCTCGGGCAGTGCCACTTCAACGTGGAGCAGTACGCCATCGCGGCGCACCGGAACCTGCGGCGCAACCCCTTGCGCTGGTTGCTCATGCCCCACCTGCGGGAGGTGGTGCTGATCAACCAGTCCGCCAACGGGTTCCTGATCGGGCCGAACGGTTACATCACCCGTGCTGGCGCGTTGACCCCGAGGGGGGTCGAGACGCGGCTGCAACACCTGATGGGCAGCTACGACTGGCGGGGCTTCACGCCTGCGGCGCCCGTGTGCGAGGGGCACCGCTACGCACGCGCGGCGCAGCTGTTCTGGCGGATGCTCGGCGAGCACGTCGACGCCTTCTTTGCCGAGCACGGCGGCGAGGTGGAGGCGCAGTGGCGTGAGGTGCGCCGCTTCTCGGACGAGCTCGTGGCCCACTCGGTGCCCGCCTTCGTGTGCCGCTATCTGCGGGCACGGGTGCCGGGGAAGGACGCTCCGTGGTTCGAGCGCTCCGAGCGCATGGACCTGGACGAGAAGGCTGCCGAGCCGCCGCCGAAGGCTGTCAGCGCGGTGACTCACACCGACGCCCCCCAGCCCGGAGAACGGGAGGCGCTCAAGGAGCTCTGCCGCTACGTCATCTTCTTCGCGACCTTCCGGCATGCCTGGGCCAACAACCTCCAGTGGGAGGACGCTGGCGAGGTGCTGTACTCCTGCCTGGGGCTCCGCTGGGGGAAGGGCGGAGTGCTGGTAGCCGAGGACGACCCGGACGTTGCCCCGTCGGCGAACGAGGCCACCGAGATGCTCTGGATCTCCTGGATGCTGTCGAAGACCCACTACGGCTTCATCCTGGCCAACGAGGAGGACGACGTGCATCCACGGCTGGTGGAACTGCTCCGTGCCCGCGCCTCCGAGTTCTCCGCGCTGGGCCTGGACGTCAGGACGATCAGCTCTCGAATCAATATCTGAGCTAACGTTTCACTCGTGGAACACCTCGACAGCGTGCGACTGCTGCTGGCCGGTCTGGTCTTCGGGCTCGGGCTGCTGGGCCTCTTCAAGGCGCCCTTGGGCTTCCTCTGGAAGCCCGCCGTGGCCGCGACCGAGTGGGGCCACCTGCTGGTCTTCTTTCCGCTCTTCTTGTTGCTGCTGCCCGGTGGGGCAAGCGCCAGCGGCTGGGTCGGGTTGGGTCTGACCGCGCTTGCCGCGCTCCTCCTGCTCTCCTCGCTGGGCCGCGCCCTCAGGTACACAAAGGGATTGGAGGAGCGGTTTGCGGCGGCCTTCGGTCCAGTCCGGCTTCCCGCGCTTCCCGGGGCTCCGGCTCGGCCTGCGCCCCTCGTCCTGAGCCAGCTCTTCTCGGTGTCCACCCCTGCGGTGGTACCCACCCGGCACCTCTACCGGGAGATCGAAGGCCGCGCCCTGCACTTGGATCTGTACCGAAGCGCTGAGGCTCCTCGGTCGCAGCCCCTCGTGGTGGTGATCCACGGAGGCTCCTGGAACAGCGGAGACAGTACCCAGCTGGGTTGGCTGAACGGGTACCTCGCCGCCCGCGGTATGGCCGTCGCCGCGATCAACTACCGGCTCGCGCCTCACCACGTCTTCCCGGCCCAGCACGAAGACGTGCTCGCCGCCCTGGGGTGGCTGAAAGAGAACGCCTCCCGTCTGGAGCTCGATGCCTCCCGGATCGCGTTGCTTGGGCGCTCTGCAGGGGGCCAACTGGCCCTCCTGGCGGCGTATACGACGCGCGATCCGGCGATCCGTGCAGTCGTCTCGCTGTATGCGCCCTCGGATCTCAACTGGGGCTGGAACAACCCCACCAACCCTTGGGTCCTGGACAGCCCCAAGACCCTGAGCGAGTACCTGGGAGGAACACCCGCCCAGGTGCAGGAGCGCTTTGACGCCGCTTCACCCATCGACTTCGTGAACCCCGGCTCGCCTCCAACGCTGCTGCTCCATGGGACCCGAGACGAGCTGGTCTTCGTCGAGCAGAGCCGGCGTCTCGCCAGGCGCCTGAAGGAGGCCAACGTCCCCCACGTGGAGCTCGAGTTCCCCTGGGCAACCCATGGCTGCGACGCCAACCCCGCTGGCCCTGCAGGACAGATCACCACCTGGGCCGTGGAGCGCTTCCTCGCCGTTGCCTTCCACGACGCTCCGGCGAAGGCGGCCTGAGCCGACGGCCCGATCTCGGCAGCGCCAGGTGCAACTCCACGCCCCCTCTGCCAGAGGGCGACGTTGTGCCTCGGGCTGCTCGACACAGGAACTTTGCTCGTGGGAGACTCCAGAGCGAGAGGCGGAAGATGACGAAGGTCGGCTTTCGGGCACGACAAGCTCGATCAGGGACGCTTCCTCATCACGAAGCGATGCGGTCCCTGCCCGCACTACTCGCGCTGATGGCGCTGGGGTGGATGACCGGCTGTGCGACCAGCGGTGTGGCTGGCCAGCACACCACCGTTGAGCACGGAGGAATCCCCGCCGATCATTCGCAGGATGGCGGTGGGTTTGGCTTCTGGAAGCAGGGGGATGACTTCCAGATCCTGCAGCAGTCGGCGGGGCTGGAGGAGGACTCCTGGCACAAGGAGGGAGAGGAACTAGAGACTGATGACGCGCAAGCGCTATGGGAGGTGCTGGCGCGCACGCGGACGACTCTCCAGAGTTTCGGCCCGCACCGCTCCCTCGTCTTCGTGCTGCGCCAGGTGCTCACCCGCGATGAGGACGTGCCTTATGCCCAACTGTTGGAGCGCCTGCGTCCCTTCCACTTCCTGGTGGTGATGCGTCCTGACGGCTACTTGGTCAGCGCCCTCAATGGAAGATCCCTCCAAAGGATGGGGATGGGCCGTGTGGAACTGCGCGAAGGCAGGCTCATGGCGGGCGCCTTTGAGGTGGGGGCTTTCTACAGGGACAAGGGCGGCGTCTTCTATACCGTGAACGACTCTCTGAGCCAGCCTGGGGCCATGGTGGGGGAACTGGGTCTAGAGCGTGACTGGTTCAACGCAGCTCTCGATGGCGGCGGTGACGCACTGGGTGAGATGGCGCAGGCTCTGGCCCGGTTCGTCGACGACCCCATTCGAAGTCTCCAGGGCCTCAACCAGCTGCCGTCCGCGGTGGCTGCCCTCATTGCGTCCTCGCCTGACTACTTCGCCCGCTACTCCGCCCTGCCGTTGCAGGAGCAGATTCGGGAGGCCGCCCGGCTGTCCACGCACCTGGTGATGCTCTACGGCAGCGCAGCCGGTGCAGTCACGCGCATCGGCACGGCGGGTGCCAAGCTGCCGGTGCTGTCCCTCACGGCGGAGGGGGGGCTGGCGATAGAGCAGGTGGCGCTGCCCGTGGGCGCCACGGCGGCGGCGGTGGGGACAGGAGCTGGTGCTATCTACGTCCTCATGGAGTCCCCAAAGGCTCCAGATGAAGGCGGTCAGGGGCAGGTATCTGGTACCGCAGAAGGGGGCGAGAAACTGACGCCACAGCAGGAGCGTGCGATCCAATCGCTTGAGAGGCAGATTCGAAAGCATGAGGAGAAGCTGAAAGACTTCCGGAAGGACCCGACCCCCAGACCCGGTACGGAGAACCTCTCGGCGGAGATCCAACAGAAGAGCATCGAGGGTCGCATCCGGCACCTCGAACGTGAGATCGAGACGTTCAAGAGAAATATCGAGAAGATCCGGCAGGGAGGCGGGCAGGAATGACCATCACGCTTGCCAGCGGAGTCGGGATCGACGTTCAGCCGCTCGATGCCGTGGTGCGCGCCGCTGCTTCGATCGAAGCTGAGGCCCTCATCATTCCAGCTGATGCTCTGAGAGACACTGGAGTACTCAGCAGCGTGGCTCAGAAGCTGACAGGGAGCAGGTGCGTGGTGGTAGCAGTTCTCGGCCCTGAGGCTGAGCACGTGCATGACGAACTTGATGAGCTACTCGTGGGTGACGGGACAAATGTGGAGTCCCTGCCGACTACCACCTGGCACGAGGACGAAGAGGCTGAGGATGTCCTGAGGTTGGTTGAACAGATGGTGTTGTCCTCAGGGGCGGGACCCAGGCCAGGCTCGATCCTGGTGACTACCGCGTCTGCGACCGCTCCGACCGATTTGCCTGAACTGCTTCGGCTCCTCGCGGTCGGGCTTCACACCCCTAAACCAGCGGGAGGTTGACATGAGGCCGACTGATCAGATCACTGTCCGCGAGGCGTATGCCGCGATGCACCGCTACTTGGAGAGGCTGTACGAACTCGCTGGCGCGGATGAGCTGGGCGGGCTGCTGGGGTCCATGTCCCTACTCCCAGATGGCCAGACGGCTGATCCGACAGCCTGGACAGACTGGATTCAGGCCGTTGAAGAGATCAGGGCGGGTCGTGGCAATCTCCAGCTTGAGCTAGAGCCGGGCACGGATGACTGACGTATCAGCCGCATCCGAGGTGCGACGTGCCCGGGTATAACGATGATCGCGATGCCATATCAGCTCACGCCCTGCTGAGGATGCCCTCGATGCCCTGACGGGCGATGGGGTGGTAGCGCTCGGCGTACTTCTGGAAGATCTCTCGCGCCTTGCCCCGGTACTCGCTGGTGGAGTGCAGAGTGCTGTAGAGCGGCTTGAGGTACTTCATTCGGCCCACCTCGCCCAGGAAGGACTCGGCGCGCTCGAGCGCGGGGGCGTAGCGGGCTCTCAGCGCCGCCACCAGCCACGACACCAGCACCTCCGAGTTGGTGCTCTTCGTGAAGTGGAAGCGCTCGTCCAGCGCCCGGATCGTTTCGCGCGGGGTGTCCGTCGGCAGCCACTCGAGGAAGAGCTGCCACTCGGCGGGCGTCCAGTCCCTCACCGCCTCGGCAGAGGGCACTGTGCCCTTGAGGCGCTGGAGCCCCTCCAGCCTGCTCGAGCGGAGCGAGGGCGCAGCGGGGGGGAGCCCCGGTTGGTGAAGGTACGCCTCGGCGTTCACCTGGACCAAGGCCCCAGGCAGCTCGCGCTCGGTGAAGGCCACCCAGTCCTCCGTGGTGAGCGCGCGGAAGCGGAACGTGTCGATGTAGCGCTTCAGGTACGCATCGAAGGCCTGACGCCCCACCGCTTCCTCCAGGGCACAGAGCAGGAGGTAGCCCTTCTCGTAAGGCACTTGCGAGAAGACTTCGTCCGGGTCGATCCCCGTGAGGTGGGTGCGCAGCACCGTGTGCTGCGGGTGGGCGCGGAAGTGCTCGATCGCCGTCTCCAGCGAGCGGCGGCCCAGCGCGGCGTGGAGCGCCGTCACCTCCTTGCCCTCCAGCGCCTCGAGGATGCGGCGCTCGGCGAACACCGTGAAGCCCTCGTTGAGCCAGAAGTGCTCGGCGGAGGCGTTGGTGACCAGGTTGCCCGTCCACGAGTGCGCCAGCTCGTGCGCCACCACGTTCACCAGGCTCTTGTCCCCGGCCAGCAGCGTGGGCGTGAGGAACGTCAGCCGCGGGTTCTCCATGCCGCCGTAGGGGAACGAGGGGGGCATGGTGAGCAGATCGAAGCGCTCCCAGTCATACGGGCCGAAGAGGGACTCGGCCACCCGCAGCATGGCGTCCACATCCTCGAACTCGGCGGCGGCGTCCTCGAGCAGCTCCGGCTCGGCCCACACGCGCGAGCGAGGCCCCAGCTCCTTGGACGTCAGGCTCCCCACCGCGAAGGCCAGCAGGTACGGAGGGATGGGCTGGGGCATCTCGTAGTGCTCCACCGCCTCCACCCCGGGCTCCTCGCGGCGCACGAAGCCCGCGGCCATCACCGCCTTGAGCGCCTTGGGAAGGGTGAGCGCCGCCTTGTAGCGGACGCGGATCCGCGGCGTGTCCTGCAGGGGGATCACCGAGCGGGCATGGATGGCTTGGCACTGGCTGAAGAGGAACGGGTGCTGGCCGCCCGCCGTCTGCGAGGGCGTGAGCCACTGCAGCGCGCTCGCCTCAGGAGAGGTGCGATAGCGCACCGTGAGCTGGCGCAGGCCCGCGGGCAGCTCGATGCGCAGCCGGCTGCCCAGGATGGGCTCCGCGGGGGCCAGCTGGAAGGGCAGGGGCTTGCCCTGGGCGTCCACCACTGCACGGATGTCGAGTTCCCGGGTATCCAGATCCAACGGACCTGCGGACGCCTCCTTGAGGGTGAGGGTCACCTCCGCGTGCAGCCTTCGGGTCCGGAAGTCCACACGGGCCCTCCAGTCCAGGGTTTCGGTCTCGGGCTGAGTGCTTTCGTTGTACGAGTGCGGGTCGAGGCGGGGCATGGCCCGGGGGTTGTAGTCGCAAGGGCCACCCCCTGGCGAGATGACTCGATTGACTTTCGGGTCAAACGCCGACATTTGTGCAGTCCCCTCTTCCCCAAAAAGGGAGCTTCTCTCGATGACGACGCGGATCCGCAAAGTGGCAGTCCTGGGCGCTGGCGTGATGGGCAGCGGCATTGCCGCGCACCTGGCCAATTCGGGCGTGCGCGCGCTGCTGCTGGACATCGTCCCGCCCAAGGCGGCGCCGGGCGAGGACACCTCCTCCAAGGCCTTCCGCAACAAGTTCGTGCTGGGCGCGCTGGCCAACATGCGCAAGCAGCGCCCCAGCCCCATCGTCTCCGAGCAGGTGTTCACCGCCATCGAGGTGGGCAACTTCGATGACGACATGGCCCGCATCGCCGAGTGCGACTGGGTCATCGAGGTGGTGAAGGAGGACATGGCCGTCAAGCAGGCCCTGTTCGCCAAGGTGGAGCAGCACGCGCGCAAGGGCGCGATCATCAGCTCCAACACCTCGGGCCTCTCCATCGCCGGCATGCTGCAGGGCCGCGGGGCCGACTTCCGCAAGAACTTCCTGGTGACGCACTTCTTCAACCCGGTGCGCTACATGAAGCTGCTGGAGCTGGTGGCCGGCAAGGAGACGGATCCGGAGGTGGTGCACCTCATCCACCGCTTTGGCGAGGAGGTGCTCGGCAAGGGCATCGTCTACGGCAAGGACACCACGAACTTCATCGCCAACCGCATTGGCGTGTACGGGATGATGCGGACGATCTCCTCCATGCGCGAGGCGGAGATGACGGTGGAGGAGGTGGACAAGATCTTTGGCCCGGCCATGGGGCGGCCCAAGTCCGCCGTGTTCCGCACCGCGGACATCGTCGGCCTGGACACCTTCGTCCACGTGGCGAAGAACTGCTACGACACGCTCACCCATGACGAGCGGCGCGACACCTTCGCCATCCCCGACTTCCTCCAGAAGATGGTGGAGAAGGGGATGCTGGGCGACAAGAGCGGCTCGGGCTTCTACAAGAAGTCCAAGGGCGGCGGCGGGGATGGGGAGAAGGAGATCCTCGCGCTGGATCTGAAGACGCTCGACTACCGGCCGCAGAACAAGGTGCGCTTCGAGTCGCTGGGCGCGGCCAAGGACGTGGAGGACGTGCGCGAGCGTGTGGCCCTGGTGATGAAGGGCCAGGACAAGGCCGCGAAGTTCGCCGAGCGCGTCACGCTGGACGTGCTGGCGTACTCCAGCCGCCGGATTCCGGAGATCGCGGACGACATCGTCAACATCGACCGTGGCGTGCGGTGGGGCTTCGGCTGGGAGCTGGGCCCCTTCGAGACGTGGGACGCGTACGGCGTGCGCGCGGGCGTAGCGCGGATGAAGGAGCTGGGCATCGAGCTGGCCCCGTGGGTGGAGCAGATGCTGGCGGCGGGCCGCGAGTCCTTCTACGGCGTGCAGGACGGCCGCGACACCTACTGGGACATTCCGAGCAAGTCGGTGAAGCCGGTGCAGGAGAACGCGCGCACCCAGCGCGTGGAGTACCTCAAGCGCGGCAACAAGAAGATCGCCGGCAACGAGAGCGCCTCGCTGTGGGACATGGGCGATGGTGCCACGCTGCTGGAGTTCCACTCGAAGATGAACTCCATCGACGATCAGATCATCGCGATGATGAACAAGGCCCTGGACGAGACGGAGAAGAACCACCTGGGCCTGGTGATCGGCAACGATGGGGCGAACTTCTCGGCGGGCGCCAACATCATGGCGCTGCTGATGGCGGCCAAGAGCGACGACTTCGACTCCATCCGGAAGATGGCGGCCTCGTTCCAGGCGGCCAACCAGCGCATGCGCTACAGCCCGGTGCCGGTGGTGACGGCGCCCTTCAACCTCACGCTGGGCGGCGGCGCGGAGGCGGCGATGGGCGGCAACGCCATCCAGGCCTCGGCGGAGCTCTACATGGGCCTGGTGGAGGTGGGCGTGGGCCTCATCCCCGGTGGTGGCGGCACGATGCAGCTGATGCGCAACGTGTACGGCAACTACGCCTCGGACAAGGACTTCGACCCGCTGCCCTTCCTCAAGAAGGTGTTCCTGGCGATCGGCACGGCGAAGGTGGCCACCAGTGCGGAGGAGGCTCGGGAGCTGGGCTTCCTGAACGCCAGCGATGGCATCAGCGCCAACCGGGACTTCCTGCTCGCGGATGCGAAGCAGCGGGCGCTGGGCATGGCGAAGTCAGGCTTCCGGCCGCCGCGTCCCACCCGGTTTCGCCTCGCGGGTCCGAGCGGCGCGGCCACCATCGACATGATGCTGTACGACATGCAGCTCAACAACCAGATCTCCGCGCATGATCGGAAGATCGGCCAGAAGCTGGCGCGGGTGCTGACGGGTGGGGACACCAGCCCGACGGCACTGCTGACCGAGGAGCAGCTGCTGGAGCTGGAGCTGGAGGCGTTCCTCAGCCTGACGGGTGAGGAGAAGACCCAGGAGCGGCTCATGTTCATGCTGGAGAAGGGAAAGCCGCTGCGGAACTAGCGCGCGGGCTTTATCCAACGTTCCAGAGCGATTTCAGATGAAGACCTTGACTGCCTGGACGCTGTCCAGGCGAGGAGACGAAAGATGGCCGGTCGAGTCGTGATTGCCAGCGCGGTGCGGACCCCGTTCACCCGCGCGCACAAGGGAGAGTTCAAGGACACACGGCCGGACACGCTGGCGGCGCTCGTCATCAAAGAGGCCGTGGCGCGAGTGCCGGGGTTGAAGCCGGAGGAGGTGGAGGACGTGATCCTCGGCTGTGCCATGCCGGAGGGCGAG
>NZ_DASPHO010000152.1:0-3087 GCF_035629615.1 Hyalangium sp. | reverse complement strand
TGGCTCGTGAGATAGTCAGGGCGCGTCCATGCCCCTCGCATCTCGCCGCACCTCCCGGTTCAGTCTTGGCGCCGAAGCGGCGCTGGTGGGGCTCGTCGTCCTGTGCCCCCTGGCTCTCGGTGGGGCGCCGACGTGGGTGCTCTGGCCGCTGGTGGGGCTGGCGATCCTGGCGATCGCGCTGGCCGGAGTGGGTGCACGGCGCCAGGGCCACGCGCTGCACGTGCCGCTGCTCGCGGTGCCGCTGGTGGCGGGCGCCGCGCTCTGCCTGGTGCAGCTCCTCCCGCTCCCCGCGGCCCTGCTCGAATGGGTGAGCCCCGAGGCGGCCGCGCTGCGCGAGTTCGCGCTCGCTCCCCTGGGGCTGACGTCCGCGCGCCCCATCTCCCTGGATCCGCCCGCCACCTGGCGCGCGCTGGCGGGGTATGTCGCGTACACGCTGGCCTTCGTCGCGGCGGTGGAGGTGTGCCGCTCCCGGCGCTCGCGGCGCCGGCTGCTGGCCACGCTGGCCTTCACGGGGGCGGCCGTGACGGTGATCGGGCTGCTGCACGCGCTGCTGGGGCTGACGGAGCTGTTCGGCATTCGCGCCTATGCCCATGCGCAGCCGCCCCTGGTGACGCCCTTCGGCAATCCCAACCACCTGGCCGGCTTCCTGGGGCTGGCCTCCACGGTGGCGCTGGGCCTGACGCTCACCAGCGAGCTGCGCGGGCGGGGGTTGGTCTTCGCCGCGGCGGCGCTGCTGTCCGGGGCGGGGGTGCTCCTCTCCCTCTCCCGCGCGGGGATCCTCTTCTTCCTGCTGGGCCAGGTGCTCCTGGCGGTGTGGGTGCTGCGCGAGCGCCAGGGAGTACCGGGACGGGAGCGTGTGCCATCGGCCACGAGCCGGGGCCTTGCCGCGCTGCTCGTGCTCTGCGCGACGCTGGCGGTGGGGGGCTACGTGGCGTGGGAGAAGCTGGTGGCCGAGGCAGCCAGCGCGGACAGCCTGGAGGAGCTGCGCCAGAGCAAGCTGGACCTGTGGCCCAGGATGGTGGCCACGGCGCGCGCCTTCCCGGTGCTGGGCATGGGCCGCGGGGCCTTCGAGGCCGCCTTCCCGCGCTACCAGACCGAGCCCAACCCCAACACGCTGACGCACCCGGAGAACGCGGTGCTGCAGCTCGCGGCGGAGTTCGGAGTGCCGGGCCTGGCGCTGCTGGCCGCGATGCTGTGGGGCTTCCTGCGGCTGGTGCAGCGGGAGCGGCTGGGAGGCGCGGAGGTGGCGGTGCTCGCGGGAGTCGGGGCGCTGGGGCTCCACAACCTCTTCGACTTCAGCCTGGAGCTGCCCGCGTCCGCGGTGGCCGCCTGGGTGATGCTCGCAGCGGTGGCCCGGCCGGAGGAGCGCGACGCCCCCGCGGTTCCAGGAGTGACGAGGCGGCTGCCTCCCACCCAAGGGCTGGGAGTCGCCGCGGCGCTCTCGCTCCTTGCTGTCGTGGCGCTCGTGCCTGGGCGGCACACGCTCGCGGGGGCGGAGGAGGAGCTGGCGGGGCTCATCCGCGCACGTGCACCACTGGCCGAGGTGCGAGCGCGAGCGCTGGTCCTCATCGATCGGCATCCGGCGGACTACCTGCTCTACAGCCTCGCCGGCTCGGCGTACGCGATGGGGGGAAGGGCCACGGCCGAGGAGGCGCTCGCCTTCGTGAACCGGGCGCTCTACCTGCGGCCGCTGGATGCCGCCTCACACCGCATCGGCGCGCGGGCGCTGCTGGCGCTAGGGCGCCGGAGCCAGGCCTTCCTGGAGTACCGGCTGGCGTACGAGTCGGGAGACACGGAGGTGTTGAGGCGGGAGGCCTTAGGGCAGGCGCGCACACTGGAGGAACTGCAGGCGCTGACCCCGGACGATCCCCGGAGGGTGGCAGCGCTGTCCCTGTCGCTCCTCTCACACCCAGGCTCCCAGGAGCTGGCACTCGCCTGGCTCGGCTGGGCACGTGAGCACTTCGAGTCGATGCTGGGTGACCGCTCGCCCGAGGCCCCGCTTGTCCGCTTCGGCGCCCGGGAGATGGAGGCCCTGTGGGAGCAGGAGACGCGCCTGCGCATGGTGAGGGGAGAGCTCGGGGCCGCGGAGGCGCTGTGCGCCGAGCTGGAGCGCCGGGCGCCGGATGCGCTCGGGCCGGCGATGCTGCGCGCGGAGATCCTCCGAGCCCAGGGCCGACGCGAGGAGGCGCTCCAGCTCCTCGATCGGCTCCTGCCTCGCTTCCCGGCGAAGGTGGAGCTGGCCTTCCTGCTGTCGAGTCAGCTCCTCGAGGCGGGGCTGACGCGGCGTGCGAGGGAGGTGCTCCAGCAGGCCAGCCCCTTCATCTCGGACTATCCACAGCGGGCACGACTGCTGTCGCTGGAGGGCGTCAGCTACGAGCGGGAGGGTCTGCTTTCTCGCGCGCTGGAGCGCTACCAGACGGTCGCCAGGCTCGTGCCCGCACCGGAGGCGCACTTCACGGTGGCGCGGCTCCACGAGTCCCTGCGCCGCTATGGGGACGCGGCGCGGGCGGTGCGCGAGGGACTGCAGCTGGTGCCCACAGGGGCGCGGCGGGACGAGGAGGCCTGGGTGGCGCGCCTGGAGGAAGAGGAGCGGAAGCTCCTGGAGGCGCGGCGGCAGGAGCTGATGGAGGATCCGCACAGGAAGGACATCGTGGAGCACTTGCTGGAGACGACCTCCGAGACGCCGCCGTGAGGGGTCCGGGCCGGAGCGCCTCGTCCCGGGCTCCAGGCCTGTGCACCGAGCCCGGCCAGGCGGGCGGGCACCCAGGGTGGCGGGCACTTCTATCGAGGCCCCACCGAGGTGTTCTATCCTGGCCTCCTCCTGGCCACGCCAGGGCAACGGGGCGCCAGAGCACGGCGCTCATGCGGGAATCGGGTCGTCATCCATGAGTCAGCAGGACGGAAACCTGAGAGTGCGCGTGGCTGGGCTCGACAGCCTGCGCTTCGTGTGCGCGTTCATCGTGGTGTTGGGCCACGGGGTTCATCCTCCCCTCATGGAAGGGGCGGACAAGGCCTCGCACTGGTTTGTCTTTCTCCTGAACGGGCTTATCAACAACCTCTACAACGGCCCCGCGGCAGTCATCGTCT
>NZ_DASPHO010000151.1:0-27795 GCF_035629615.1 Hyalangium sp. | reverse complement strand
CACCTCAAGGCCACCCAAGCTCTGTGCCTCAATCCACAAGTGGGCTCCGGTCGGACTCGGCCTCCCTGAGCCGGACTGCTTGTCATACAGGTTCGTGCCATGCGGAGGAGGAGGACTCCCACCGGGTGTTCCGTCCACCGGGTGCCGCTCCCCCTCCCAGGGGCACCGCGTCAGGGGTGGGCAGGCCCTCATGCCACGACGATGACTGGGAGCCCCACGCACTCAGGTGTCGCGTGGGTAGTACGCCTTGCGCCGTGCCTCTGCGAACGCCTGATCGCTGCCCTTCGTGTGGGCCACTTCCTACGCCACCTTGGGTCTGATCAGCAGCCCCAGATACATACCCCTTCCCCTGGGACGCATCGATCATCCGCCTTCCTCTGTAGGTTGGACTGAGCTCCGAGAGGGGAGCGGATTGTAGGAGTGGAGTGGAGTCAGCGCTTCGTTCGGGGTGGGGAGCGTGGCTTGCGGTCCGAGGCCTGCTCGATCCGGGCGAGCCGCTCGGTGAGCTCCTTGCGCCATGCGGCCTGTGTGCGCGCGTTCTCTCTCTGCTGCTCGTAGATGAGCGCCAACGAGTCCAGGATGGCCTCGTTGAACTCCACCTGCTTGCGCATCACCTCGTTGATGAACGGCTGGAAGACCCCACGGAAGGCACGCTTGGCCAGCACCAGCGCCGGTCCCACCACGGGACGGTGCGACGTGGGCGGATCCGCATAGCGCGAGTCCTTCTTCTGGCGCGGCGTCTCGAGGATCGGCGGCCACTGGGCCTCCGTGGGCACCCGCTCCGTCCGCTCCAGCATGGTGCGCAGGGCCTCGCGATCCTCGGACGAGGGCGCAGGGAGTCGCTCCGTGGCGGCTGCCACCTTCGCCGCGAGGGCGGGATCCGTGAAGAGTTCTTCAGCGCGCATGGGTGGCTCCTGAGAGGCGCAGAGACTCCACCAGCCGGTGGACGGCCGCCTCCATTTGTCCGGCATCATAAGCGATGAGCCGCTCTCCGAGACCCCGGGCCTCGGTTGGCACCGGCGCCGTGGCCTCATGAAGGGCCCACGCACGCGACTGGACGTGAGGGAGCACACCTCGAGCTACGCTCGTTCCCGCATCGAGGAACACGGTCTTCACGGCCGAGGTCCGCACGGCCATCTCCAGCGAGGACGAGCCTGGCAGCGGGAGGGCCTCCGACGCAGAGGCGGGCAGCGGTTGGTCAGGGCTGAAGTGCCAGATGGGCGTGCTTCCGCTCCGGTCCACCCGAGGGCTCGTGGAGAGCAGGGGAGTGGCAGGGCTCAGGGCCAGCACGCGAGCCTCGGGGAGCTGCTCGGCCAGCTTTCGCGCAAGGAGCGAAGCGGGGGCCCGTGGGTGGCTCACGTATCCCGGGCACACGAGCTCCACACTGGCGGCGGCAGGAGCCTCCGGCGGAGCCACCCGCGAGCCCTCCAGGAAGGGACGCAGCCCCTCCCGGACCTGCTCGGCCACCGCTTCCTGCTCTAGCGAAGCAAGCCGCGCCCGCTGCCTGGCGACGATCTTCCGCTGCAGCTGAGGCTCTCGCTCCAGCACCGCGAGCAGCTGCGCCACCTCCACAGGATCTCTCGTCCGCGTGGCCAGCCCCGCTCCGCCCATCGTCTCTGGCACCGCCGCCGCGCCGTAGGCCACGACGGGCACTCCACGCTCCATGGCCTCCAGCAGCGGCACACCGAAGCCCTCGTGCCGGCTCATCGAGAGATACGCGGTGGCCACCGCATAGCACGCCGAGAGCTGCGAGGCGCTCACCCTCCCCAGGAGGTGGATGCGCTCCGCCCCCAGCAGCTCCTTCACCCCATGCAGGTACGTTCCATAAGGCGTCTCCCGGTTGAGGTAGCCCGCGATGAGCAGCCGGCTGCGCGGCTGGTAGAGCCGCTGGTACGCCGCAAAGACGCGCATTACGTCGTCCAGCTGCTTGCTCGGCACGGCCCGCCCCACGAAGAGGAGGTTGACGCAGCCGTCATCGAACTCCGCCTGGAAGGTGGGATCGGGCGGCGCGTGGAAGGCGCTCCAGTCCAACGCGAAGGGCAGCACGGACACCCGGGGGAACCCCCCTGCCGTCAGCTCCTCGGCACTGAAGTGCGAATAGGCGTATGCCGCCTCCACCAGCGGCCGCAGGGCCAGCAGTTCCTCCCGCGCCGCCTCGCACGCCGCCGCCACCTTCCGATCGAAGCCCTCGAAGAGCTGGGCGGGCGTGACGTTGTGGTACACGAGCGCCTTGCGTCCAGGCCCTCGCGCGATCAGCGGCACCAGCCGGGACTCGAAGCTGTGGTGGATGAGGAGCACCGAGTCCTCGTCCGCCTCCTTGCCCCAGGCTTCCGCTGGCCGTACCTGCTCGCGACACTCCTCGTCCCACTGGCTCGCGTAGATCTCCGACGTGTAGCCCCACGCCCTCAGGAGCCCCTGGAGGTAGCGCACCTGATTGCCCACAGCGTCACCCCAGGAGAGCCGAGGCAGGAGCTGGTGGACGGCCCGGGCGGGCGAAGGTCCGCTGGGATGCCTGCTTTTCCGACGCATCACGGTAGAGTGCCGCCTCTATCCTCGGACTGCCGCTCGCACAAGGTAACCTTGACGGGATGGGGCCGATCCGATAGCCACTCCGCATCCCTCGATTATTCAGAGTAAGTCGAAATGAACGTCCTGGTTACTGGCGGTTGCGGGTTCATCGGCTCCAACCTCGTCAAGTACATCCGCAAGCACCGGCCCGAGTGGAAGGTCGTCAATCTCGACAAGCTCACGTATGCGGGCAACCTCGAGAACCTCTCGGAGCTGGAGGGGGATCCCCAGCACGTCTTCGTCCGGGGTGACATCGGCAACCCGGAGCTCGTCGAGCACCTGATGGTGCAGCACTCCATCGACGCCATCATGCACCTGGCCGCTGAGAGCCATGTGGATCGCTCCATCCTCGGCCCCGAGGTCTTCGTTGCCACCAACGTGCTCGGCACCCAGCGGCTGCTCGAGGCGGCTCGCTCGCGGGGCCTGAAGCGCTTCCTCATGGTCTCCACGGACGAGGTGTACGGCTCGCTCGGTCCCACCGGCGCCTTCACCGAGCAGTCCCCGCTCCAGCCCTCCAGCCCGTACTCCGCCTCGAAGACCAGCGCGGACCTCGTCTCCCTGGCCTACCACCATACGTTCGGCCTGGACGTCGTCGTCACCCGCTGCTCGAACAACTACGGGCGCTACCAGTTCCCCGAGAAGCTCATCCCCCTCATGGTCGTCAACGCGCTGCACGACAAGCCGCTGCCCGTGTACGGCGATGGCGCCAACGTGCGCGACTGGCTCCACGTGGAGGACCACTGCTCCGCGCTCGTCACCGCGCTGGAGAAGGGCAAGGCCGGCGAGGTCTACAACATCGGCGGTGGCGCCGAGCGCAAGAACATCGAGATCGTCAAGGCGATCCTCGGCCTGGTGGGCAAGCCCGAGTCCCTCATCAAGTACGTCAAGGATCGCCCTGGGCACGATCGTCGCTACGCCATCGATCCGTCGAAGAGCAAGGCCGAGCTCGGGTGGACACCCGCGCAGACCTTCGAGCAGGGCCTGGCCGAGACGGTGAAGTGGTACGTGGACAACTCCGCGTGGTGGGAGCGGGTGATGAGCGGCGCCTACCGCCAATACTTCGAGAGCCAGTACCGCGCCCGCCTCAAGGGCTAGCACTGGCCGGAGCACTCGCATGCGCTTCCTCGTCACGGGTTCCAACGGGCTGGTCGGCAGCCGCATCTGCGCCCTCCTGGAGGAGCGCGGGCACGAGGTGGTGGGGCTCGGCCGTGGCGGCCGGCGCACGGCAGGCTCCTACCTCTACCTCCCCGTGGAGCTCACCCTCGAGGCGGACGTCCTCACCGCCATCGAGTCCTCTTCCCCCGAGGTCATCATCCACCCCGCCTCCATGACGGAGGTGGATGCGTGCGAGAAGAACCCCGAGCAGGCCTACGCCGCCAATGTCACCGCGACGGCCGCGGTGGCCAAGGGCGCTCGGAGGGTGGGTGCGCACCTGGTCCACGTCTCCACGGACTACGTCTTCGACGGGGACCACGGGCCGTATGACGAGGAGGCCCTGCCCAACCCGCGCGGCGTCTACGCCATCACCAAGCACATGGGCGAGCAGGCCGCGCGCGTGCTGGCCCCCGGGTGCGCGATCGCTCGCACGGCGGTGGTGTACGGCTGGCCGCCCGCGGGCCGCCTCAACTTCGGCGCGTGGCTGGTGAGCGCCCTGGAGAAGAAGCAGCCCCTCAAGCTCTTCGAGGATCAGTTCGTCTCGCCCACCTTCGCGGACAGCGTGGCGGCGATGCTGGTGGAGCTGGGCGAGCGCAAGCTGGGCGGTACCTGGAACACCTGCGGCGGCGAGGTCGTCAACCGAGTCACCTTCGGCCGGGCGCTCTGTGAAGTGTTCGGGTTCGATTCGAGCGTCATCACGCCCTCCAAGCTGGCAGATCTGAAATTGCCCAGCCCCCGTCCGCTGCACAGCGGGCTGAAGGTGGACAAGGCGCGCAGCCAGCTCTCGGCCCAACCGCTGTCCCTGTCCGAGTCGCTCACTCGGTTCCATGCGGCGTGGAAGTCCGCACCCACACCCTCTCGAGGTGGATGATGAAAGGCATAGTTCTCGCCGGTGGCTCGGGCACGCGCCTGTACCCGCTGACCCGTGTCGTCAGCAAGCAGCTCCTGCCCGTCTACGACAAGCCGATGATCTACTACCCCGTCACCACGCTGATGCTGGCGGGAATCCGGGAGATCCTCATCATCTCCACGCCCACGGATCTGCCGCGCTTCCGCGAGCTGCTCGGCAGCGGGGAGCAGTGGGGCGTCCGCTTCGAGTACGCCGAGCAGCCGCGCCCCGAGGGGCTGGCCCAGGCGTTCATCATCGGCCGGCCGTTCGTGGGCAATGAGCCCTCGTGCCTCATCCTCGGCGACAACATCTTCTACGGCCACGGCCTCAGCGACATGGTGCAGCACGCGGCGAAGCGGCCCCAGGGAGCCACGGTCTTCGGCTACTACGTGAAGGATCCGGAGCGCTACGGCGTGGTGGAGATGGACGCTCAGAACCGCGCGCTGAGCATCGAGGAGAAGCCGGCGAAGCCCAAGTCCAACTACGCCGTCACGGGCCTGTACTTCTACGATCAGCAGGTGCTGGACATCGCGGCCAACCTCAAGCCCTCCAAGCGCGGCGAGCTGGAGATCACCGACGTGAACGCCGAGTACCTGCGGCGCGGGCAGCTCCACGTGGAGCTGATGGGCCGCGGCTACGCATGGCTGGACACCGGCACCCACGAGTCGCTGATCGAGGCCTCCAACTTCATCGAGATCATTGAGCACCGGCAGGGGCTCAAGGTGGCCTGCCCTGAGGAGATCGCCTACCGGATGGGCTACATCACCGCGGCCCAGGTGGCGGCCATGGCCGAGCCCATGAAGAAGAACGAGTATGGCCAGTACCTGCTGGCCCTCATCGAGAACAGGGGAGCGGTGCCGTGAAGGTCACCCCCACGGAGATC
The DNA here is from genome assembly GCF_035629615.1 of Hyalangium sp. Taxonomy (GTDB): domain Bacteria; phylum Myxococcota; class Myxococcia; order Myxococcales; family Myxococcaceae; genus Hyalangium. The sequence continues at coordinate 22,300 of NZ_DASPHO010000151.1, read as the reverse complement.
CCCGGCGTCCTCATCCTCGAGCCGAAGGTCTTCGGAGACGCGCGCGGCTTCTTCCTGGAGACGTACCACTCCCAGCGCTACGCGGACGCCGGCATCCAGGGCCCCTTCGTGCAGGACAACTACTCGCGCTCGGTGAAGGGGACGCTGCGCGGGCTGCACTACCAGGAGCCGCAAGGGCAGGGGAAGCTGGTCCAGGTGGTGGCGGGCGCGGTGTTCGACGTGGCAGTGGACATCCGCCGCGGCTCGCCCACGTTCGGCAAGTGGGTGGGCGTGGAGCTGTCCGCGGAGAACAAGCGCCAGTTCTGGGTGCCGCCGGGCTTCGCGCACGGCTTCTTCGTCATCTCCGAGTCCGCGGACTTCCAGTACAAGTGCACCGCGCTCTATGCCCCGGAGCATGAGCACTCCGTGGCGTGGAACGATCCGGATCTGGCCATCCAGTGGCCGATCTCCGAGGCGCCGAAGCTGTCCGCCAAGGACTCCGCCGCGCCGCGCCTCAAGGACGTGAACGCGCTGCCCGCGTACACCCGCTGAGTGCAGGTGTCCCAGGCCCGAGCTACTCGTACTGCTCGCGCTTCGAGTTCTTGTGGAGCCTCTCGTAGTGCTCGGTCACCGCGAGGACCTGATCGCTCTTCGGCTGCTGGCCGTGGAGCACGTACTGGGTGATCTCCTCGGCGAAGGCCTCGAAGCCATACTTCTTGATGGCGTAGGCGTTGACGCTGATGGGCTTGCCCGGGATGTAGCGCGAGAAGGGCTTGATGTTCTTCACCGCGGCCGCGTTCGTGGCGACGATCGAGTACTGCCCCACCACCGAGTACTGGTGGATGGTGCACCCCATGCCGAGGTTTGCGCCCTTCAGGATCTTGGAGATGCCGCCGACGACCGCCAGTGGAGTCACCACGACGTGGTCCTCGAGGATGGCGTCATGCGGGATGTGGGCGCCGTGCATCACGAAGACGTGATCCCCCAGCCGGGTGATGTCCTCGTAGCAGGGCTTCTGGATGGCGACGTGCTCGCGGATGATGTTGTTGCTGCCGATGACGATGGGGTTGCGCGAGGCGTCGTGCCGAGGATTCTTCGTGTCCTCCCCGGGCGAGCCGATCACCGTCTGGGGCCCGATGAGGTTGTTGTCCCCGATCGTGAGCGGGCCGGTGAGGACGGTGTAGGGCAGGATCTCGTTGCCCTCTCCGAGCTTGACGTCCCCTTCGATGATGACCGTCGGATGAATCTTGTTCATGGCTCGCTCCTCCTGCTCACCTGGGGGGCTGCACCTACGCCAGCTTCTCCGCGGCGCCACGCACCGCAGCGATGACGCGCTTGACGTCGTCATCGCTCATGTGAGGCCACATGGGGAGGCTCAGCACTTCGGCCGAGAGCTTCTCGGCGATTGGGTAGTCCCCAGGCTTGAAGCCGAGCTCCGCGTGGGCCTTCTGGAGGTGGGGCGGCTTGGGGTAGTGGACGAGCGTGCCGATGCCCTGCTGGGTGAGGGCCTCCTGGAGCGCGTCTCGCCGGGAGCTGCGGATGACGTACAGGTGCCACACGGGCTCGGCCCCGCTCGCGATCTTGGGGACGAGGACGTGGGGGACACCCGAGAGGCCCTCCGAGTACATCCGCGCGATGCGCCGGCGTTTCTCGTTCCACTCGTCGAGCACGCGGAGCTTGACGGAGAGGACGGCGGCCTGGAGCGGGTCCAGCCGCGAGTTCACGCCGAGGCTGTCGTGCTGGTACTTCTGGACGGAGCCGTAGTTGCGGAAGAGGCGCAGCCGCTGCGCGAGCCCGGCATCGCTCGTCACCACCGCCCCGCCGTCCCCCAGCGCGCCGAGGTTCTTCGTCGGATAGAAGCTGAACCCCGCAGCGCGCCCCAGCCCCCCCGCGCGCTTGCCGTGGCTCGTCGCCCCGTGCGCCTGCGCCGCGTCCTCGAGCACGGGCACGCCATGGCGATCCGCGATCTCCAGGATGGCGCGCATGTCCGCCGGCTGGCCGTACAGGTGCACCGGGATGATCGCCTTCGTGCGCGGCGTGATCGCCTTCTCCAGCCGTGCGGGATCCAGGTTGAAGGTGTGCTCGTCCGGCTCGACGGGGACTGGGCGGGCTCCGACTTCGCAGACCGCCAGCCAGGTGGCGATGAAGGTGTGGGTCGGGACAATCACCTCGTCCCCTGAGCCAATCTCCAGCGCCCGCAAGGTGAGCGTGAGCGCGTCCAGCCCGTTGCCCACGCCGATGCAGAACCGGGCGCCGCAGTACTCGGCGAACTTCGCCTCGAAGGCCTCCAGCTCGCCGCCCAGGATGAAGTGCCCGCTCGCCAGGGTGTTGCGCCAGACGTCATCCAGCGCGGGCTGGAGCGTGGCGTGTGCGGACTTCAGCTCGAAGAATGGGACGGACATGGTGCTAGCCCCTCTGCCGGATCGCGGCCTGGAAGTCCTCGTAGCTGCGGTAGTAGTCGCTCTCGTCGTAGGGCATCGAGGCGAGCACGAGGCACACCGCGCCCGAGGAGAAGTTGTCGATCTCCCGCCACACCATGGAGCGGACGAGCAGCCCCTTGTTGGAGCGGTTGAGGGAGAAGGTCTCCTTGCGCGTCCCGTCATCCAGGTGCACATCGAAGCTCCCGGACGCCGCGATCATCAGCTGCGCCAGCTGCTTGTGCGCGTGGCCCGCGCGGCTCGCGCCTCCTGGCACGTCATAGAGGTAGTAGACCCGCGCGATGGGGAAGGGGATGTGCCGATCCCCCTCGATGAACGTGAGGTTGCCTCGGTGATCCGGGATCACGGGCAGCTGAATGATGGACCAGTTCTCCTCACGATGAGGCATGAGCAATTCCCCTCTGCGGATCGGTGATCACTTCGCGGAGCAGGTCCACGCTGATGACATAGTCATCGTGGACCGAGTAGGCGGTGGTCTGGTAGCTCCGCCGGCCTACCACGTACTCGAGACGCAAGCCCATCACCTGCGCGAGCTGGCTGAAGATGTAGAAGTTGGAGCCTTCGTGGTTCGACGACAGCACGATGACGCGCGTCCCTGGCTGGCAGAACATCAGGTTCGTCAGCGCCGCGCCCGTCGGAGCGACGATCAGGGAGGCCTGGCGGAAGAGCGCGACCTGGGAGTCGAACGAGGCGCCCTCGAGGCTGACGACCTCGAAGCCCTGCTCGATGAACATGAGCTCGAGCTCGTGCTCGTTGCGCACCTTGCGATAGCCCGCGTTGCGCCGCGTCAGGTACAGCTTGCGCCAGGGCGCGCGCGCGGGGGCCGCTCGGACCGAGCCGAGGAGCTGGGCGGTGCGGCGCACCCAGCTCGGCGCGAGCACGGCATCCGTCTCGCCCACGGGCATGCCCTCGTAGCGATCGAGGATCCGGCAGAGATCCGAGGGCAGGATGAGCCTGCGGACTTGATAGAGCTCGCCATCCTTGAGGCGGATGACCGGGCGCTGGCCCTGGTTGATGACCTCCAGCGCGTGGATGAGGTTCGGGTGGAGGTTCTGGCCGATCAGCAGCGGGAGGCCGTCGAACTCCGGGCGCGTGTTGAGGAAGACCAGCTTCGGCAGGCACTCCACCAGCCAGTGGAAGTAGTTGTTGTCGTGATCACACGAGATGAGGACGCCGGCCTCGATGCGATCGTTGACCCGCTGGTGGGCCCGGAGGATCGCGCTGCCCTTCTCGACGAAGGGGACGTGCACCGGCGTCTTGATGCCGTAGTCCCCGTAGGTGATCTGCGCGAGCTCGTCATGGAGCAGGACGTTGTCCGAGCTCAGGATGAGCCGAGTCCCGCCCACCACGTTGACGTTCTCGAGGACGCCCACGTACTGGGGCATCAGCGGGGCGATGGCTGCTGGCGGCTGGAGATCGGTGCCGAAGAGGGTGGGCGCCGAGATGGTCGTGCTCCCGGCCTCCTCGTACGTCACGAGCGTGTCGCGCCGCCGCAGCTCTTCCACCACGCTGCGGACTTGCACGGCCACCGTCACGCTCACGGCCTCCCGCTGCGGCGGTTTGACACTGGAGAGCATGAACAGATCGCGCGCGAGCTCCAGCTGCCCCAGCTTCAGCAGCTCCTGGATGTGCTGGCTCAGCCGGACGGGGCCGGGCCGCCTTCCCTCGCGGGCGCCGTACTGGATGAAATGGGCGAGCGGGTTCATGCCCGCCTCCTCCACGTCCTCGTAGTTCGCCAGGTAGTAGGAGGTGCTGAACAGCGGGCTGGGATCGAGCCTCTCGTTCACGCCCCGCGTGAGGTAGTGCACGACGGGATTCTCACGGCGGGCGGCGACCTCCGGGCAGTGCCGGGCGTAGAAGTCACTGTCGAAGAGGGGGTGGGGGTGGCGCAGCTCCAGGGCCCCGTGATCGAGGAAGTGGGCGAGCGGGTTCTGCTTGGTGGCCGCCACGTCCGGATTTCGGTGGAGATAGAAGGTGGGATCGAACAGCGGATGAGGCTGCCGGCCCTCGCGGGCGCCATGCTCCAGGAAGTGCGCCAGGGGGTTCACGCCCATGGCCGCGATGTCCGGGTTGATCCCCAGGTACCAGGCCGTGTCGAAGAGCGGGTTGGGGTCGCGCTTCTCCCGGACACCGTGCTCCAGGAAGTGCGCCAGGGGGTTCACGCCCGAGGCCACGACATCCGGGTTGTTGACCAGGTACCAGGCCGTGTCGAAGAGCGGGTGGGGCTTGCGGCCTTCGCGGGCGCCATGGCTCAGGAAGTGGAGCAGGGGGTTCGCCCCCGTGGCCGCGATGTCCGGGTAGCGGGCCAGGTAGTACGCCGTGTCGAAGAGCGGGTTGGGGTTGCGCTTCTCCTGGACGCAGTGGTCCAGGAAGTGCGCCAGGGGGTTCAGCCGGGCGGCCACGACATCCGGGTAGCGGGCCAGGTAGTACGCCGTGTCGAAGAGCGGGTGGGGGTTGCGCTTCTCCTGGACGCCATGCTCCAGGAAGTGATCCAGCGGATCCACCCGTGCGGCCGCGATGTCCGGGTAGCGGGCCAAGTAGTACGCCGGGTCGAACAAGGCGCCACAGCGCTGCCGCAGCCTCCAGCGCTCTCGTGCGGAGCGTCCGGGGAGGTGCGACGCGAGTCTCGAATAGAGCCGGAGCACGGGAGCCTTCCTTATCCTCTGAAGCGCGACAGCTGGCGCAGCCGCGAACACTCCGTCTTGAGCGCCAGCAGCCTCCCGTGGTTCTGGAAGTCGAGCGTGTCCGTCATCCGGAAGAACTGGCCCAGGTCAAAGCCCCGCTCGTCCCGAAGCCTCGCCGCGAGCCGGTCATCCTCGAGCTGGGAGAAGAGCCGCTGCGCCCCCATGGCGCGGATGAGCGGATCCTCATGCGAGAGATAGATGAAGCTCTTGTCGAGCTCGAGGTCTTCCGCGGAGGCCGCCACATCCGGTCCCACCACGTCCGGGAAGGCCGCCCGGAGGAATGCTCCAGGAATGTTGTCGAGGAGGGACTGGTAGAGGACGGCCAGCTCAAAGCGCATGCGGACCGTGTGCTTCCCTCCGGAGAGGTTGCCTTCGGCGCGCGTGCGGTACTGGACGAGGCGCTCGCCCATGAGCCGGATCTGGGAGCGTGGGCACATGCGCACCCACATGTCGAAGTCCTGGAGCTGGATGGAGCCCGGCCGGAACCGGCCCGCCGCACGGAGCACGTCCGCACGGAGGAAGGCGCTCGGGGCGCACAGGAAGTTGCCTTGGTAGAAGAGCAGCCGGAACAGCTCGGCGCTCGAGGAGAACGTCTTCCCGAAGAAGGCCGGGAAGTCCCCGTCGTCCAGCCGGCGCCCTCTTTCGTCGATCAGCTGCGGGAGCGTGAAGACGAGATCCAGCTGCTCGGCCCGCATGAACTCGAGCTGGGTCTGGAGGCGGTGCGGGAGGCTCACGTCATCGCTCGACATGAACGCGATGTACTGCCCGCGGGCCCGGGCGAGTCCCGTGTTCAGGGCGGAGCTCGGTCCTTCGTTGTCCTGGAAGATCAGCGAGATCCGCGGATCCTCCAGGCTCTTGAGGATGCGCCGGCTGTCGTCCGTCGAGCCGTCATCCACGATGATGAGCTCGAGATCCCCGAGGCTCTGCTCCAGCACGCTCCCCACCGCCCTCTCGACGAAGGGGGCATGGTTGTAGGAGGGCATGATCACGCTGATCAGAGGTCCGCTGCTCGGTGCGCTGGCGCTGTCGCTGCGGGTTCCCATCATGGAAGCGGCCCCCGGCTCCGTCAGGGGGGGCTCTTATTAGGGCAAGAAAGTAACCCAGTCAACACGGACCCAGGGGCGCCCAATGCGCTGGTCTCCCAGAGGGACAAGCGTGCCTAATTCGATCATGCGCTCGCTCATGTCCCTCATCATTGCCCACGTGTTCCTGCTGCGCGCGGGGCGCGGGAGCGGCGGCTGCCTGGCCGCTCAGCGAGCGCTCCTCCGAGCTCTTTACGCCGGAGCGCCGCCAGGCTCGGGGTGAGTGCGCATCCTCCCAGCGGGACATGGTCGAGGAGGCGGAATGGTTCTCCCGGGCAAGGGGATGGGCTGGAAAGAGTTCTTCAAGGCGCTGAAGGCGGAGTACACGCGCGACAGGGTGGGCGATGTCGCGGGCTCGCTGACCTTCTTTGGAGTGCTGGCGCTCTTTCCGTTCCTGCTCTTCCTGGTGTCGCTGGCGAGCGTGCTCATCGATCCCGCTCAGGCGCAGGTGCTGATCCAGCAGCTGTCCCAGGTTGCGCCCAAGGAGGTGGTCTCCATCCTGGGTGAGCGCCTTCAGTCCCTGGCGGCCGGTGACAACGTGGGGCTGCTGACCGTGGGCGCGGTGGGCGCTATCTGGGCCGCCTCGGGCGGAATCGTCGCGCTGATGAAGGCGCTCAACACGGCCTACGGCGTGGAGGAGACACGGCCCTTCTGGAAGGTGCGTGGCGTGGCCCTGCTCTCGACGCTGGCGGCGGCCCTCTTCTCCATCATCGCGGCGGCGATAGCGGTCGTCACACCCGCCCTGGCGGACAAGCTGGGAGGGCCCTTTCCCACCCTGGTCACCTGGCTGCGTCTGCCCGTGGCCGGCGTGATGATGATGCTGCTGTGGGCGCTGCTCTACTACGCCCTGCCGAACGTGAAGCAGAGCTTCAAGTTCATCACCCCCGGCTCCGTGGTGGGCGTCATCATCTGGGTGTTCGCCTCGTGGGGCTTCTCGCAGTACGTGGCCAACTTCGGCAGCTACGATGCGAACTACGGCGCCATCGGCGGCGTCATCGTGATGCTGCTGTGGATGTGGATCTCCGCGCAGGTCATCCTGCTGGGCGCGGAGATCAACGCCATCCTCGAGCACCGCTCCCCGGAGGGGAAGGCGCCCGGCGAGCAGGTGCCAGGGAAGGGTGGGGCGATGGCGACCAAGAGCGAGGTGGAGCGCGGAGGGGGCCGGCTGCCGGGCTCCACGGAGTTCCGCCCGGAGCAGGGCGCTCAGCCCCCCGCACAGCCGGTACCGCTCTGGAAGACGCCGCTGGCCGCTGCGGCGAAGTGGGCCGCGGGGATCGGCCTGGGGATCTTCCTGCTGCGCCGAGGCACCCGGCCAAGCTGAGCCCTGGGTGCCCCTGGAGGCTCGTGTCGCGAGCCGATGCTAGCCGGAGACTTCGACCTTGAAGTCGGTGGAGCCGATCTCCGTGCCATCCGGGCCGAGCACCTTCACCGTCCAGTTGCCGGAGTCCCCCGCGCGGATCGTCTTGAACGCGTGGGTGCGGTACGGCGAGCGCGGCACCTTCAGCTCGACCTTGGAGGCCTCGGCGCCGTTCTTCAGGAAGACGACCGTCACCTTGTCGTTCTCGATGCCGGAGACCTTGGTGCCCGCGTAGAGCTTCGTGTCGGGGGCGACCTGGAAGGAGTCCGAAGCACCCTGTACCTCATACTTCTCGATGGCGGTGCCAACCTTCACATCCGCCTTGGCCTGGGCAAATGCGGTGGTGGCGAGCAGCAGGGTCGGCAGCAGGAACTTCAAAACGGTCTTGGACATGGCGTCTCCTGGGTTTGAGGGAGGCGCACCCTAGCACCCCCCTCCGACGCTCGGCTGCCCTGTCCGCTACGACTTTCGACGGACCACGATGTCCGCGGAGTGCTTCTCCAGGAACTCGTTGAAAGGCCCGTTGTAGTCGACCACTTCCTGGCCTTCCTCGAGGGACCAGATACGCGTGGCCACCTCGGAGATCAGCTCCTGGTCGTGCGTCACGACGATGACCGTGCCCTCGAACTTCTTGAGGCCGTCGGCCAGCGCGCTGATGGACTCCAGGTCCAGGTGATTGGTGGGCTCGTCGAACACCAGCACGTTGTCCTGCGTCAGCATCAGCTTGCACAAGAGCAGCCGCACCGTCTCGCCACCGGACAGCGTGTTGGTGGGCTTCATCCGCTCCTCGCCCGAGAAGAGCATCCGGCCCAGCACGCCGGAGATCTCCTCGTTGGTGAGCTTGACGTTGATGTCGCGCAGCCACTCGAAGGCCGTGGTGTCCTTGCGGATGGTGCCGTGGTGGTCCTGCGGCAGGTAGCCCATGGCGGCCTGGTGGCCCCACTTGATGGTGCCGCCGTCCGGCTCCAACTGCCCGGCGATCATCTTCACCAGCGTGGACTTGCCCACGCCGTTGCGGCCGATGACGCAGATCCTCTCGCCCTTCACCACCAGCGAGTTGAACGGCTTGATGATGGGCACGCCGTCGAACGACTTGTGGATGCCCTCGATCATCAGCGTCTGCTTGCCGCTGACCACCCGCTGATCGAAGCGGATGAAGGGCCGGGCGATGTTCGAGCGCTTCAGATCGTCGGTCTTCAGCTTGTCGATCTGCTTGATGCGGCTCTGCACCTGCGAGGCGCGCGTGCCCGCGTGGAAGCGCGCCACGAAGTCCTGCAGCTGGGCGATCTTCTTCTTCTTCTCGCTGACCTCGGACTCGACGCGGCTGCGCAGCTGGGCCTTCTGGTGCACCATGTCGTCGTAGCCGCCCGTGTACTGGATGATCGTCTCGTAGTCGATGTCCGCGATGTGCGTGCAGATCTCGTTGAGGAAGTGCCGGTCGTGGCTGATGGTGATCAGCACGCCCATGTACTCCTTCAGGAAGTTCTCCAGCCAGCGGATGGACTCGATGTCCAGGTTGTTGGTGGGCTCGTCCAGCAGCAGCCCCTCGGGCTTGCCGAAGAGCGCCTGCGCCAGCAGCACTCGCAGTTTCAGGCCGCCGGTGAGCTGCCGCATGGGGCCCTCGTGGAACGGCTCCTCGATGCCCAGGCCCACCAGCAGCGTGGCCGCGTCGCTCTCCGCGACGTAGCCGTCCTCCTCGGCGATCACTCCCTCGAGATCCCCCAAGCGGTTGCCGTCCTCCTCGGTGATGTCCGCCTTGGCCAGCAGCGTGTTCTTCTCGTGCATGGCGTCCCACAGGGGCTTGTTCCCCATGAGCACCACGTCCAGCACGCGGTCTTCCTCGTAGCGGAAGTGATCCTGGCGAAGGATCCCCAGCCGCTTGGGCCGGGAGATCATGCCCATGTCCGCCTCCTCGTCTCCCGCGAGGATCTTCATGAAGGTGGTCTTGCCCGCCCCGTTGGGGCCGGTGAGGCCATAGCGGCGGCCCGGAGAGAAGGCGACGTTAACCTCCTCGAAGAGCTTCTTGGGACCGTAGGCCTTGGAGACGTTGATGACGTTGAACATGGCGCGCGCGCATTAACACCGCGAAGGGCGCGGTGTAGAGCCCTTTCTAACGCGGGGGCTCAGGCGTTTATGTGGGATGGATGGGGTGCATCCGCCTGTCCGCCTGCTTCTCGGACGGGGGGAGGTGCGCTCACATCGTCCGGGTGAAGCGGGCGCGCGGCAGGTATAAGGCCCTGCGATGGCCGTCCGCTTCGAGCTCCTCACCACTGATGCCACCGGGGCCCGCGCCGGGGTGCTGCACACCCGCCGCGGCTCCTTCCCCACGCCCATGTTCATGCCGGTGGCCACCCACGCCGCCTTCCGCCACCTGGGCATGGAGGAGGTGTGGGACACCGGGGCCCGCATCCTCCTGGCCAACACCTACCACCTGATGCTGCGGCCGGGCGCCGAGGTGTTCCAGAAGTTCGGCGGCATCCACCCCTTCATGCAGTGGGACGGGGCGGTGCTGACGGACTCGGGGGGGTTCCAGATCTTCTCGCTGCCCGAGGACCGGCTCATCACGGAGAAGGGCGCGCACTTCCGCAGCTTCTACGACAACAGCCGCCAGCTCCTCAGCCCCGAGTCCAGCATCGCCATGCAGCAGGCGATCAACTCGGAGATCATGATGGTGCTGGACGTGTGCATCGACTCGCGCACGGACGAGCCCGGCACGCGCGAGGCCATGGAGCGCACCCACCGGTGGGCGCTGCGCAGCCTGGCGGCCAAGAACGCGAAGGACACCGGGCAGGCCCTCTTCGCCATCGTCCAGGGCGGCGTGCACCCGAACCTGCGGGACGAGAGCGCGGCCTTCCTCACCCCGCACCCCTTCGATGGCTTCGCCATTGGCGGGCTGGCGGTGGGGGAGACGAAGGAGGAGCGCGAGACGATGACAGAGCGGGTGACGGCCTCGCTGCCCACCGACAAGCCGCGCTACCTGATGGGGGTAGGCACCCCCATGGATCTGGTGGAGGCGGTGATGCGGGGCGTGGACATGTTCGACTGCATCATCCCCACGAAGATGGCGCAGCAGGGCTATGCCTACACGTTCCAGGGCCTGGTGCGCATCACCCGCATGGTGTACCGGCTGGACGACTCGCCGCTGGATGCCGCGTGCGACTGCCTCATCTGCAAGCGCTACACGCGCGGTTACCTGCAGCACCTGATGCGGGGCAAGCACCACCTGGGCTCGCGGATGCTCTCCATCCACAACGTGCGGCACTTCCAGCTGCTCATGGGCCGGCTCCGCGAGGCGATCCTCCAGGGCTCCTACGCGCAGGTGTACCGCGAGCTGAGGGCCTCGATCTCTCCGCCCAAGGATCTGCGCGGCGACGTCTCCCCCAACGCTGTCACGCTGAAGGACGTGGGCTGAGCTTCGCGCAAGTCTCGGAAGTCTCCGCCCGGTTGTGGCAGCGCGCGGTAGCCGAGAAGCGCCCTATATAAGGAGGAGCCCTGAGAGTGGAGCCAGACAACCCCCGCGACGGCGACTTCGAGCTGGTGACGCTGCGCAACGGCGCACGGGCCGTGCGCCACCTGGGGCACGGCGAGGTGATGCACCCCAGCATCGGTCCCTGGCAGGAGGCCCTTCGCCTCTACGTGGAGCAGCCCCGCCTGGCCGAGCGCCTGCGCCAGCCAGGGCCCCCGCTCGTGATCCTCGATGTAGGCCTGGGCGCCGCCACCAACGCCGTGGCCGCCCTCACCCGCGCGCGCGAGCTGGGCGCCGAGCGCCGGAGGCCTCTCGAAGTCGTCAGCCTGGAGGTGGATCTCGCACCGCTCCGGCTGGCGCTGGCGGACCCCATCGGCTTTCCCTTCCTCCAGCCCTTCCGGGAGGCCGCCGAGGTGCTCATGCGTGACGGCTCCTGGGAAGAGGAGGGGATCCGCTGGCAGCTGCGGCTGGGGAACGCGGTCTCCCGCCTGGAAGAGGCGCTCTCCCCCGCGGACCTCGTCTCCTTTGATCCGTTCTCTCCCGCGTCCAACCTGGAGATGTGGACGGAGGCAGTGCTCTCCCGCGTCCGCGCCAGCTGCCGCGAGGATGGGGAGGGCGCGCTGCTGATGACGTACAGCGCTGCCACACCCACACGGGTGACCCTGCTGCTGGCGGGCTTCTACGTGGGGGCGGGGGTCTCTACCGGCACGAAGGGCGAGACGACGATCGCGTCCACCCGCCTGGAGACCTTGGAGGCTCCGCTCGGGGCGCGGTGGCTGGAGCGGTGGCGCCGCTCATCCTCCCGCGCCCCACATGGGGCACCGCTCACGCCCGAGGTCGAGGCGCGGCTGCTCGCCCATCCGCAGTGGCTTCCTCGCTGAGGGTGGCCGCGGCGGGGGCCTCGGACCAGCGGATGTGGAAGGTGCTCGCCGTCCCGTCGAAGCCCTCGGGGATGGCCACCACGCGCCAGCCCCCGGTCAGCTCCACCGCCCGGGCCAGCAGTCCCGCCGCGAAGGTGGGCTGATCAGCCATCACGTCATTCATATACAGCTCGAGCGAAGCGGGCCCGCGCTCCACCACCTGCACCTCGCTGAAGTTGTTGCCCGCGCGGATGCCCTGGCCAGCGCGCTGCAACATCCTCCGAGGGCCCGCCAGCCGGGCCACACCCAGCAGCGCCTTCCCGAGGAAGGTGCCGAACCAGGCGTCCATGAACCGCTCGCCCAGCGAGTAGTACGCGGCCTCGGCCGGCACGCCCCCGTACACGTGGGCCGCCGCGATCCGCAGGAAGTTCCTCCATTGATCCAGGGTGTAGGACCGCTCCAGCTTCCGGTCGAGATCCAATCCGGCCCGCTTGAGGGCCTCCCGGCACGCGGGCGTCAGGCGGTTCTCGAAGGCACGGACGAACAGCGCCTCGACGGTCTGTGCGTGAACGAGCTTCTCTGCAGTCATGGCGGCGCACCCTACAGGACCAAGCGGGAGATTGCTCGGCCGAGGTGAAAGTATGTTCAGTGAAATCCGCTCCTGGTGACAGCTGACGGCCGCAGCAAGGACTCCGAGTGGAAACGTGCCCTCCTCAGGGCACCCGTTAACCCTAGATTCAAAGATAGGCGGGATTCTAACGATTAGAGATTCTTCCGCCAATGGGGGGAGGACACGGCCCAGCCCCCACATCCGCCGACCGTAGCGAGCGGCGCTACAAGCCGGGGGCTGCTGTAGCAGTCCATGTTACGGCGGGAATGCGGGTTTGACTTGGAATAGAGGAAGTTCAGCAATTTCCTTCATAGCTGGATTCAAGGGCTCGTGGCACGGAGCCCGGCTGCAGGGGGCCCTGTCGAAGCCCTGGGATCGGAGATCGTCCACATCTACCTGCCCATCTACGGGAGCTGCCAGGCGCCGTGCCCCGCGACGTTCAACCACCTGGGCCGCGCTCCTGGCCCAGGCCTCACACGCCTTCTTGCGGGGGTGGCCCAGGCGAGGGCCACGAGGGGCGTCGTCGCCGGGCTGCGCTCGGTCTGGTAGCCTCCCGAAGAGCCAATGCGTTGTCCGGCCTGTCACCGCCGTCTTGCTCCGGGGGCGGCGTGCCCCGTGCACAGCGAGCCTCCGCCTCCCGCACCGCCACCCGAGCCGCTCGCGCTCCCGGACGTGCCGGGCCTGCGCGCCGCGACTCTGCTGGGCACCGGCGGCTTCTCTCACGTCTTCACCGCGTACCAGGAGGTGGATGGGCGCGAGGTGGCGCTCAAGGTGGGCCTGGGCGCTCACCGTGAGCGCTTCGCCCGTGAGGCCGCCGCGCTGCGCCGGGTGGGTGTGCCCACCGTTCCCGAGCTGCTGCGGCACGGCACCGTGGGGGGACGTCCCTTCCTGGTGCTGGAGGCCCTGCGGGGGCAGACGCTCGCCGCGTGGATGGCCACGCTTCCTGGCAACGGGGCTGCCTCGCTGCACCGGGTGCGGGAGCTGCTCGCGGGACTGTGCGCGGCGCTCGAGCACGTGCACGCCGCAGGGATGGCCCACCGCGATCTCAAGCCGGAGAACATCTTCCTGAGAGAGGGCGGCGCGCTGAGCCTCCTCGACTTCGGGCTCGCGCGGTTCCTCGAAACCCCTGATGGCGGGCCCGGTGAGGAACCCACGAGCCTCACCCGCACGGGCCAGCGGCTCGGTACGCCCATCTATATGGCGCCCGAGCAGTGCCTGGATGCCCGCGAGGCGGGAGCTGCCGCTGACCGCTATGCGCTCGGGATTCTCCTGTTCGAGCTGCTCGCGGGCTCGCCGCCCTTCATCGGAGGCGCGGACGAGATCCGCCACGGCCACGTCAGCCTCCGCCCGCCGCGTGTCTCCGAGCGCGCCGCCGTTCCGCCAGCTCTCGACGAGGTGCTGCGGCGGTGTCTGGCCAAGGCTCCCGCCGAGCGCTTCGCCCAGGCTGCCGACGTGCTTGCTGCCTTCGATGCCGCGTGTCGCCTCGACAGGCCCGCCTTGCCGGACGCGGCCCACACGCCCATGGGGCCCGGTGCCTCGGGCGCGGGCGTCCGGCCCTTGGCGGTGCTGGGGATCCGGACGGAAGCGCCCGTGGATTCACTGCTCGCGGCCGTCGAGTCCCAGGGGGGGACTCTCGCGCGAGCATGGACCGGTGGCTATCTCGTCGTCTTCCCCGAGTCCCTCTCCGTGGATGCGAGCCTGCGAGCCGGGGCTCTGGCCGCGCGAAGACTGGGAGAGGACGGGAGGACCGCGGCCGTCCTGCACCTGGCCGAGCTGCATGTGCGCCCCGGAGCCGCCACGACACGCGTGGCTGGCATGGCTCTGGCGCACCCTGAGGACTGGTGGCCCCTGGAGATCCAGGAGGGACAGGTACAGGTCACTGCCGAGGCCGCCGCTCGGCTCGACGTCGGTGCTACCCGCCCGGGCTCTGGGGGGACGCTCCTGCTGATCCGGGACAGCGGGGCATGGCCCTCTGCCTCCGAGACTCCGCCGCTCGTCGGGCGAGAGGCGTTGCTGGAGGCGCTGTCCGCGGAGGCGGTCCGCTGCCTGGAGGGAGGAGCTCCCGGCCTCTGCATCCTCACCGGGGAGATCGGACACGGGAAGACGCGCCTCCTGGAGGCCCTCGCCGCGAAGCTGACGGTGGAGGCCCGGGCCCAGGTGCTGCACCTGCGCGCCTTCCCTCCGGACACCACCGCGCCGGACGCGCTGCTGCAGGCCTTGAGAGCCGCCACATTCTCCGAGGCTGCCTCCGGCCCTGTCGCTCCCGTGCCATCCTCAGGGGCTCAGCGCCATGCCGCCGCGAGGGCCCTTGCCGAGAGCCTCCGTCAGCGTGCGCGGGAGACCCCCCGGGTGCTGCTGCTCGACGATGCGCACCTGGCGGATCCCACCAGCCTGGATGCGCTGGAGCTGGCCACCCTGGCGGAAGCGCGGGCACCCTTGTGGGTCTGCGTGGCCGGCCGTCCTGCGTTGCTCGGCCTGCGCCCGCACCTGGGGGATCGCAGCGCCCAGGTCTCGCGCCATGCGCTACCACCCCTGCCTTCCGAGGCCAGCCGCTCCCTGCTCCTCCGCCTGTTGCGCCCGGTCGAGCACATTCCCGAGCCTGTGCTGGCTCGCCTGGAGCAACTCGCCCAGGGCGTGCCGCTGTCCCTGGTGGAGCTGACAGGGGCCCTG
Organism: Hyalangium sp.; assembly: GCF_035629615.1. GTDB lineage: Bacteria > Myxococcota > Myxococcia > Myxococcales > Myxococcaceae > Hyalangium. Next base: position 7,154 of record NZ_DASPHO010000151.1, on the reverse strand, counting down.
CGGGCCGCGGGGGCGCTGCGCTCCTCTCCCGGGGGTGGGTGGTACATCGCCCCGGATGCACTGCTGGACATCTCGGTGACGCCGCTCTTCGAGAGGCTGGCCATGCGCGCGCTCGCCGAGCTCCCCGAGGTCCACCAGACGCTGGCGCAGCTGTGCGCGGTGCTCGGGAATGAGGTGAAGGTGGGCCGGGTGGACGCGGCGCTGCGACAGCTCGATGCCGGGAGGGCGGTGGGGGCCGTGGCCTCATGGGATGCGGGGGCCGGGCTGGCCCGCCTCGTTCGCGCGGGGCTCCTGCGTCCGAGCACTCCGGGGCGCTTCGTCTTCCGTCACCCCCTGCTGCGTGAAGCCCTGGAGGCGACGCTCCCCCTGCCCAAGCGCCGGGCTCTGCATGCCGCCGCCCTGCGCTCCCTGGAGGGAGAGAGCCTGGCTGCGCGGCGCCGGCGAGCGCACCATGCCGCGGGCTGTGGCGCCCATCAGGAGGCTGGCATGGCCTTCCTCGCGCTGGCCGAGGAGGCCCGGCAGTCCCACCGCTTGATGGAGGCCGAGCAGTGCTACACCCGCGCGCTCGCGCTGCTGCCCGAGAAGGAGCACGGGCTGCGTGTCCGCGCGCAGGCGCTGGCGGGCCGCGGTCGGGTCCGTCATCGGCTCCAGCTCTTTCGTGAGGGGCTCGCCGATCTCTCCGCCGCGCGCGCCCTCGCCGAGAGCTGGAGGGATGTCACGCTGGAGGTGGACCTGTTGCTGGAGGAGGCCACCGCACGCGACTGGATGGAGGATGTGGAGGGCTCCTCGGCATGCACGCGCGAGGCGATGGAGCGCATCGAGCAGCTCGATGATCCCCGCCTGGGGCTGCGCTGCACCCTGGCGCGGGGCCGGATGCACGTGCGCCAGGGTGAGTGGGAGGCCGCGGCCCGGATCCTCCGCTCGGCGGCGGAGGGCGCAGAGCTGGCCCGAGATCACGAGACCCACGTCGTGGCCCTGGCGATGCTGGGCTCGGCCCTGACATTCCTGGATCGGCCTGCCGAGGCCGCCGCGCGCTTCGAGGAGGGACTGGCGCGCTGCGAGGCCGCAGGAGACGTGCTGCACCTGGCCGCCACCTGCACCGCCCGCGTGCTGCTGTGGCTCAAGCTCGGCGATGTCTCCCGGATGGAGGAGGATCTGCGCCGCGCCATGTCACTGGGGCGTGAGCTGGGCCACGCCCAGGTGGAGCGCTGGTCCACCTTCAACCTCTCCGAGGTCCTCTATATGCAGGGGCGGCTCCAGGAGGCGCTGCCGCTGGCCGGCCGCGCGCACGAGTTGGGCGTGCGCTTCTTCCGCGAGCATCCGGTGCCGGTGGACGCGCTGCTCCTGGCCCGCATCAGCATGTCGCTGGGAGACCTGGCGGAGGCGGCCCGGCAGCTTCGGTGGATCGAGGGGCACTGCCCCCCGGAGTCCCTGCCGCCCACGGCCATCATGCGGCGGCTGGTGGAGCTGGCGGTGCGCGAGGCGGAGCCGGGGGCCACCTTCGAGGGCGCGGCGTGGCGGACGCTGGTGGAGGAGGCCCAGGCCTACGCCTCCGCTGATGAGATGGCCGAGATCCTGCTCCAAGCCGCACAGGCTGCCCTGCGCGCGGGGGGCCCAGAGCAGGCAGGGGAGTGGCTGGAACAGGCCGCGCGCGCCGTGGAGGGAGCCCCCTTGTGGCGAACCCGCCTGGAAGCCCTGCATGAGGCGCTGGACGCCCGCCTGTAGCGCGGCCCGTCACAACGCCGGGCATGCGTGTGACTTTTTTCGCTACAGCACCGGGAGCGCTCGGCCCGAGCGCCCTCTGGGAAGCCCTCTCAAGGGGTTGGCCCATTACATGCTTTCCTTGGTTTCCATCGTCGATGGAATTGATGGAGGAAGCATCATGAAGGTTCGTTCCCGTTCCAGGCTGGCGCGCGTCGGAGGGTGGTGGGTGTGGGTGCTGGTGGCCACGGCGGGCTGCGGTCCCGCGCTCCCGGAGGAACTCGAGGCCGAGCCGGTGACGCGCGAGGACGAGATCCGGATCCCCAACTCCCTCACGACGCAGGCGCTCGTGTTCAACGCCCTGTCCACCAACAGGGCGGCCAACCAGCGGCTGGGGACGCGCTCGCTGCACTCGCTCTTCACCGCTCCGGGCGACAGCTACATCCAGAACCAGCTCCGGGATCCCTGGGCACAGACGTTCATGTCCTACCTGGTGAGCTGCGCGCTGAAGACCGGGCAGGACATTGCGTGGACCCACCCCCTCACGAACCAGCCGGAGGTGTGGCACGGGAAGCTGGGGATCTGCTCGGAGTGGGCCACCCAGGCCCCCTCGCGTTCCTGCCAGGAGCAGGTGTCCGCCTGCCTGCTGGCGCGCAACAACGCCTTTGGCCAGCGCGTGGAGCTGTCCATGCGAGGAGAGCACCCCAACACCTCCGTCTTCCGGCTGGAGCAGGTGACTCGCCCCACCGAGTACGATCCAGACACCTCGCAGCGGGTGGCCAGCTTCTCCGAGTGCGCAACGCAGACGTTGGGCGTGTCTCGCAGCTGTGGCTGGACGGTGGATGCCATCGGCTCCTGCCAGCCCGGCGCGACGGTGCGGCTGGGCGCGGGCGGCAGGGCCCCTGACACGTGCACGGGCCCCGTGATGGGCTCGAGCAGCGGCACCCGGATGATGCTGCGGGTGTGCGAGGGCATCGCGGGCTGCAATGACAGCGGGGCGCGCTTCCTGGCCCAGAGCGAGGGCAGCTGCCTCACGACGCCTCCCGCGGTGGCCTTCACCTGCCCCTCGGCCGGCTACTTCAACGTGATGACGGCGCCCTATGACAGCACGCTGCAGGGCACGGCGAGCGTGGCGACGGAGCCCTCGGGCCGCATCCCGTATCGCCTGTCCGAGGCGGAGGTCTTCCGGATGAGGGAGGGCGCCTACTACGGCACGATCTTCGATCCGGACGCCCTGGCCGCCGAGATCACGGTCATCGAAGGCGAGATCATCGGCAGGGATCAGGTGGTGCGCGGCTCGGTGTATCGGCGGATGTTCTCCTGCAACGACGTGGCGTGGACGAGCGGGGCTGCGGGTGCCACCCACCGGGTCTGCGCGCTGCCCTCGTCCGGAGCCAACTGCGCAGCCGAGGTCACGGGCACGTGTGTGGATCCGGCCAGCCCTTCCTTCCCCGATTCGATGTGCGCGACGGATGATGGCTCGCAGATCTGGGGCGACGGGGACTACCAGAGCTGCCGGGACCGCAGCGGCCGTCTCTGGAAGGCGCCCGTCACCGTCTACCTCAACGGCGCGTGTGATGTGGTGGGTGGTTACGGCGACCCCACGCTGTGCAAGAGGTAACCGGAGGGCTACAACGGGCACATGGTGCCTGGCGGGGACGAATCGCTCTATGGCGAGGAGCTGTCCACGGGAGCGCTGGTGGGCAGCTGGGTGGTGGAGCACACCCACTACCGCGGGCCTGTCTCCACCCTCTACCGGGCCAAGGATGCTCGGACGGGTGCGCTCGCGGCGCTGAAGGTGATGCGCTCGCAGTTCACCGCCACCAGCACGGCCCTGCGCAGGTTCCGGCGCGAGGCGGCCACGCTCCAGCGGCTGCACCACCCGCACGTCGTCACCGTCTTCGGGTACGGGGAGCTGGCGGATGGGCGGCCCTTCATCGCCATGGAGTGGCTGGAGGGGAGGGATCTCGCCGCCGAGCTCGCCGCGCGCGGACCGCTCTCGCCGCGTGAGGCGCTGGAGCTCTTGGAGCAGGTGGGTGCCGCGCTCCAGGCCGCGCATGACGTCGGGGTGGTGCATCGGGATCTGAAGGCGCAGAACGTGGTGCGCCTGCGTGGAGGAGGGGAGGCGGCGCGCGTGAAGCTGGTGGACTTCGGTGTGGCCAAGGGGCTGTCCCCGGAGGCGCCGGGTGCCTCCTCGCTGACGCACACGGGGGCGGTGCTGGGGACACCGCTGACCATGGCGCCGGAGCAGATTCGCGGCGAGGCCCCCGACGCGCGCACGGACCTGTACGCGATGGGCGTGCTCCTCTTCCAGCTCATCACCGGGCAGCCGCCCTTCCTGGGGAGCACCTCGCACGAGGTGGAGGAGCAGCACCTGCACGCGCCGCCACCGCTGGCCAGTGAGCGTGCCCCGGTGCCCACCGCGGTGGATGCGGTGGTGCAGCGCTGCCTGCAGAAGCGGCGCGAGGATCGCTACCCGGACGTGGCCACGCTGCTCGAGGATCTGCGGCGAGCGATCCACGGTGGGCAGGGCCCGGCGTGGCCTGGCCGCGAGGTGGCGCTGTATGTGGAGGCGCGCGTGGAGGGCGAGCCGGATGCCGCCGCCATGGAGCGGCTGGATGCGCTGCTGGAGCGGGCGGGCACGGCAGCTCGAGAGGTAGGGCTGGAGATCCAGGTGGATGGGGCAGGCTGCCTGCTCGCGGTGGCGCCACTGCCGGAGGGGGCCGCCGAGGAGCTCGCGGTGCGTGGGCGGGGACTGGCGGCGGCGCTGTCCTGGCTGGAGGCTGCGGAGGTTCCCCCGCGCCCGCCTCGTGTGACGCTGGCCATCATCGTTCACGTAGGCCCGGCGCCCGCGCGGCGGGAGAAGGTCTGGCCCGCGCCAGCCGGTGCCGGCGCTCTGCTGTCCCTGCCGGGATGGGTGGGGGCAGGCCTGGAGCCTGGGGTGGTGGCCTCCGGCGAGGCGCTCCGAGGGCTCGAGGGGGACTTCCGCGCTGAGCCGCTGGGGAGCAGGAGCGGCCTCTGGCGCATCACCGGCCGCCGGTGAGGCTCACGGCTTGATGCCGTGGCGGCGCAGCAATCGGTAGAGGTGCACCCGGTCCACGCCCGCGGTGAGGGCGGCCTGGGCCACCTTGCCCTGGTGCTTCTCCAGGAGCGCGCGCAGGTAGCGCCGCTCGAAGTCGTCCATGGCCCGGCGGCGCTGATCGGCATAGGGCTGGGAGGGATCCACCTCCAGGACGCCACCGGGCCGTGCCTCTTCCTCGGAGATAGACACTGCGTCCTCGAAGACGAGGCACCGCTCCAGGTAGTTGCGCAGCTCTCTCACATTGCCTGGCCACGCTGCGTGCTGCAGCCGCGCGATGAACTCGGGGGTGCGCAGCGCGTGGGTGCGCTCTGGATCGGCTCCCAGCGAGCGGAGGATCTGCTCCACGAGCATGGGCAGATCCTCGGGGCGCTGGCGCAGGGAAGGCTGGACGATGCGCAGCACCGCCAGCCGGAAGAAGAGGTCCGAGCGGAAGCGGCCCGCATTCACCTCCGCGCGCAGGTCGCGGTGCGTGGCGGCGATGAGGCGGACATCCACCGGCAGCCAGGTGTTGCTGCCGACGCGGCGGATCTCCCGCGTCTCCAGGACGCGCAGCAGCTTGGGCTGGAGCTCCGCGGGCAGCTCGCCGATCTCGTCGAGGAAGATGGTGCCGCCGTGAGCTTCCTCGAAGGCGCCCGCACGCCTGCCCACCGCGCCGGTGAAGGAGCCCTTCTCGTGACCGAACAGCTCGCTCTCCAGGAGGTTGGAGGGGATGGCGCCGCAGTCCACCACGAGGAAGGGCTTGTCCCGCCGGGCGCCGGCGTTGTGGATGGCCTGGGCGGCCTGGCTCTTGCCGGTGCCCGTCTCTCCCTCCAGCAGCACCGTCACGTCCCGGGCCGCCGCGCGCTCCAGGAGGGCGAAGCACGCGCGCATGGCCGCCGAGGTGCCCACCAGCGAGCCGAAGCGGGTCTGCTCGGAGATCTGGAGCCGGTTGCTCTCCGCGCTGAAGTCGAAGCGCAGCACCACGCGCCCCAGCCGCAGCAGGCTGCCGCCGCGCAGGAAGCCATCCACCATCTGCACGCCGTCCACGATGACGCCGTTGGTGCTGTCCAGATCCTTCACTTGTGGGCCGCGGGGCCCGATGCGCACCTCGCAGTGGAAGCGAGACACGGTGGAGTCCTCCAGCGCGAGCTCATTGAGCGGGTGCGAGCCGATGGAGCACACGTCCGAGGCGGACTCCCAGACGAGGCCTGCTCCGGGGCCCTCCACCACCGTGAGCCGGAAGCGGCGCACGGTGGCCAGATCCCCAGGGCGGCGAGCGTGCTCGTAGGGGAGGGTCTCGTGAAGGTTCTCACCTTCGGGGTTCTGGGCTTCGTGCGCCTCTGGGTCCTCCAGGTTCGGGACAGGCGGAGGGAGCCGGTTTCGGTCTGGCGGCGGCATGGCCGAAAGCTAGCACTGTTCCCAGGGGGCCAAGCTGGCTCGCGGCTCAGGGGGCCGAGCTCACGGGGTGGGCACGAAGCGGATGTCCACCCAGTAGTTGGTGTTCTTGTAGGAGTTCGTCGGGAAGCCGCCACCCGTGGCGTAGACGTAGACGCCATTGCCCCCCACGCTGGCGCTGGCAGGCGCCGTGAGGTTGCCGCTGACGATCGCGTTCAGGAGGCCGTCGACGTCCCGCCCGAACTGCCCGTTGGAGCTGTAATAGGACACTACGTAGGTGGCCCCAGCGGAGATAGAGACCGGCGAGGGGAGCGTCACCTCCTGCCAGCCGGGGATGCGCCCATCCGTCACGGAGGCCTGAGCCAGCAGGGTGCCCGAGCTGGTCCACAGGCGGGCCACGTAGCCGCTGGCGTTGCGGGTGCCGCGGTAGAAGCGGAGCGCCCGGATGGTGCCGGGGACGTTGCTGCGGAACCGGACGCCCACCTCGACGGCCTTCGTGTCCGCCTGGACGGCGGTGCCGGGGACGCGATCGCCCAGGAGGGTCTGGCTCCACGGGAGGATGAGGGTGGCCACCACGGGGCGGTGATCAGACTGCGAGGACGCGCCCACAACGCTGGCGGAGACCGGCGAGGTCCACGCGGAGCCGAGCATCAGGTAGTCGATGCGCCTCGTGGGGAAGCTGGCGGAGCTGGTGTAGCCACTGCCGGAGCCACCCCGGGTCCAGGCGTCGGTGAGCTGCTGCAGCAGGCTGGAGATACTGGACTCGGTGGGCGTGGCGTTGAGATCGCCCCCGAGCAGGGCCCAGGGCTTACCGGCGAGGGCCGCCTTGACGTCTTCGGCCTGCTGGTTCCGCTCGGTGGCGCCAGTGGTGCCGAAGTGGGTGACGCCCACGGGGATGAGGTGCTGCGGATCCAACTCCACCTCGTAGAGGGCGAGGGCGCGCTGCTCGGCGGCGGAGCGCAGGGGGATGCGCTGAGAGGAGCGGATGGGGTAGCGG